>NZ_JAGIYX010000035.1:0-90505 GCF_017813315.1 Kitasatospora sp. RG8
GGGCGTGCGCGGGCGCGGCGGCGCCGGGGCGGCAGCGGGGGCCGCCGCGGCGGGCGCGGCGAGCACGGCGTCCGGCCCGGTGACCACCGGCGCCGCCGTGTACTGCTGGGGCTGCTCGTACGGCTGGTAGGCCTGCTGGTACTGGTCCTGGCCCTGCTGACCCTGCTGGCCCGGGTAGCCGGCGTAGCCGTCCTGCCCGTACGGCTGCTGCACCGGCTGCCCGTACTGGTCGTACTGCTCGTAGGGCTGCTCGTACGGCTGCTCGTACCCGCCGCCCTGCCGGGGCTGCTCGTACGGCTGGTAGGCCTGCTGGTACTGGTCCTGGCCCTGCTGGCCCGGGTAGCCGGCGTAGCCGTCCTGCCCGTACGGCTGCTGCACCGGCTGCCCGTACTGGTCGTACTGCTCGTAGGGCTGCTCGTACCCGCCGCCCTGCACCGGCTGCCCGTACTGGTCGTACTGCTGCTGCCGCTGCTGCGGGTACTGCCCGGTGGACCAGTCGTCCTGCGGTCCCCTGCGATCGCTCATCGGTCGGCCCCTCCGGGGATCAGGTCCGGTGCGGCGCGTAGAGCGCCCGCTTGTCGATGTAGCGGACCACGCCGTCCGGGACGAGGTACCAGACCGGCTCGCCCTTGGCGACCCGGTTGCGGCAGTCCGTGGAGGAGATGGCCAGCGCCGGGACCTCCACCAGGGAGACCCCGCCCACCGGAAGCCCGGCGTCCGAAAGAGTGTGCCCCGGCCGGGTGCAGCCGATGAAGTGGGCGAGCGAGAAAAGCTCCTCGGAGTCCCGCCAGGAGAGGATCTGGGCGAGCGCGTCGGCGCCGGTGATGAAGAAGAGGTCGGCGTCCGGGTGCATCGCACGCAGGTCGCGCAGGGTGTCGACGGTGTACGTCGGGCCCTCGCGGTCGATGTCGATCCGGCTGACCGAGAACTGCGGGTTCTCCGCGGTCGCGATGACCGTCATCAGGTAGCGGTCCTCGGCCGGCGTGACGTGCCGGTCGGTCTTCTGCCACGGCTGCCCGGTGGGGACGAAGACCACCTCGTCCAGGTGGAACGCGCTCGCCACCTCACTGGCGGCGACCAGGTGCCCGTGGTGGATCGGGTCGAAGGTGCCGCCCATCACGCCGAGGCGCCTCTTCACCGGTGCCGGTCCGCCGGGATTCCCGGCCTGCTCTCCCATGCCGCGATACCTTACGCGACGCCCGTTACGGTGCGGGAACGCCCGGGTGCGGCCCCCGGGAGAGGCCGGGAGATGCGTGAGGGAGCGGCCGGCGCACCTGCCGGACGCTCCCCCGGGCGGCCCGGAACGGCGCTCGGCCGTCCCGGAACGCGGCTCAGCGGTCCCGGTTGAAGCGGGTGGTCACGTAGAGCATCACCAGGAGGATGAACAGCGCGGCGCCACCCGTCAGGTACGGGTTCAGGCTTTCGTGGTTGCCCCCCTCGCCCTCGGAGGCGAGCAGGTTCAGGACGGGAAGTGCGGCGGCAGTGCTCATGGTCGGCGGACCTTCTCGGCTCGGATGACGGACCAGGGGGTGGTACGGGCCGGTGAGGGCCCACCCGTCATCGTACGGGGGCCTACAAGGCAACCGCTCGGCGGCCCACCGCGTCTGATCCGGTGTGAGCCGGGCCCCGGGGCTGCGGGGCCCGGCCGCCCGGTGCCCGGAGGGCCGGAAGGAGGTGCCCGGTGGACTGCCCGAGGGGGCTCAGTTGTTGCGGCCGGCCCGCAGCAGGATCCAGGCCAGCAGGCCGACGCCGACGAACGAGGCCACCACGATGATCCGCAAGAAGAGCCCGGGGCCGTTCTCCGTGGAGATCGGGCCGGCCAGGCTGACAAGGGCGTCGGTGGACATCTGCGGGCTCCTCGGACTGCTCGGTACCGCGGCCAGGTGTGGTCTCGGCTCTCCAGGTCATTCAGGGTAAACCGGTCTCACATCCGCGCCGCCCACCGCCCCCTCCGGCCCCGTCCGCGCCGCGCACCGCACCGCGTTCCCGGGGCGGGCCCGGGGTGCGGCCCGGGGCCCGCCCCGAACGGGCGCCGGGCCGACGGGGCGGCCGCGGGGACGAGTACGCAACCACGGACGTTGCACAGACAGTCGTTGCAGGCGAAGACCAGCGGGGGCCGGCCAGCGGCCGGGGCCGCCGTCGACCAGGAGGTACTCACACCCATGACCGACACCACCGAGAAGGCGCCCAGCCGGCGCCGCCAGCGCTTCCCGGAGATCTCCACCCGGGCCTGGGAGCACCCGGCGGACCGTTCCGCCCTGGTCGCGCTGCGGAAGCTGACCGGCTTCGACGACGTGCTGAAGAAGCTCGCCGGCCTGGTCTCCGAGCGCTCGATCCGGCTGATGTTCCTGGCCACCGCCGTGAAGACCTCCGAGCGTCAGTTCCCCGAGCTGTACGACATGGTGCGCGACGCCGCGTACGTGCTGGACCTGGAGAAGGTCCCGGACCTCTACGTCAGCCAGGACCCGACGGTCAACGCGTACTGCATCGGCATCGACACCCCGATCATCGTGGTCACCAGCGGCCTGGTCGAACTGCTCGACGAGGAGGAGCTGCGCTCCGTCATCGGCCACGAGGTCGGCCACGCGATGTCCGGCCACGCCGTCTACCGGACGATGCTGCTGATCCTCACCAACATCGCCGCCCGGATCGCCTGGGTGCCGCTCGGCAACCTGGCGATCATGGCGATCGTCACCGCGCTCAAGGAGTGGTTCCGCAAGGCCGAGCTCTCCAGCGACCGGGCCGGCCTGCTCGCCGGGCAGGACCTCCAGGCGTCCATGCGGGCCCTGATGAAGCTGGCTGGCGGCCACAACCTGGCCGAGATGAACGTCGACGCCTTCCTGGAGCAGGCCGAGGAGTACGAGAAGGCCGGCGACCTGCGCGACGGTGTGCTCAAGCTGCTCCAGGTGCTGCCGCAGAGCCACCCGTTCGCGGTGGTCCGGGTCGCCCGGCTGAAGAAGTGGGCAGAGAGCGACGAGTACCGCTCGATCCTGGCCGGCGCCTACCCGCGCCGCACCGACGACCCCGACGCCTCGGTCGGCGAGCAGTGGAAGGCCGCCGCCGACCACTACAGCAGCTCGGTGAAGGAGAGCAAGGACCCGCTGATGGGCCTGATCCGCGACGTCGCCGGCGGCGCGGCCACGGTCGGCGGCAAGCTCCGCGACACCTTCGCCGGTGCCGCGCGTAGCAACGGCTCCACGCCCCGCGACGGGCAGGACGGCCACGGCTCCCGCGACCAGGACTGACGCCGCCCCGCCCGACGGCCCCCGGCCCGCGCCGGGGGCCGTCGGCGCGTCCGCTCCCGGTGGCGGGCCGCTCAGCCGCCCGCCAGCACCGCGCAGACCTGCCAGGCCGGGCGGGCGTGGTTGCCCGGGTCGACCGCCGTCGGCGCGGGCGCCGCGGTGCCGTCCGGCCCGGCCAGCACCGGCTGGACGAAGGCCGCCAGCGAGCCGCTGCACGGCACCGGCCCGGCCTGGAGCACCGAGTCCACCAGCCGCAGCTGGGCGGAGGCCAGGTCGATCCGGTCGAACTGGAAGGTCAGCTGCCGCCGCACGGTCTCCAGCGTCACCGGCGCGCCGCTCGGCGCCCCGGCCGGCTTCAGCGCGTAGACGAAGGTGTGGTCGGTGGTGATCTGCAGCGTGCTGCTGTCCGCCTCGTCGATCCGCATCGCGCCCGCCACCTTCACGCTGTCGGCCGCCAACGCGACCTGCGTCGGGTCGAAGCGGACCACCCAGCCGGTCAGCGCGTGGTGGCGGTCGTCGACGGGCTGGGACACGCTCGTGTCGAACTGGGCCTGCTCGCCTGGCGTGACGAAGGCCCGCACGTCGGCGGTGGCCCCCTGGACCAGGGCCGCCGGCGCGAGCGAGGAGGCGACCAGGTAGCGCTGCACGGTGTCGAGCGCCTTGGTCACCTCGACCCTGCTGAAGTGCTCGGTGGCCGCCCCCGCGGGCGTGCCGAGACCGATGGCGCCGTCGCCGTAGCCGGCCGGCAGCGCGGCGAACGGACTGGCCGGGTCGGCGACCGGCCGGACCGCCGAAGCCGGGCTCAACGCCACCAGGCTGACGGTCAGTTGGCTGCCCTCGGGACGCGCGGTCTGCCGGTTCGGAGCGCTGATGCCGAAGTACACGGCGGCCGCGAAGGCCAGCAGGATCAGCAGCAGCAGTGCGAGCGCCTGCCGCGGCACGGTGCCCAGCGGTCCGAGCCGCACGCGCGTCCGGGTCGCCCGGCCGAACGAGCCCGCCAGCCGCTCCCGGGCGGACAGCTCCTGGATGCGGGCAGCCCGGACGAACGATTCGTCGAACACGACGGACCGGTACTCGTCCTCGTTTCCGGAACCACCGTCGGGCGCACCCTCCGGAGGCTCTCGCGGGTCACCCATGACACCAGGGTAAGACGCACCGGCGCCCCGCCACGAGGGCGCCCGCGCACATTCCCGGGGACGCCGCGTGACCGCCCGCCCGGGGGCGCACCACCCTCAGCGGATCAGCCCGCCGGTGCGGTGACCACGAGCGACGGCTCGGCCGGCGAGGAGGCCGGGTCGGCCCCGACGCTGCTGCTGCCGGACTCGGGCCGCCGGGGCGTGCCACTGCCGGCCCCGCCCACGCCCTGGTAGACCGCCGCGACCGCCACCGCGACCAGGCTCACGCCCATGATCACGGCGAGCACCCAGGCCACCGGCCGGTGCCAGCGCTGCTGGGCGACGTAGCGCCCGCTGGACGCCCGCACCGGATCGTAGCCGCCGGCCCGGCCCCACCGGCGGGTCCGGCGCCCGGCCGCCCGGCCGGGGCCCGACCACGGGTCGGGGTAGAGGCGGTCGTCGTCGAGCCCGCTCGGGTACGGGCGCAGCTCCAGCGGGAGCCCGTCACCGACCGGGACGTCATAGCCCCAGCCCGACACCGCCGCGTCCGGCTCGAACCGGGCCTCGGCGGCGGCGAGCTGCCGCTCCTTGGCCGTCGGCTCGTGCACGGCGGCGGAGCGGACGAAGGCCTCATCGAAGACCACGGTGGCGAACTCGTCGTCCGCACCACCGTGGTCGGCGCCGTCGGGGTACGGCAAGCCCCCCACATCCTCAGCCACGGATTCAGCGTATTACCGGGCGGGCGTTTTGTCTGTGGCTCCTCGCAGTTGGTCCGTCACACGTGTGACGGACCGCCGTGCGGCCGGGCTCAGCCGGCGTCGGCCGCGCCGCCCACGGTCTGCGTCGCCTCGCCCCGGACGTGCCCGTCACCAGTGACGATGTACTTGGTGCTGGTCAGCTCGGGCAGGCCCATCGGGCCGCGGGCGTGCAGCTTCTGGGTCGAGATGCCGATCTCGGCGCCGAATCCGAACTCACCGCCGTCGGTGAACCGGGTCGAGGCGTTGACGGCGACCGTGGTGGCGTCGACCAGCTGGGTGAAGCGGCGGGCGGCGGCCTGCGAGGTGGTGACGATGGCCTCGGTGTGGCCGGAGGACCAGCGGCGGATGTGCGCGACGGCGGCGTCCAGCGAGGGCACCACGGCGGCCGCCAGGTCGTAGGAGAGGTACTCGGTCTCCCAGTCCTCCTCGGTGGCCGGCACGACGGTGGCGGGCGAGCCCTCGGCGGCCTTGAGCACCGCGTCGTCGCCGTGCACCGTGACCCCGGCGCCGGCCAGGGCGGCCAGCGCGAGCGGCAGGAAGGTGTCCGCGATGTCCTGGTGGACGAGCAGGGTCTCGGCGGAGTTGCAGACGCTGACCCGCTGGGCCTTGGAGTTCAGCAGGATGCCGACGGCCATCGCCGGGTCGGCCTGCGCGTCCACGTAGACGTGGCAGTTGCCGGTGCCGGTCTCGATCACGGGGACGGTCGAGCCCTCGACCACGGTCCGGATCAGCGAGGCGCCGCCGCGCGGGATCAGCACGTCCACCAGGCCGCGGGCGCGCATCAGCTCCTGGACAGAGTCCCGGCTCTCGCCCGGGACGAGCTGGACGGCGTCGGCGGGCAGGCCGGCCGAGGCCACGGCGTCGCGCAGCACCGCGATCAGCGCGGTGTTGGAGCGGTACGCGGAGGCCGAGCCGCGCAGCAGCACCGCGTTGCCGGACTTCAGGCAGAGCGCGGCGGCGTCCACGGTGACGTTGGGCCGGGCCTCGTAGATGATGCCGACGACGCCGAGCGGCACCCGGACCTGCCTGACGTCCAGGCCGTTGGGCAGGGTGTAGCCGCGGACCACCTCGCCGACCGGGTCGGGCAGGCCGGCCACGTCGCGGACGTCGGAGGCGATCGCGGCGATCCGCTCGTCGGTGAGGGTCAGCCGGTCGATCACCGACTCGGCGGTGCCGGCCGCGCGGGCCCGCGCGACGTCCTCGGCGTTGGCCGCGGTGATCTCGTCGCTGCGGGCCACCAGGGCGTCCGCGACCGCCAGCAGCGCGGCGTCCTTCGCCCGGCGCGGCAGCGGGGCGAGCGCGGCGGCGGCCTCCCTGGCTCGGCGCGCTACGGCGAGGACGGGGCTGTCGGCGGTGGCGAGGTCGCTGGTCATGCGCCAAGGGTAGCGACTGCACGACCGCCGCCCGCCGGGTATTTCGCCCGGTGAGACGCCGGGCCGGGCCCGGTGGCGGGGGCTCAGTACGGGTGGACGCCGCCCAGCTGCGGGGGCGGGTCGCCGAAGCCCTCGGCGACCCGCTTGTGGTAGGTCGCCCGGTCGACCACCTCCAGGCCGACGATCTCCCACGGCGGCAGCTTCGCCGTCGCCTTGTGCTCGCCCCACAGCCGCAGCGCGATCGCCGCCGCGTCGTGGAGGTCCCGGGCCTGCTCCCAGTAACGGATCTCCGCGTGGTCGGCGGCGTAGCGGGCGGTCAGGAAGAACGAGTGGTCGTGTGCCAGCCGCTCCAGCCCGGCCCGCAGTTCGGACAGCGGGGTGACCTGCCCGGAGACGCTCAGCACCACGTGCCAGAGCCGGGCCTGCTCGGGCACGGCGGGCGGGTCGCCCGCGCCCCGTTGGTCCGGCCGGACGCCGCGCACCGGGCCGGGCCCCTGGGGCGGCTCACCGGCGGGTCCGGCGGGGCCCTCGCTCCCGCGTCCGCCGTCGATGCTGGTCAGCCGCCGGCCCGCCGTTCCTCCGGTCAGCGCTGCCTCGCGCCTGCGTTCCACCGGCGGCCTCCTGTTCGGCGATGTCGTGTCGTCGTGCCCGCCGGCCCCGGCCCGGCGTGTACGGCTGAGCCCTCCTCGCCCGCGGCCGGGCGTTCACCTCGTGCGGTGCCGCCCGTGCCGCCCGCGGCAGGGTCAGCCGCGCAGGACGACCAGGTCGTCGCGGTGGACGACCTCCCGCTCGTACGCGGCGCCGAACTCCTGGGCCAGGTCGCGGGTGGACCGGCCGAGCAGGCGGGGCAACTCCCTCGCATCAAAGTTGACCAGTCCGCGCGCCACGATGTGGCCGTTTTCCGCAAGAAGGTCGACCGGATCGCCCGCGGCGAACTCGCCGTCGACCTTGGTGACCCCGGCGGGCAGCAGTGAGGCGCCCCCGGAGACGACCGCCTCCACCGCCCCGTCGTCCAGGTGCAGGGAGCCCCGCGGGCTGCTGGCGTGGGCCAGCCAGAGCAGCCGGTCGGAGGAGCGGCTGCCGGTGCGCAGGAAGAGGGTGCCGGTGGGCCGGCCGGCCAGCGCGTCGGCGGCCTGGCTGGCGGCGGTGAGCACCACGGGGATGCCGGCGCCGGTGGCGATCCGGGCCGCCTCGACCTTGGTGACCATGCCGCCGGTGCCGACGCCGGCCTTGCCCGCGCTGCCGATCTCGATGCCGTCGAGGTCGTGCGGGCCGGCCACCTCGGCGATCCGGCTGGTGCCGGGGCGGCTCGGGTCGCCGTCGTAGAGGCCGTCCACGTCGGAGAGCAGCACCAGGAGGTCGGCCCGGACGAGGTGGGCGACCAGTGCGGCCAGCCG
Organism: Kitasatospora sp. RG8; assembly: GCF_017813315.1. Classification (NCBI taxonomy): domain Bacteria; kingdom Bacillati; phylum Actinomycetota; class Actinomycetes; order Kitasatosporales; family Streptomycetaceae; genus Kitasatospora; species Kitasatospora sp. RG8. The sequence continues at coordinate 7,886 of NZ_JAGIYX010000035.1, forward strand.
GTCGTTGTCCCCGAACTTGATTTCGGCGGTGGCGACGGTGTCGTTCTCGTTGACGATCGGCATGGCGCCCATCGCGAGCAGCTGGTCGAGCGTCCGGTAGGCGTTGCGGTAGTGGGCGCGGCGGCTGGCGTCCTCGGCGGTCAACAGCACCTGGCCGACCCGGATGCCGTACCGGGCGAAGGAGGCGGTGTAGCGGGCGACCAGCAGGCCCTGGCCGACGCTGGCGGCGGCCTGCTGGCGGGCGAGGTCCTTGGGCCGCCGGTCGAGGCCGAGCGGGGCGAGGCCGGCCGCAATGGCGCCGGAGGAGACCAGGACCACCTCCGGGGAGTCCGGGCGGCTGCGGATCTTGGCGAGCGCGTCGACCAGGGCGTCGACCCGGTCGGCGTCCAGGCCGCCGGCCGCCGTGGTGAGTGAGGAGGAGCCGACCTTGACGACGATCCGCCGGGCGGTCAGCACCTCCTCCCGCAGTGAGTCCTCGCTCATCTCGCTGTACGCCCTTCCGGTGTGTTGCGGACAACGGCGGACCCGGGCCCTGCCGTCCTCCGCAATCTACGCGATCTGCGCAGTCCGCCCGCAGGCCATTTCACCGGCTGGACCCGGCCCGGCCGCGGCCTCGCCACGGGGCGTCGGGCAACCGGGCCGCGCGGAACGGCCCCTGACCGGGCGTCAGCCCGGGGCGGGGCGGCCTCCCGCCGGGCGCACCCGTGCCTGCGGCCCCGTACGGGCCGGGCGGCGGCGCACGGACGGGACCGGGCCCGCTCCCCCTCGGCGCAGTGACGTCCCAGCGGTCGGGGGAAACAACGCGGCCCCGCCACCCGGGACGGTGGCGGGGCCGCACTGCGGTTCAGCGCCGCGGTTCAGCGCTGCGGTTCAGGCTCGTCAGTCCTCGTCGTCGCCCTCGATGGCCGCCTGGCGGCCGCTGGAGAGCGCCTCGAAGGCGAGGAACTCGGACTCGGCCGCGTCCCGGCCCTTCTGCTTCTCGCGGCGGCGGTCGACCGCCGGGCGCGGGTTCTCGAAGCGGTGGTCCTCACCGCGGCGGCCGAGCATCTCGGCGCCGGCGGCCATGGTCGGCTCCCAGTCGAAGACGACGGCGTTCTCGTCCGGGCCGATGATGACGGTGTCACCCTCCTGGGCGCCGACCTTCCAGAGCTTCTCCTCGACGCCGAGGCGGGCCAGCCGGTCGGCGAGGTAGCCGACGGCCTCGTCGTTGGAGAAGTCGGTCTGGCGGACCCAGCGCTCCGGCTTGGTACCGCGGATGCGGTAGGCGCCGTCCTCCTCGGTGATGGTGAAGCCCTCGTCGTCCACGGCCTTGGGCCGCAGCACGATCCGGGTCGACTCCTCGACCGGCTTGGCGGCCCGCGCCTCGCCGACGATCTGCGCCATCGCGAAGCTCAGCTCGCGCAGGCCCTTGCGGGAGGCGGCGGAGACCTCGAAGACGCGGTAGCCGCGCTCCTCCAGCGAGGCGCGGGTGAGGTCGGCGATGTCCTGGCCGTCCGGCACGTCGACCTTGTTGAGCGCGACCAGGCGCGGACGGTCGTCCAGGCCGCCGTACTCGGACAGCTCGGCCTCGATGGTCTCCAGGTCGGTCAGCGGGTCGCGGCCGGGCTCCAGGGTGGCGCAGTCCAGCACGTGGACCAGCACCGAGCAGCGCTCGACGTGCCGCAGGAACTCCAGGCCGAGGCCGCGGCCCTGGCTGGCGCCCGGGATCAGGCCGGGGACGTCGGCGACGGTGTAGACGGTGTCGCCGGCGGTGACCACGCCCAGGTTCGGGATCAGGGTGGTGAAGGGGTAGTCCGCGATCTTCGGCTTGGCGGCGGAGAGCACCGAGATCAGCGAGGACTTGCCGGCGCTCGGGTAGCCCACCAGGGCCACGTCGGCGACGGACTTGAGCTCCATCACGATGTCGCGGGCCTCGCCGGGCTCGCCCAGCAGCGCGAAGCCGGGCGCCTTGCGACGGGCCGACGCCAGCGCCGCGTTGCCCAGGCCGCCGCGGCCGCCGGCCGCGGCGACGAAGCTGGTGCCGTGGCCGACCAGGTCGGCGAGCACGTTGCCCTGCCTGTCCATCACCACGGTGCCGTCCGGCACCGGCAGCACGAGGTCCTGGCCGTCCGCGCCGGTGCGGTTGCCGCCCGCACCGGGCTTGCCGTTGGTCGCCTTGCGCTTGGGCGAGTGGTGGTACTCCAGCAGCGTCGTGACCTGGGCGTCCACGGTCAGGATGACGCTGCCTCCCTCCCCGCCGTTGCCGCCGTCCGGCCCCCCGAGCGGCTTGAACTTCTCCCGGTGCACGGAGGCGCAGCCGTGGCCCCCGTTACCCGCGGCGACGTACAGCTCGACGCGGTCCACGAAGGTGGTCATGGGTGTGCCTCCAGTGCGAAGAAAGTGTTGACCTGCTGTAAAGCATGAAGGGTGGACCGGATCATTCCGGCCCACCCTTCATTGTGAGTCTTGTCGGACTCAGGCCTCGGTGGCCACGATGTTGACGACCTTGCGGCCGCGGCGGGTGCCGAACTGCACGGCACCGGCGGTCAGCGCGAACAGGGTGTCGTCGCCACCGCGACCGACGCCCGCACCCGGGTGGAAGTGGGTGCCGCGCTGGCGGACGAGGATCTCGCCGGCGGAGACAACCTGGCCGCCGAAGCGCTTGACGCCGAGGCGCTGGGCGTTCGAGTCACGGCCGTTACGGGTAGAGCTTGCGCCCTTCTTGTGTGCCATCTCGCTATCCCCTTACTTGCTGACGGAGTCGATGCTCGTGATCCGCACAGCGGTGTGCTGCTGGCGGTGACCCTGGCGACGACGGTAGCCGGTCTTGTTCTTGTAGCGCAGGATGACGATCTTGTCGCCCTTGGTCTGGTCGACCACCTCGGCGTGAGCCTTCACGCCGGCCAGCACCCACGGGTCGGAGGTGACGGCGTCACCGTCGACGACCAGGATGGTGGAGAGCTCCACCGAGTCACCCGGCTTGGCCTCGATACGGTCAATCTCCAGCACGTCGCCGACGGCGACCTTGTGCTGGCGGCCGCCTGCGCGAACGATCGCGTACATGCGGTACCCCATTTCCTAACTCGGTCGGAGCTCCTGATGCCAGCCACCTGGGTACGGACACAGGGGCCTCTCCCCGACACCTCTGACGAGGGCCCGGAAGGTGATGTGCTCGGGAGCAAGGCGTAGACACGCCGAGGGTCAAGAATACGGACCGGCCGCCGCAGGGGCAAACCGGACCGTACGGACCCGGGGGCGGGCGGTGACCCGCCCCCGGACCGCGGGCACTACTCGGCTGCCGAATCACCCTCGGCGGCCGCGGCCTTCTTGGCCGCCGCGCTGGTCCGCTTGGTGGCGGTCTTGCGGGCGGTGGTCTTCTTCGCGGCGGCCGCCGTGGTCTTCTTGGCGGCCGTCTTCTTCGCGGCGGTCTTGCGCGCGGCCCGCTTCTTCGGCGCCGGCGCCTCCTCGGCGGACTCCTCGGCCGGAGCCTCCGCGGGGGCCTCGGCGACCTCGGCGGCGGCCTCGGCCGGAGCCTCGGCGACCGGCTCGGCCGCGGCGGGCGTCTCGGCCGGAGCCTCGACCGGAGCCGCAGGGGCCTCGGCCGGCGCCTCGGCGGCCGTGAAGGCCGCCTCCAGCGCCGCGTCGGCCCGCGCCTGGAGCACCACGATCTCGGCATCGGCCGGCGCACCGGCCGGAGCCGTCGCCTTGCGCACCGCACGACGGCGGGTGCGGCCGGCGGGCGCCGCGGTGGCGGCCGGGATCTCGACCAGGCTCGGCTGGGCCTGCGCCTCGGCCACCGGCTCGGCGACGACCTCGGACGGGGCCTCGGCCGCCGGCACCTCGATCGCCAGCTGGCCCTCGATCTCCTCGCGGATCTCCTCGCGCTCGGGCGCCTCGGTGGCCGCCTCGACGGCCTCCACGCCCTCCACGCCCGCCTCGGCGGCGGCCTGGAGCTCCTCCTGGGACGCCCCGCCCTTGCCCCGGCGCCGGCGCTTGCCGCCGCCCGCGCCCGCCTCGCCGGCCGGAGCCGCCGGAGCGTGCACGTGGGTGCTCGGCTGCTCCATGTGGACGATCACGCCGCGGCCGTTGCAGTGCACGCAGGGCTCGGAGAAGGACTCCAGCAGGCCCTGGCCGACCCGCTTGCGGGTCATCTGCACCAGGCCCAGCGAGGTGACCTCGGCCACCTGGTGCTTGGTCCGGTCCCGGCCCAGGCACTCCAGCAGGCGGCGCAGCACCAGGTCGCGGTTGGACTCCAGCACCATGTCGATGAAGTCGATCACGATGATGCCGCCGAGGTCGCGCAGCCGCAGCTGGCGCACGATCTCCTCGGCCGCCTCGATGTTGTTCCGGGTGACGGTCTCCTCGAGGTTCCCGCCCTGGCCGACGAACTTGCCGGTGTTGACGTCGATGACGACCATCGCCTCGGTGCGGTCGATCACCAGCGAACCGCCGCTGGGCAGCCAGACCTTGCGGTCCAGCGCCTTCATCAGCTGCTCGTCGATCCGGTAGGTGGCGAAGACGTCCACCTCGGAGGTCCACCGCTGGAGCCGCTCGGTGAGGTCCGGGGCCACATTGGAGACGTAGTCGTGGATGGTGCTCCACGCCTCGGTCCCGGAGACGATGACCTTGGTGAAGTCCTCGTTGAAGATGTCGCGGACGACCCGGACGGTCATGTCCGGCTCGCCGTACAGCAGCGCGGGGGCGTTGCCGGTCGCGGCCTTCTTCTGGATGTCCTCCCACTGCTGCTGGAGGCGCTGGACGTCGCGGGTCAGCTCCTCCTCGGAGGCGCCCTCGGCGGCGGTGCGGACGATGACGCCCGCGTCGTCCGGGACGATCTTCTTGAGGATCTGCTTCAGGCGGGCCCGCTCGTTCTCCGGCAGCTTGCGGGAGATGCCGGTCATCGAGCCCTCGGGCACGTACACCAGGTAGCGGCCGGGCAGCGAGATCTGGCTGGTCAGGCGGGCGCCCTTGTGGCCGATCGGGTCCTTGGAGACCTGCACCAGCACGGACTGGCCGGACTTCAGCACCGACTCGATCCGGCGCGGGCCGCCGTGGCCGCCCAGCGAGCCGAAGTTGACCTCGCCGGCGTACAGCACCGCGTTGCGGCCCTTGCCGATGTCGACGAAGGCGGCCTCCATCGACGGCAGCACGTTCTGGACCTTGCCCAGGTAGACGTTGCCGACGTACGAGGTGGCCTGCTCCTTGTTGACGTAGTGCTCGACCAGCACGCCGTCCTCGAGGACGCCGATCTGGGTGCGCTGGCCGTTCTGGCGCACCACCATGACGCGCTCGACCGACTCGCGGCGGGCCAGGAACTCGGCCTCGGTGATGATCGGCACCCGGCGGCGGCCCAGCTCGCGGCCCTCGCGACGGCGCTGCTTCTTCGCCTCCAGGCGGGTGGAGCCCTTGATGGACTGCACCTCGTCCGGGTCGAACGACGGCTCGGTCGAGCGGCGGCGCGGCTCGCGCACCTTCACGACCGTGCGGACGCCGTCCTCGGTGGTCTCGGCGGCCTCGGTGGCGCCGGCCTCACCGCTGCGGCGGCGACGGCGACGACGGCGGCGGGACGAGGCCAGGCCGGCGGACAGGTCGTCCTCCTCCTCGCCCTCCTCGTCCTCGACGACGACCGGCTCCTCGACGGGCTGCTCGGCCTCGGCCGTCTCGGCCTCGAACTCCTCGGCCTCGCCACGACGGCGGCGGCGGCCGCCCCGACGGCGACGGCGGGACGGACGGCCGTCCTCCCACTCGTCCTCGGCCTCCGGGCCGGTGGCGGCGGGCGCCTCGACGGCGGCCGGAGCCTCCACGGCGGGCGCCGGGACCGGCTCCTCGACGACCGGCGCGGCCGGCGCGGCCTGGACTGCCGGGGCGGCCGGCGCGGCCTGGGCGGCGGCCTTGCGGCGGGACGGGGTCTGCACCCGCACCTGGGTGCGGGTGCGACGACGACGGCCGACGCCGCTGTACTCGAACTCGTCCTCGTCCTCGGTGGCCTGCACGGCCGGGGCCGCGGCCGGGGTCTCGGCCGGAGCCGGGGCCGGAGCGGCGGCGGCAGGCTGCGCGGCGGCGGGCTGCGCGGCCGGGGCGACGTAGGGGGCCGGCTCCTGGAAGACCGGAGCCTGGAAGATCGCGGTGGACGGGCGGACCGCGCGGCGGCGCACCCGCTGCGGCGGCTCGGCCTCGGCGGCCACGGGGGCCGGGGCGGGCTCCGGCGCGGCGGCCGGCTCGGGCGCGACGACCTCGGCCTCCTCCTCGGCGGGCGCCTCCTCGGCGACCGGCTCCTCGGCCGGGGCCTCCTCGACGACCACCGGCGCGGCCTCGACCACGCGGCGGCGGCGGGCACGACGGGCCGGCGCGGCCGGGGCCTCCTCGGCGGGCGCGGCCGGGGCGGCGGGAGCCTCGACGGCGGCGGGCGCCTCGACGGGCGCGGCCGGGGCGGCCGGCTCCTCGACGGCGGCGGGCGCGCTGACCGGCGCCTCGGCACGCTTGCGGGTCCGGCGGGCCCGGGCGGGCTTCTCCGCGACCGGCTCGGCCTCGGCGGCGGGCTCCTGCGCGGAAGCGGCCTCGGCGGCCTCCGGCGCGGTGACGACGATCGGAGTGGCCTCCGGCGCCCCGGCGGGGGCCTCGGCACGCTTGCGGGTCCGGCGGGCCCGGACCGGCTTCTCCGCGACCGGCTCGGCCTCGGCGGCGGCAGGCGCGGCCTCGGCGGCGGGCGCCGCGGCGGGCGTCTCGGCCGGGATCACCGTCTCGGCGGCCTCGGCGGCCGCTCCCTGCGGGGTGCCCGCCGGGCGGGACACCGCCCGGCGACGACGGCGCGGCGGCGCGGCGGACGCGCCCTCGCCACCGGCGACGGCGGACTCGTTCTGTTCCGTTGCCGCAGACTGCTGCGGATCGGTGTTATCGAGCATGCGGGTGGATCTCCCGTCAGGCCCCCGGGCTCCGCATCCGGGCACGGCAGGGCACCGATGGCCGGCCGGCATCCCTACGGATGCTCGGGCCGGACCCTTTCCCGGTGCCGCCGTGCGGACGCGAGGCCGCACAGGGGCTCGTAGTCTCGCTCGGCGCCCCGCCCTCGGCGGGGTGTCGAAAGTCTTCTGGTCTGACCAGTCTTCTGAGGTTTTCCCAAGCTGCGCCGTCCCCCAACCCCGGGTGGCTCCCGGACGGGGTCCTCGGGCCCGCCGACCATCGGGGTCGGCGGGCCACAAGAGGCCGGCCTGTGCTTCGACGACGCTCGCTCCCCTGGGGAGCCGCGGGGGCCTGGAGGACCAGCGGGCCCAGTGGGTACTGGCCCCGGCCTCCGCCCGCTAGGCGGACGCGGTTGCGCGCGGCTCGCCGGCCGCCACTGGGCCGGCCGGGGCCGCGGCGCGGTCGAGCGCCAGCGGGTCGGTCACCGTGCCGGTCTCCTCGTCGAGCGGCCCCTGCGCCAGCCTGGTCACCTCTGCGGGGACCGGCGGCGCCAGGTCGGCCGTCGCACGGAGACCGGACAATACGTCGTCGGGTCGTACGGCGGGTGTGGCGTGTCGTACTACCAGGCGCAGTATCGCACAGGGACGGCCGGTCCGAACATCGCGGGCCCCATCGCCCTCCGCGTCCGCACCGCCGTCGACCTGCGGCGGGAGGATTTCCAGCGCCGCCACCGCACCGCGCGCGTCGAAGACCCGCACGCCGTTCTTGGTGAGGCGTTCGACCTCGACCCGCTCCTCGGCCAGGAAGAGCCCGGCCGCGCGGGCCGCCTCCTCCCGGGTGACACCGTCCAGGCGGACCTGCCACTCGGAGGCCTCCAGGCGCTCCACGAAGTTCGGCGTCCGGACCTCGACGGCGTCGATGACGTCCAGGCCGCCGGGCAGCGACTCGTCGAGCTGCGCACGCAGCTCCTCCGGGTCGCGGACCGCGGCGAGCCCGATCTCCAGGTATTCCGCCTCGCTCGCCACCCCGGTCGGAGCGGCGTTGGCGTACGACACCTTCGGGTGCGGGGTGAAGCCGGCCGAATAGGCCATCGGCACGGCCGACCGGCGCAGGGCGCGCTCGAAGGCGCGCTGGAAGTCGCGGTGGCTGGTGAAGCGGAGCCGGCCGCGCTTGGTGTAGCGGAGACGGATCCGCTGCACCGTCGGCGCGGGCGGCGGACCGTCGGGCGTACGGCGTGCCAGGGTCGCTCAGTCCTTAGTCAGTTGTCCCCGTCCGGCGCGGCGTCTGTGCACCGCTGGCCGGACTCTGTCACCTCAAAGGGTACGCGCCCGGCCGGACCGCTCGCTCCGCCCCTGGTCAGCCCGGACACGACGACCCCCGCCCGGAGGGATCCGGACGGGGGTCGCAGGGGGCGCGGGAACTACTTGACGACCGTCAGCGGCAGCAGCTTCTTGCCGGTCGGGCCCACCTGGATGTCGAGTCCGAGCTGAGGACACACCCCGCAGTCGAAGCACGGGGTCCAGCGGCAGTCGTCGACCTCGACCTCTTCGAGGGCGTCCTGCCAGTCCTCCCAGAGCCAGTCCTTGTCGAGGCCGCTGTCCAGGTGGTCCCAGGGCAGCACCTCCTCGTAGGTCCGCTCGCGGGTGGTGTACCAGTCGACGTCGACGCCGGTGCCGGCCAGGCCCTTCTCGGCCGAGGCCATCCAGCGGTCGTAGGAGAAGTGCTCGCGCCAGCCGTCGAAGCGGCCGCCGTCCTCGTAGACGGCGCGGATGACGGCGCCGATCCGGCGGTCGCCGCGGGAGAGCAGGCCCTCGACGATGCCGGGCTTGCCGTCGTGGTAGCGGTAGCCGATGTTCTTGCCGTACTTGCGGTCGCCGCGGATGGAGTCGCGCAGCTTGGCCAGGCGGGCGTCGGTGTCCTCGGCGGAGAGCTGTGGGGCCCACTGGAACGGCGTGTGCGGCTTGGGCACGAACCCGCCGATGGAGACGGTGCAGCGGATGTCGTTCTGGCCGGTGACCTCGCGGCCCTTCTGGATGACGTTCTTCGCCATCTCGCCGATCTGGAGCACGTCCTCGTCGGTCTCGGTGGGCAGGCCGCACATGAAGTACAGCTTCACCTGGCGCCAGCCGTTGCCGTACGCGGTGGCGACGGTGCGGATGAGGTCCTCCTCCGACACCATCTTGTTGATCACCTTGCGCATGCGCTCGCTGCCGCCCTCGGGGGCGAAGGTGAGGCCCGAGCGGCGGCCGTTGCGGCTCAGCTCGTTGGCGAGGTCGATGTTGAAGGCATCGACACGGGTGGACGGCAGCGACAGGCCGATCTTGTCCTCGCTGTAGCGGTCCGCCAGGCCCTTGGCGATGTCACCGATCTCGGTGTGGTCGGCGCTGGACAGCGACAGCAGGCCGACCTCCTCGAAACCGGTCGCCTTGAGCCCGCGCTCCACCATCTCGCCGATGCCGGTGATGCTTCGCTCCCGCACGGGGCGCGTGATCATGCCGGCCTGGCAGAAGCGGCAGCCGCGGGTGCAGCCGCGGAAGATCTCGACGGACATCCGCTCGTGCACGGTCTCGGCGAGCGGGACCAGCGGCTGCTTCGGGTAGGGCCACTCGTCGAGGTCCATGACGGTGTGCTTGGAGACCCGCCACGGCACCCCGGGCGCGTTCGGCACGACGCGGCCGATCCGGCCGTCGGCCAGGTACTCCACGTCGTAGAACTTGGGCACGTACACCCCGCCGGTGCGGGCCAGGCGCAGCAGCAGCTCGTCGCGTCCGCCCGGGCGGCCCTCGGCCTTCCAGCCGCGGATCAGCTCGGTGATGTCCAGCACGGCCTGCTCGCCGTCGCCGACGACCGCGCAGTCGATGAAGTCCGCGATCGGCTCGGGGTTGAACGCCGCATGGCCGCCGGCCAGGACGATCGGGTCCTCGTCGGTGCGGTCCTGCGCCTCCAGCGGGATGCCCGCGAGGTCGAGCGCGGTCAGCATGTTGGTGTAGCCGAGCTCGGTGGAGAAGGAGAGCCCGAACACGTCGAAGGCCTTCACCGGACGGTGGGCGTCCACGGTGAACTGCGGGACGTCGTGCTCGCGCATCAGCGCCTCGAGGTCCGGCCAGACGCTGTAGGTCCGCTCGGCCAGCACGCCCTCGCGCTCGTTGAGCACCTCGTAGAGGATCATGACGCCCTGGTTGGGAAGGCCGACCTCGTAGGCGTCGGGGTACATCAGCGCCCAGCGGACGTCGCAGGCGTCCCAGTCCTTGACGGTCGAGTTCAGCTCGCCGCCGACGTACTGGATCGGCTTCTGGACGTGCGGGAGGAGGGCCTCCAGGCGTGGGAAGACCGATTCGACAGTCATGTACTAGGAACCCTTACGAGTTTGAGCGGTGCCGCGCGCATCGAGTCCCGGTCGGGGCGGCGGGCGGCGTCTGGGAGGGGTGACCCTCAAGGGTAGCCGAATCCGCGGGCCGCCCGGCCGGGCCTCGGGCCCCGCCCGCGGGGGCGCGGGCCTGTTCACCGACCGTTGACAGCCCCGGACGGACCGTGCCGTACTGTCAGAGCCCTGCCTGAATCCCCAGCTCGCCACCGGGACAAGGAAGTTGACATGTACGACGGCACCGCCGGCGGTCCCCGGCCGCCTCTGACCGCAGTGCCGCGCCGGGAAGCGACGGGCTACCCGACGGTGGCCCGTGCGGTCGCGGCCGCGCGGCGGCTGGCCCGGCTGCGCCCGGAGCGCTGCCGGCTGCGCGAGGTGGGGCGCTCCCGGGCCGGCCGTCCGCTGGTCGTGCTCTCGGTCGACGAGGGCGAGCGTGCCGTCCTGGTGGTCGGCGGGCCGCACCCCAACGAGCCGGTGGGGGTGGCGTCCGCGCTGCGCCTGGCCGAGCGAGTGCTGGAGCTGCCGCCGCGGCCGGGGGTGGCCTGGCACGTGCTGCTCTGCCTGGACCCGGACGGCGCCGCGCTGAACGAGGGCTGGCTGGGCGGCCCGCTGACCGCCGCGCGGCACTACGAGCACTTCTTCCGGCCGTCCTTCGACGAGCAGCCCGAGCTGCTGCCGCCGCCGGACGGCGGCCGCCCGCCGCTGCCGGAGAGCCTGGCGCTGACCGGGCTGATCGACGAGCTGCGGCCGGTGCTCCAGTGTTCGCTGCACGGGGTGGACTTCGGCGGCGCGTTCGTCCAGCTGACCCGGCCCGTCGCGGGCCTGCCGGAGCGTTTCGCCCGGTCGGTGGCGTGCGGCGGCATCCCGCTGGACGTCGACTCCTACGACGCGGTGGGCTGGGACCGTCCGGCCCCAGGTGCGTACGTGATGCCGACGCCGGGTGCCGGCTCGCTGGTCCTGCCGGACCGGCCCGAGCACTCCACCTGGTCGCACGCGGCCCGGTACGGCGGGGTGACGGCCGTGCTGGAGGTGCCGATGTGGGCCGTCGAGGAGGTCCGCGACGGCGGGCAGCACCCGCAGGCCGGCGCCGCCGTCCGGGCCGCCGCCGCCACCCTGGGTGCCCGGGTGGAGGTGCTGGGCGGGCTGTTGCCGCTGGTTCCCGCGCATGCCGGCACGGCGTACGGGCCGTTGCTGCGCGCCACCGAGTTCAACCTGAGGGTCTGCCCGCTGCTGGTGGACGAGCTGCGGACCGGGTGGTGCGCCGCCCCGCTCTCGGTCTCCCGGGTGACCACGGCCCGGATCGTCGCGGAGCGGCTTCCGCTGCGGATCGCCTCGATGCTGTTGCGGCTGCTCGCCGACACGGGCGGCCCGGCGGTGGAGGCGGCCCGGGCGCAGGCCCGGGCCGTCGTGGCGGCGGGGCTGGTGGGGCTGGACCGGCTCGGCGCCCGCTGGGTGCCGGTGGAGACCCAGGTGGCGCACCAGGCCCGGGCGGTCCTGACCGCCGCCGACTGCGTGCTGTCCGGCTGACCCCCGCCACGCCGCGGTCCCGGGTCGTGGTCGCGCCCCGGACCGCGGGCCCCGGACCGCGCACGGAGCCGCCAGGAGCCGCCGGAGCCGCCGGGGCGGCAGACGACGGGGCCGGCCCGGGGAGTGCCCCCGGACCGGCCCCGGTCACCGTGCTCAGGCCGCTATCGGCCGTTGGCTCTGCACCGCCTGCAACAGCCCGATCGCGACCCAGGTCGCGAACATCGACGACCCGCCGTACGAGACGAACGGCAGCGGGATGCCGGCCACCGGCATGATGCCCAGGCACATCCCGATGTTCTCGAAGCCCTGGAAGGCGAACCAGGCGACCACCCCGGCCGCCACGATCGTCCCGTAGAGGTCGGTGGCCTGCCGGGCGATCCGGCAGCCCCGCCAGAGCACCACGCCGAGCAGCACGATGATCGCCATCGCCCCGAGGAAGCCGAGCTCCTCGCCGGCGACCGTGAAGACGAAGTCGGTCTGCTGCTCCGGCACGAACTGCCCGGTGGTCTGCGTCCCGTGGAAGAGCCCCTTGCCGGTGAGCCCGCCCGAGCCGATCGCGATCCGGGCCTGGGCGGTGTTGTAGCCCACGCCCGACGGGTCCAGCGCCGGGTTGGCGAAGGCGGCGAAGCGGTCGATCTGGTACTTGCTCAGCACCCCGAGCTTCCAGATCGCCACGCAGCCGCCGACCCCGGCCAGGATCAGCCCGAAGACCCAGCGGTTGGCCGCGCCGGAGGCCAGCAGGATGCCCAGCACGATGACGGCCATCACCATCACCGACCCGGCGTCCGGCATCAGCATCACGACGGCCATCGGCACCGTGGCCCAGACCAGCCCGCGGAACACCGCCCGGTTCGAGGGGAACTCCCGCTCCCCCGCGTCCACCTGGTCCGACAGCACCACGGCCATCGCCAGCACGATCGCCAGCTTGGCGAACTCGGCCGGCTGGACGGAGAAGCCGCCGCCGAGCTGGATCCAGGAGTGCTGGCCGTTGATGGTCGAGCCGAGCGGGCTCAGCGTGGCCGCCAGCAGCAGGATCACGCCGGTGTACAGGAACGGCACCACGGTGCGGAACCGGCGGCTCCCTATCCCTATCACCACCGCGCACAGCACCATCCCGATCACCACGTTGGTGAGGTGCCGGAAGAGGAAGTACTGCGGATCGCCGTGGGTCAGCGAGTCCCGCCCGCGGGTGGCCGACCAGACCAGCAGCGAGCTGCCCAGGGAGAGCACCAGTGCGGACAGCAGCAGTATCCAGTCGATCCGCCAGAGCGGGGAGTCCTTGGCGAGGGCCTTCGACACCCCGCTGCGCTGCGGGGCCAGCCGCAGCTGCCGGTACGACCCGTAGGAACTCATGCGCGGCTCCTTCCCGTGCTCCGGGCCGGTTCGAGGGCGGCGTCCACCGCGCTGAGCGGGGTCGCCGGGCCGGAGGGCTGCGCCGGGTCGAGGAAGACCCGCGGAGCGCTGCCGGTCACGCCCGGGTCGCCCTGGGCGGCCGGGGAGTACGCGGCTGGCTTGATGATCGCGGTGCCGTCCGGGTTGAACTTCGGCAGCTCGGCCTGCGGCTTGGGCAGCAGCGCCTTGCCGCCGTCGACGTTGCCCTTGTCGTCCACGCCGTACAGCGCCTGGTAGATCCGGCGGATCGCGTCACCGGAACCGCCGGAGCCGGTGCCACCCTGGCTTATCGTCATCACGACCGCGTAGTCGCCGCTGTAGGTGGTCAGCCACGAGGTGGTCTGCTTGCCCTCGACCTCGGCGGTGCCGGTCTTGGCGTGCAGCTCGATCTTGCCCTGCGGCCAGCCGGCGCCGGTGAACTTCCAGGCGGCGGTGCCGCTGGTGATGACGCCGGCGGTGGCCTGGTCGATGTAGCTCAGCAGCTTCTGGTCGCCGGGGAACTTGGAGTCCTCGTGCGGGGCGATCTCGCGGACGAGATCCCCGCCCGGGCTTATCACCGCCTTGGCGACGGTCGGGCGGTAGAAGGTGCCGCCGTTGGCGAGCGCCGAGTAGATCCGGGCCATCTGGATCGGGGTGACGAGCGTGTCGCCCTGGCCGATCGCGAAGTTGACCGAGTCACCGGCTCGCATCTGGTAGCCGTCGACGCAGTTCTCCCGGGCGATCTGGTCGGAGAAGGTGTTGCCGCCCTTCTCCGCCTGCTTGCACCAGGCGTCCTTGTTGTTGTCGTAGAAGGACTGCTTCCACTGACGGTCCGGCACCCGGCCGGTGACCTCGCTGGGAAGGTCGATGCCGGTCTTGGCGCCGAGGCCGAACTGGTGGGCGGTCTTGTAGAACCAGTCCGCCGGTTCCTTCTTCGGCTTGATGCCGCCGTCCTTCATCCACTGGTCGTACGCCAGGCCGTAGAAGACGGTGTCGCAGGAGACCTCCAGCGCCTTCTCCAGGGAGATGGGGCCGAAGTTCTCGCTCTCGAAGTTCTTGAACTCGCGGCCGCCGATGGTCAGGCTCTTCGGGCAGTCGTACCGCCCGTCCAGCGAGTAACCGGCCTGCACGGCGGCGGTGGTGGAGATGACCTTGAAGGTCGAGCCGGGGGCGGACTGACCCTGTATGGCCCGGTTCAGCAGCGGGAAGTTGGACTCCTTGCTGGTCAGTGCCTGGTAGTCCTTGCCCGAGATGCCGCCCTGCCACAGGTTGGGGTCGTAGGTCGGGGCGCTGGCCATCGCGACGATCCGCCCGGTGTGCACGTCCATCACGACGGCGGCGCCGGAGTCGGCCTCGTAGTTGCGGTTGGTCACCTTGTCGAAGGTCTTGCGGGCGTCGTTCATCGCCTGCATGAGGTTGTCCTCGACGACCTTCTGCACCCGGGCGTCGATGCTGGTCACCAGGTTGTTGCCGGTCTGCGGCTCGACCGTGCCGGCGGTGCCGATCACCCGGCCGAGGTTGTCGACCTCCAGCTTGGTGATCCCGGCGGTGCCGCGCAGGTCGCGGTCGTACACCGACTCCAGGCCGGCCCGGCCGATCTGGTCGGCCGGCAGGTAGCGGTCGAGGCCGCTCTTGTCGGCCGTCTTGGAGACCTCCTCGTCGGTGACCGGCGAGAGGTAGCCGAGCACCTGGGCCATGTTGGCGCCCTCGACGCCGGTGTAGTGGCGCACGGCGGTGGGCTGCGCGGTCACCCCGGGGAAGTCCTCGCGACGCTCCATTATCTGCAGCGCCTGCTGGGTGGTCGCCTCCTTGGTGACCGGGATCGGCTGGTAGGGCGACCCGTTCCAGCAGGGCTGCTGCGTCTTGGCGTCGCAGAGCCGGACCTTCTCCTGGACGTCCTTGGCCGGCATGCCGAGCACCTCGGCGAGCCGGGTCAGCACCGCCTTGCCGCCGTCCTTCTGCTGGAGCAGCGAGGTGCGGCTGACGGAGACCACCAGCCGGGTCTCGTTGCCTGCCAGGATGCGGCCGGAGGCGTCGAGGATCTCGCCGCGCACCGCGGGCTCGACCACCTCGCGGATGTGGTTGCCGGTCGCCTTGGCGGTGTAGACGCTGGCGTTGCGGATCTGCAGGTACCAGAGCCGTCCGCCGAGGGTGGCGAGCAGCGACAGCACCAGGATCTGCAGCACCACCAGACGGATCGTCACCCGCCGGGTACGGCCGGTCTCGGGGATGTTGCTCACGTCTCGTGCGCTCCAGAGTGCGGGGGTCCGGACAAGGGGGTCGGGGTGTTGCGGACGCGGAGGGCGTTGCGGGCGCGAAGGACCTTGCGAGCGCGAAGGGCCTTGCGGGCGCCGGGTGTCACGGGCACGGTGTCACGCGCGGTGTCACGGGCGCTTGGCGAAGCCGAGCGAGCGCTTCTTGCGGTAGCCCGGCCCGGACGACGCCTCACGGGTGGTGCGGTAACGGGCCAGCGTGCCCAGGCCCGGTCCGCCCTCGTCGTCCCCGGCGGCGGCGGCCACCGGGTCCTTCCCGAAGCGGCGCCCGACCAGCATCACCACGGGCACCACGAACGGCGCCAGCAGCAGGTCGTACAGCAGGGCGGTGACCACCAGGCTGCCGAGGCCGACGTGGCGGGCGGCGGTGTCGCCGACCAGGGCGCCGACCATCGCGTACAGCAGCGTCGAGGCGACCGCCGCGGCGGCCACCACCAGCAGCGCGCTGGAGACCGAGCGCTGGCGCCCGTGGTCGGGGCGCAGCAGCCCGGCGGCGTAGCCCATCAGACAGAGCACCAGGGCGTAGCGGCCGATGGCGTGGTCGGAGGGCGGTGCGAGGTCGGCGAGCAGGCCGGCCGCGAAGCCGACCAGGCAGCCGCCGGTGGGGCCGTAGACCATGGCCAGGCCGACCACGACGAGCAGCAGTATGTCCGGGGTGGCGCCCGGGAGCTGGAGCCGGCCGAAGACGCTGACCTGGAGGATCAGGCCGAGCAGGACGAGGACGGCGGAGACGGGGATGCGGGCGAGGCGCATGGCTCAGTTCCCCCCGGAGGGCTTGGCGGGCGGTGCGGCGACGGCCGGTGCCGCGGGGGCGGCGGGCGCCGCGGGTGCCTGGCCCTGCGGGGCGGGCGCGGGCGGCAGGACGGCGTCGCGCGGGTCGGTGCGCGGCGGTACCACCACCACGCCGACCAGGTCGAGCCGGGTGAACTGGACGAAGGGCTCGACCAGGACGGTCTTGGTGAGCTGGCCGGGGTTGGCCTCGACCTGGACGACCTTGCCGACCGGGACGCCGGGCACGAACGGGCGGCCGCTCTGCGATCCGAAGGTGACCATCCGGTCGCCCTCCTTCACCTGGGCCTTGCCGTTGAGCAGGGAGACCTTCATGGCGCTGGTGCCGCCGCCGGAGGCGAAGCCGATCTCGCCGCTGCCCTCCAGCCGTGCGCCGGCGCTGAAGCCGGGGTCGGAGGCGAGCAGCACGGTGGAGGTGGTCGGGGCGACGGTGGTGATCCGGCCGACCAGGCCCTGACCGTTGATCACGGTCATGTCCCGGGTCAGGCCGTCGTCGCTGCCGGCGTCGACGGTGATGGTCCAGGAGAAGCCCTGGGCCGGGCCGATCGCGATGACCTGTGCGGCCTTGACGGTGTATCCGCCGGCGCCGGCGGTGCGCAGCAGGTCGTCGAGCTGCTTGGTGCGGGCGCCGGCCGCGTCGGAGGAGGCCAGTTTCTGGCGCAGCTCGGTGTTCTCGCGGGCGAGCTGGTCGGTGCGGCCGCTGTGGGTGGCGGCGTCGCGGAAGGCGCGGACGGTGTCGGCGACCGGGTCGACCGCGGTGGCGGCGCCGCGCTCGACCGGGCCGAGGACGCCGGCCGCGGCGCGGCGGGCGCCGCCGAGCGGGGAGCTCTCACCGCCCTTGATGTCCACGGTGATCAGCGCGAAGGCGACGGCCACCAGCAGGATGAGCAGCAGCCGGCTCTCTCGTGTGTCCCTCACGGTGCTGGTACTGCCCCTTCGTACCTGGCCGCCCACCCGGGCCGTGGGGCCCGGGTGGTGGGCCGTTCAGTTGAGTTACGGGTTTCGTCGGTTGTGCTAACGGCGCGGCTGGGCGTCGAGTACCTGCTGGAGCGCCTCGAACTCCTCGACGCACTTGCCGGAGCCGAGGGCGACCGAGTCGAGCGGGTTCTCGGCGATGTGGATCGGCATGCCGGTCTCGCGGCGCAGCCGCTCGTCCAGGCCGCGCAGCAGGGCGCCGCCGCCGGTGAGGACGATGCCGCGGTCCATGACGTCGCCGGCCAGCTCGGGCGGGCACTGGTCGAGGGTGGTCTTGACGGCGTCGATGATGGAGTTGACGGGCTCGTCGATGGCCTCGCGGACCTCGGCGGCGGAGATGACGACGGTCTTGGGCAGGCCGCTGACCAGGTCGCGGCCGCGGATCTCGGCGTGCTCGTCCTTCTCGCCCTCCAGCCCGAAGGCGGAGCCGATGCTCATCTTGATCTGCTCGGCGCTGCGCTCGCCCAGGAGCAGCGAGTACTCCTTCTTGATGTGCTGGACGATGGCGTTGTCCAGTTCGTCGCCGGCGACCCGGATGGACTGGGCGGTGACGATGCCGCCGAGCGAGATGACGGCGACCTCGGTGGTGCCGCCGCCGATGTCGACGACCATGTTGCCGGTGGCCTCGTGGACGGGCAGGCCGGCACCGATCGCGGCGGCCATCGGCTCCTCGATGATGTGCACCTGGCGGGCGCCGGCCTGCGAGGAGGCCTCGATGACGGCGCGGCGCTCGACCCCGGTGATGCCGGAGGGCACGCAGACCACGACCCGGGGGCGGGCCAGGTAGCGGCGGCGGTGGATCTTGAGGATGAAGTAGCGGAGCATCCGCTCGGTGATCTCGAAGTCGGCGATCACGCCGTCCTTGAGCGGGCGGATGGCGACGATGTTGCCCGGGGTGCGGCCGATCATCTTCTTGGCCTCGGAGCCGACTGCCAGGATTCCGCCGGTGTTGGTGTTGACCGCGACGACGGACGGCTCGTTGAGGACGATCCCCTTGCCCCTGACGTACACCAGCGTGTTGGCGGTTCCGAGGTCGATCGCCAGGTCGCGGCCGATGAACGACAGGTTGGTTGCCATGGGGTGTAGGTGCCTTCCCGGGCTCGGAGTCATTAGCGGGGGTGGACGAGAAGCATGCGCCCACGGCTTGGGCGGAAATCAGCTGACCAGCCGTACCGGGCCCTTGAGTCGCGTCCATCGTAGTCACGTCGGCCAGTACGGATGTCGGCGTGGGGCATACCGTCCATTGTCCGGAGCGTGATCGCTTCTCCGAGCATTGGGACGCCGTGTCGGCGGCCCCAGTTCCCTATTTCACGATAAGAATGCCCCGGCCGGGCCAATGGTCCCGGCCGGGGCACCCGAAGGTCCCTCGGGCGTTTCGCCCGTGGTGTTCTCAGGCGTGTGCCGGGAAGAAGATCTTGATCTCGCGCTCGGCGGACTCCGGGGAGTCGGAGGCGTGGATCAGGTTCTCGCGGGTGATCGTCGCGTAGTCGCCGCGGATGGTGCCGGCGCCGGCCTCCAGCGGGTTGGTCGCCCCGGCCAGCATGCGGATGCCGGGCACGACCTCCTCGCCCTCGACGATCAGCGCGATGGACGGGCCGGAGGTCATGAACTCCAGCAGCGGCTCGTAGAACGGGCGGCCGACGTGCTCCGCGTAGTGCTGCTCCAGCGTCGCCCGGTCGAAGGTGCGCAGCTCGACGGCGGCGAGGCGCCAGCCGGCCTTGCGCTCGATGCGGCTGATGATCTCGCCGGCCAGGCCGCGGCGAACGGCGTCGGGCTTGAGCAGGACGAGAGTGCGCTGGGACACGGTGCGTCTCCTGGGAAAATCGGTTCGGCTTGCACTCGGTTCGTGGCGCGGAGTGCGACTACCGCAGAGGTTACCTTGCGTGAGCGGCGGCTCCGGCCGCCCGCCCGGGGGCTGGTCTAGGCCACCTGGGCGGCGGCGCGGGCGGCCTTGAACTCGTCGATCCTGCGGCCGTAGTGCACCGAGCACCACCACAGGCCGGCGAAGACCACTCCGAGGGCGAACATGGTCGGCAGGATGAAGCCGCTGGCGATCAGGCTGATCTGCAGTGCCCAGCCGAGTGCGACCGCGCCCGGCCGGTTGATCATGCCGCAGAGTGCGATGCACAGGGCCATGACGACGCCCGTGACGGTCCAGACGGTGGCCGTCGGGATGTCGGAGAGCTGCATCGCCACCAGCCCGGCGAACATCGCCAGCAAGGCCTCGCCGATCAGCGTCGAGGAGCAGAGCGTCCTCATCGTCACTTCCTCCCGAGGAGCAGGCGGGCCTCGCCCACCGTGATGACCGAACCGGTGACCAGCACCCCGGCGCCGCCGAGGTCGCCCTCCTCCTCGGCGAGGGTGACGGCGGCGGCGATGGCGTCGTCGAGCCGGGGCTCGACCTGGACGCGGTCCTCGCCGAAGATCTCGACGGCCAGGGCGGCCAGGGCGTCCACGTCCATCGCGCGGTGGGTGGAGTTCTGGGTGATCACGACCTCGGCCAGGATCGGCTCGAAGGCCTCCAGCAGGCCGGCCACGTCCTTGTCGCCGCTGGTGCCGATCACGCCGACCAGCCGGGTGAAGCCGAAGGCCTCGCCGATCGCGGCGACGGTGGCCTGGGCGCCGTTCGGGTTGTGGGCGGCGTCGAGGAGGATCGTCGGGCTGCGGCGGACTACCTCCAGCCGGCCCGGCGAGGCGACGCCGGAGAAGGCCTGGCGGACCTTGTCGACGTCGAGTTGGCCGCCGCGCGCACCGCCGACGCCGAAGAAGGCCTCGACGGCGGCCAGCGCCAGCGCGGCGTTCTGCGCCTGGTGGGCGCCGTGCAGCGGGATGAAGACGTCCTCGTACTCCTCGCCGCCGAGCCCGCGCAGCGTCACCAGCTGGCCGCCGATGGCGACCTCACGGCGGATCACGCCGAACTCCATGCCCTCGCGGGCCACGGTGGCGTCCACCTCGACGGCGCGGCGCAGGATGGACTGCGCGGCGTCCAGCTGCTGCTGGGCGACGACGGCGACGGCGCCGGTCTTGATGATCCCGGACTTCTCGACCGCGATCTCGCCGGTGGTCCCGCCCAGCTTGTCGGTGTGGTCCAGGCCGATCGGGGTGATCACCGCGACGGCGGCGTCGATCACGTTGGTGGCGTCCCAGGAGCCGCCCATGCCCACCTCGATCACGCCGACGTCCACCGGGGCGTCGGCGAAGGCGGCGTACGCCATGCCGGTCAGCACCTCGAAGAAGGACATCGGGACGGGCTGCTGCGCGTCGGTCATCTGCACGTACGGCTCGATGTCGCGGTAGACCTCGACGAACCGTTCGGGGGTGATCGGGGCGCCGTCGAGGCTGATCCGCTCGGTGACGGACTCCACGTGCGGGCTGGTGTAGCGGCCGGTGCGCAGCTCGAAGGTGTTGAGCAGCTGCTCGATCATCCGGGCCGTGGAGGTCTTGCCGTTGGTGCCGGTGATGTGGATGGAGGGGAAGGACCGCTGGGGCTGGCCCAGGATGTCCATCAGCGCCTCGATCCGGTCGAGCGAGGGCTCCAGCTTGTTCTCCGGCCAGCGCTTGGAGAGCTCGGTCTCGACGTCGCGCAGGGCGTCGCCGGGGCCGGCGTCGGCGGGGCGGAGGGTGTACGGGTTCGGGTCGGCCTTGTCGCTCACGACCACAGTCTACGGAGCGCTGGCAGGCCGTCCTCACGGGGTGAGAACGGCCACTTTGCCCTGACTTCCCAGTTTGCCCCCTTTACTATTGATTCAGCGAGTTTGAGCCGCAATGAAGCATCGATTCGCAATCGCCAGGAGTCGCCAGCCTTTGATCACGAGGAGAACCGCGCCATGCTCGACACCCTGCACGACTGGATCGTGTTCCGGCAGGACGGCATCGTCCGCTTAGCCGGACTGGTCTCGCTGGCACTCGTCGGCTACATGGCCCTCGTCTTCGGGCGCTTCCTCGTGTACTGGGCCGGCTCCCGGCACGCCTTCCGGCACGACCGCCCCGCCGAACCCGGCGACCCGGCCGCCTTCCAGTGGCACCTGGTCGTCCCCTGCCGCGACGAGGAGGCCGTGGTCGTCCAGACCCTGGACGGGCTGCGGCGCTCCGCCCCCGGGGCGCACCTGTGGGTGATCGACGACGACAGCGAGGACGCCACCCGCGCCCTGGTGCTGGCCGCCGCCGAACGGGACGACCGGCTCCACCTCGTCCAGCGCCGCCGCCCGCACGCCCGGATCGGCAAGGGCGCCGCCCTCAACGCCGCCTACCGCGAGATCTCCGCACGGCTGCCCGAGGGCACCGACCGCTCCCGCGTGGTGATCGGCGTCGTCGACGCCGACGGCCGGCTCGACCCGGGCACCCTCGCCCACGTCTGCAACGGGAAGGCGCTCGGCCGCCCGGACACCGGCGCCGTGCAGATCGGCGTCCGGATGCGCAACGCCGACGACGAGCGGCCGCTGCCCGGGCGGGGCCGGTTCGCCAACGCGCGGGCCCGCGCCCTGGTGCGGATGCAGGACGTCGAGTTCCAGGCCAACAACGCCGGCATGCAGCTGCTGCGCCGGCGCACCGGCTCCGTCGGCCTCGGCGGCAACGGCCAGTTCGTCCGGCTCTCCGCACTGGACTCGCTCACCGCCGAGGAGGGCCGCGCAGGCCGCCCCTGGCCGGAGCGGGCGCTGCTGGAGGACTACGAGTCCGGGCTCGAACTGCGGCTCGCCGGCTGGCGGTTGACGCACATCACCGAGGCGCGGGTGTCCCAGGAGGGGCTGGTCTCGCTCCGGCGCTTCCTCACCCAGCGCACCCGGTGGGCCCAGGGCAACATGCAGTGCCTGCGCTACACCGGGCGGGTGCTGCGCTCGCCGCACTACCGCCCGGCCGGCAAGGCCGAGGTGCTCTACACCTTCCTGCAGCCCGTGGTCTGCGTGCTGCTGGTGGTGCTCACCCCCGTCTCGGCCGGGATCACGGCGGCCGGACTGGTGCTCTTCCCCGCGGAGACGGCCGACTTCCAGCTCCGGTTCGGGCCGTTCATGGCCGCCGCCTTCGTGATCGCGACACTGCCGATGGTGTTCTGGGGATCCGCCTACCGCCGGCTGGTCCACCCCGGCCGGAGCCGGCTGACCGGCCTGCTCTGGGGTGTCCTGCTCTGGCTCTACGCCTACCACCTGTTCGTGGTCGCCGCCCGGGCCGCCGCCCGGCTGCTCCTCGGCCGCAACGGCTGGGCCAAGACCCGGCGCAACGCCGAGACCGTCGCCGCCGGCGCCCCCACCGCACTCGAAGCCTGAGCCCCTCCCCGGAGTACCCCCGTGACCACGTGCCCTCCCCCGCCGCCCGCCCGCACCCTCGCCCCCGCCAGCGTCGCCGTCGTCCTCGGCACCCGGCCCGAGCTGGTCAAGCTCGCCCCGCTGATCCACGAACTCGGCGACGCCGCCCGGCTCGTCCACACCGGCCAGCACTGGGACGAGACGATGTCCGGCCGGTTCCTGCGCGACCTCGGCCTGCCCCGCCCGCAGCTGCTGACTGGTGTCGGCGGCCGCCCCCGGGCCGGCCAGATCGCCCTGTCGCTCGGCCAGCTCGACGCGGCCTTCGCCGAGGACCGCCCCGCCGCCGTCGTCGTCCAGGGCGACACCAACGCCACCCTCGCCGGCGCGCTCGCCGCCAACGCCCGCGGGATCCCGCTGGTGCACGTCGAGGCCGGGCTGCGCAGCTTCGACCGGGCGATGCCCGAGGAGCACAACCGGGTGATGGTCGACCACGTCGCCGACCTGCTCTGCGCCGCCACCACCGGGAACGCCGCCAACCTGCGCGCCGAGTCGCTGGACGAGGAGCGGATCGCCCTCACCGGGAACACCGTGGTCGAGGTGGTCCGCCGCCAACTGCCCGACGCGGACGCCCGGGCCGCGCTGCTCGCGGCCCACGGGGTCGCGCCGGACGGCTACGTGCTGGCCACCGTGCACCGGCCGGAGAACACCGACACCGCCGGGGCGCTGCGCGCCGTCCTCACCGAGCTGGACCGGATCGCCCGCACTGGGACGCCGGTGCTGTTCCCGATGCACCCGCGCACCCGGGCCGCCGTCGAGCGGTTCGCCCTCGACGGCCTGCTCGCGCGGATCGCCGTCACCGGACCGGTCGGCTACGCGGAGTTCCTCGGCCTGGCCCGGCACGCCGCGCTGCTGGTCTCCGACTCCGGCGGCGTCCAGGAGGAGTGCACCGTGCTCGGCCGCCCCCTGCTCGTCGTCCGCCGCTCCACCGAGCGCCCGGAGGCGGTGGAGGCGGGCTTCGCCGCGCTCGTCCCGCCCGGGCCCGGGCTGGGCGACCTGGCCGCCGACTGGCTGGCCGACTCCCCCGAGCGGCTCGCCCGGCTCGCCGCCACCCCGAGCCCGTACGGCGACGGGCTGGCCTCCGCGCGGATCGCCGCCCTGACCGCGCGCCTGTCCGAACGGCCGGTGCCGGTGGCCGCCTGAGGCCCGTCCTCTTGACAGCCGGATTGGTCTACTCCACCTTGTGAGGCAAGTCTCCTTCCCCGGCAGGGACTTGAGTTGTCGGTAGCTCCCGCACACACACCATCGACACCCGGGCGGCTCCCCCCACGCGAGCCGCCCGGCCTCCCCCACAGGAGATGGAGTCAGGCCACCTGCCCGACCCGCGCACCCGCGCGGCCTCCACGGCCTGCTCGCCGGGGCCACCGCGATCGCCCTGGGCCTGAGCGGCTGGTCGGCCAACCACGACGCCGAGGCGGGCGGCGGGATCGCGGCCACCGTCGGCGCGCACCTGCACGCGATGCCGTAGACCGGCCCTCCCGGGGCCCGGGGACGGGGCGTCAGACCCCGGCCCGGGCCTCGGGGATCTCGGGGCACGGACCGCAGTGCCGGCGGCGCAGCTCGTCGGTGATCTCGGCCAGCTCGCCGTCCGGCAGGAACGGCAGCATCATGGCGACGCCCTGGAGCAGGCCGCCGAGCAGGAAGGTGGTGTCGGCGGTGGCCGCCACCAGCCCGCGGACCTCGCCGACGCGGCCGCCGGCGACGGCCTCGATCAGCCGGGCCGCGTCCGCGGTCTCCTCGTCCACGTCCACCGCTCCCGTGTCGGCCGGGGCGCGGCGGGCCATGGCGCGCAGCACCCGGTCGCCGACCTCGGGGGCGTACGCCTTGCGGACCGCCTCGGCGGCGATCCAGGTGAGCAGGGTGGCGACCTCGCGGTGCGCGTGCTCGTCGAGGATCCGGTCCAGCGCCTCGTCGAACGCCAGCTGGTTTCCGTGCCGGAACGCGAGAAGCAGCGTCGCCGCCCGGGCCTTGGCCTCGTCGACCGCCTCAGCAGGCAGTTCGTCGGCCAACTCCTTGGTCGCCACCACGCCATGCCCTCCCGTTCGGTGCCATCGGCTCAGCGGAACTCCTGCACACCGTACACATCCGACCTGCTAACTTCCGCGAACCCGCGCGGGCAAGACCGGAATGAATTCGGGCGGAATAAGACCTCACCCGGTCCAGGATGAATATTCGCCGGAAGGGAGCAACGCCATTGAGCTATTAGGAGCAGGAAAGGACGGGCGGTCCGGAAAAGCCGGAGGGGCCGCACCCCGCGTCGGCGGGATGCGGCCCCTCCTGGAGCCGGTGCGGATCAGGCCTGCGGCAGCGCCGCGAGCTGGGCGGTGATCCGGGCGATGTCGGCCTCGGCGGCCTCCTGGCGGGTGCGGATCTTGGCGACCACGTCGTCCGGCGCCTTGGCGAGGAACGCCTCGTTGCCGAGCTTGGCGGTGGTCTGGGCCTTCTCCTTCTCGGCGGCCGCGAGGTCCTTGGCCAGGCGCTTGCGCTCCGCCGCGACGTCGATGGTGCCGGAGAGGTCCAGCGCCACCGTGGCGCCGGCGACCGGGAGCGAGGCGGTGGCCGTGAAGCCGTCCTCGGGCAGGGTCAGGCGCAGCAGCGACCGGATGGCGTCCTCGTGGACGGCCAGCACGGTGCCGTCCAGGCCGAGCCGGGCCGGGACCTTCTGCGCGGGCTGGAGACCCTGGTCCGAGCGGAACCGGCGGACCTCGGTGACCACCTGCTGGAGCGTGGCGATCTCGGCCTCGGCCGCGGTGTCCCGGAAGCCGCTGTCCTGGGGCCACGCGGTGACCACCAGGGACTCGGCGCCGGTCAGCGTGGTCCACAGCGTGTCCGTGACGAACGGGACGACCGGGTGGAGCAGCCGCAGCGTGACGTCCAGGACCTCGCCCAGGACCCGGCGGGAGGCGTCCGCCTGCGCGCCGCCCTTGGCCAGGGTGGTCTTGGAGAGCTCGACGTACCAGTCGAACACCTCGTCCCAGGCGAAGTGGTACAGCGCGTCCGAGACCTTGGCGAACTCGTAGTCGTCGTACAGCGCGTCCACCTCGGCGACGGTGGCGTTCAGCCGCGACAGGATCCAGCGGTCGACCGCGGTCAGCTCCTCCGGCGCGGGCAGCGGGCCCTCGACGGTGGCGCCGTTCATCAGCGCGAAGCGGGTCGCGTTCCAGATCTTGTTGCAGAAGTTGCGCGAGCCCTTGACCCAGTCCTCGCCGATCGGCACGTCGGCGCCGGGGTTGGCGCCACGGGCCAGGGTGAAGCGGACGGCGTCGGCGCCGTAGGCGTCCATCCAGTCCAGCGGGTCCACGGCGGTGCCGGAGGACTTCGACATCTTCTTGCCGAACTCGTCGCGGACCAGGCCGGTCAGGGCCACGGTCTTGAACGGCGCCTGGCCGTCCATCGCGTACAGGCCGAACATCATCATCCGGGCGACCCAGAAGAAGATGATGTCGTGGCCGGTGACCAGGACGTCGGTCGCGTAGAACTTCTCCAGGTCCGGGGTCTTCTCCGGCCAGCCGAGGGTGGAGAAGGGCCAGAGACCGGAGGAGAACCAGGTGTCCAGGACGTCCGGGTCCTGGTGCCAGCCCTCGCCGGCCGGCGGCTGCTCGTCGGGGCCGACGCAGACGACCTCGCCGTCCGGGCCGTACCAGACCGGGATCCGGTGGCCCCACCAGAGCTGGCGCGAGATGCACCAGTCGTACATGTTGTCGACCCAGTCGAAGTAGCGGCGCTCCAGCTCCTTCGGGTGGATCTCGACCTTGCCGTCGCGGACGGCGTCGCCGGCGGCCTGGGCCAGCGGGGCGACCTTGACCCACCACTGCAGCGACAGCCGCGGCTCGACCACCGTGTGGCAGCGCGAGCAGTGGCCGACGGCGTGCATGTACGGGCGCTTCTCGGCGACGATCCGGCCCTGCTCGCGCAGCGCGCCGACCACGGCCGAACGGGCCTCCAGCCGGTCCAGGCCGAGGAACGGGCCGTGCACGGTGATCGCGCCGTGCTCGTCCATGACGCTCAGGTTCGGCAGGTTGTGGCGCTGGCCGATGGCGAAGTCGTTCGGGTCGTGCGCCGGGGTCACCTTGACGGCGCCGGTGCCGAACTCCGGGTCGACGTGCTCGTCGGCGACGACCGGGATCTCCCGGTCCGTCAGCGGCAGCTTGATGGTCCGGCCGACCAGGTGCTTGTAGCGCTCGTCCTCCGGGTGGACGGCGACGGCCGTGTCGCCCAGCATCGTCTCGGCGCGGGTGGTGGCGACGACGATCGAGTCGTCACCCTCCCCGTAGCGGATCGAGACCAGCTCGCCCGGGACCTCCTCGTGCTCGACCTCGATGTCGGAGAGCGCGGTGAGGCAGCGCGGGCACCAGTTGATGATGCGCTCGGCGCGGTAGATCAGGCCGTCGTCGAAGAGGCGCTTGAAGATGGTCTGGACGGCGTGCGAGAGGCCCTCGTCCATCGTGAAGCGCTCGCGCGACCAGTCCACGCCGTCGCCGAGGCGGCGCATCTGGCCGAGGATCCTGCCGCCGTAGTTCTCCTTCCACTCCCAGACCTTCTCGACGAAGGCCTCGCGGCCCAGGTCGTGGCGGGAGAGGCCGGACTCGGCGAGCTGCTGCTCGACCTTGTTCTGGGTGGCGATGCCGGCGTGGTCCATGCCCGGCAGCCAGAGCGTCTCGTAGCCCTGCATGCGCTTGCGGCGGGTCAGCGCGTCCATCAGCGTGTGCTGGAAGGCGTGGCCCAGGTGCAGCGCACCGGTGACGTTCGGCGGCGGGATGACGATGGTGTACGGGGGCTTCTCGCTCTTGGCGTCGGCCGTGAAGTAACCGCGCTCTACCCAGCGCTCGTACAGCTCGCCCTCTACCTCCGCCGGGGCGTAGGTCGTCGGGAGGGTGGCTGCGTCGTCCCCGGCGTGGTTGCTCACGGGGCGCTGGTTCTGGGTGTCGGTCACGACGCACAGTTTACGTAACCGGGGACCAGGGTTACGAACCGCTTTCGGTCCGCGGGCCCGGCGCGCCCGGCCCGGACGGCCGTCGGCCCGGTGCGGTACCGTGCCCGCACACTCGTCCGGTCCTTCGTACGGACACGGACGACTCCAGATCGCGACAGGCCGCAGGTGCGGCGGGGGAGCACAGAGGCAGATGTACGGCCAGGGTCAGCAGTATCCGCAGGGTCAGCCGCAACAGCCCTACGGGGCACAGCCGCCGTACGGGGCGCCGCCGCAGCAGCCGTACGGGGCACAGCCGCCCTACGGCGCGCCGCAGCCGCAGTACGGCCAGCCGCAGCAGGGCGCGCCGGCTCCGCAGTACGGGGCGCCGCAGCCGCAGTACGGCGCCCCGCAGGCGCCCTACGGGGTCCCGCCACAGCAGGCCCCGTACGGCCAGCCGGGCTACCCGGTGGCGCCGCCGCCGAAGAAGGGCAAGGGCGGTCTGGTGATCGGCCTCGTCATCGGCGCCCTGGTGCTGGGCGGCGGGGGCTTCGGCCTCTACAAGCTGCTCGGCGGGGACTCCGGCGGCAAGTACAAGATCACCGCCGCGCAGTCGCTGCCCGACGGCTACACCCAGAAGTCCGCCAAGGAGCAGGCCGCCGACCCGGCCAAGGCCGAGACGTCCAAGCTCGGCACGGACCTGAACGTGCTGGTCGCCAGCTACGCCAAGGGCTCCGACCCGCTGGACACGATCAGCGTGATCGGCGTCTACGGCAACCTCAGCGACCCCGACAAGATCATCGAGGACTCCAAGAAGCCCAGCGAGGGCGGCTCCTGGACCACCCCGCTGGCGGACTTCCCGGCCCAGGACAGCAAGAACTCCTCGGCGAAGCTCTCCTGCGGCGTCTTCGGCGTGCTCGGCGGCAAGTCGCAGTCCACCGTGTGCGTCTGGGCGGACAAGTCGACCACGGCCCGCGTGTCGTTCTTCAAGTCGAGCCTCGGCGGCAACGCCGCGACGCCACTCACCCCGGCCCAGGCCGCCGAGAAGACCCGGGCGATCCGTTCCGCGATGGTCGTCGCCAAGTAACCCGGAAGGCGGCCCGGCGCGCACGCGGCCCGTACGCGGCCTCCACCGCACGAGGCCCGCGCAGCCGTCCCGTCCTGCCCCGCCCTGTTCCTGTCCGTCCTGTCGTCCCGTCCGTCCCGTCCGTCCCAGAAAGGGCCACCGTGACCGAGCAGAACCCCTACGGCACCCCGCCGCCGCCGGCCGGCCAGCCGTACGGCGCCGCGCCCGTGCCGCCCCAGCAGCCGGGCTACGGGGCGACGCCCCCGCCGCCCGCGGGCCAGCCGTACGCCGCGGTGCCGCCGCAGGCCCCGCCGCCCGGCGGCCAGGCCGGCTACCCCGGCTACGGCGCGTACGCGCCGGCGCCGCCGCGCAAGTCCCGCAAGATGCTCTGGACCCTGCTCGGCGTCTTCGTCGGGGTGCTGGCGCTGATCGGCGGCGCGGTCGCGTACTTCGTCCTCGACGTCACGTCCAACGCTGGCACCCAGAAGATCGTCCTGCCGGCGAAGTTCAAGGACCTCTCCAAGGACGACGACAACGAGATCGCCCGCAAGATGGAGGAGGAGATCACCTCCGAGTTCGGCAAGGGCGACGGCGCCTGGAACCCGACCGGGGTGAGCGCCGTCTACCTGGACCCGTCGCAGGACCCGCAGCTCATCGTGGTCGGCGGCTACGGCAAGGTGCTGCTGCCCAAGCAGGAGCTGGACGCCATGTTCAAGGGCTTCTCGGAGGGCGGCCCGACCGTCAGCAACCGGCACGCTGTCGACGCCGGCCCCAAGGGCGGCACGATGGAGTGCGCCAAGGCCACCCAGGACGGCACCGACCTGGGCATCTGCGCCTGGGCCGACAACAGCAGCCTGATCCTGCTGATGCAGGCCCCCGCGGACGGCAAGCAGCCCGACCTGGACAAGCTCGCCGCCGACGCCCGCGACCTGCGCGCCGTCAGCGAGGTGCCGAAGTAGGGTCCGCCGCCGCGGACGGAAGACGAAGGGCCCCCGGAGACCGAGACGGTCTCCGGGGGCCCTGTCAGTCGGGGCGCCGCGGGGGTCAGGCGCTCTTCTCGCGCCGCTCCCGCTTGATCATGTCGCGCGGGACGAGCGTCGGGATGGCGTGCTTGGAGACGACGTCCCCGGTGACCACCACGCGGGCGACGTCCTGACGCGAGGGGACCTCGTACATCACGGACATCAGCACCTCCTCCATGATGGCCCGCAGACCGCGCGCGCCGGTGCCGCGCAGGATCGCCTGGTCGGCGATGGCCTCCAGCGCGTCCCGGGAGAACTCCAGCTCCACGCCGTCCAGTTCGAAGAGCTTGCGGTACTGCTTGACCAGCGCGTTCTTCGGCTCGGTGAGGATCTGCAGCAGGGCCTCGCGGTCCAGGTTGTGCACGCTGGTGATCACCGGGAGACGGCCGATGAACTCCGGGATCATGCCGAACTTGACCAGGTCCTCCGGCATCACCTGACGGAAGTGGTCGCTGGCGTCCAGCTCCCGCTTGGAGCGGATGTTGGCGCCGAAGCCGATGCCCTTGGCACCCGCGCGGCCCTCGATGATCCGCTCCAGGCCCGCGAACGCGCCGCCCACGATGAACAGCACGTTGGTGGTGTCGATCTGGATGAACTCCTGGTGCGGGTGCTTGCGGCCCCCCTGCGGCGGCACCGACGCGGTGGTGCCCTCCAGGATCTTCAGCAGCGCCTGCTGCACGCCCTCGCCGGAGACGTCGCGGGTGATCGACGGGTTCTCGCTCTTGCGGGCGACCTTGTCGATCTCGTCGATGTAGATGATCCCGGTCTCGGCCTTCTTGACGTCGTAGTCGGCCGCCTGGATCAGCTTGAGCAGGATGTTCTCGACGTCCTCGCCGACGTACCCGGCCTCGGTGAGCGCGGTGGCGTCGGCGATCGCGAACGGCACGTTCAGCATCCGGGCCAGCGTCTGCGCCAGCAGCGTCTTGCCGGAGCCGGTCGGCCCGAGCAGCAGGATGTTGGACTTCGCCAGCTCGATGGCGTCCTCACGGCCGTTGCCGCCGCTGCGGCCCGCCTCGCCGGCCTGCACGCGCTTGTAGTGGTTGTAGACCGCCACCGACAGCGCCTTCTTGGCGAGGTCCTGGCCGACCACGTACTGGTCCAGGAACTCGTAGATCTCGCGCGGCTTCGGGAGCTCCTCGAAGCGCACCTCGGAGGTCTCGGCGAGCTCCTCCTCGATGATCTCGTTGCACAGGTCGATGCACTCGTCGCAGATGTACACGCCTGGGCCGGCGATCAGCTTCTTCACCTGCTTCTGCGACTTGCCGCAGAACGAGCACTTGAGCAGGTCGCCACCGTCTCCGATGCGTGCCACGAGGTGCTTCCCCTTCGCCAGGGGCCCCGCGGGGGTTCCGGGGCCTGGTGCTGTGGACCGTCAACGCCGACGGCGATCGGTCTCGCTATCCGACGGTACTCTGCCGGGCCCCTGATTCCGTCCTCTTCGCCGGGTCTGCCCTACGCCCTGGGCGAATTGATACCGAACAGATGCCGTCTCCGGTGCCGCCGATGTGCCGGGGCGGGGCGCGCAACGGTGTGCGCGCCCCGCCCCGGCCGGTGCCGACCCTCAGGAGGTCAGCGAGGCCTTGCGGGTGGAGATGACCAGGTCGACGAGACCGTACTCGACGGCCTCGTCGGCCGTCAGGATCTTGTCGCGCTCGATGTCGTCGCGGACCTGCTCGACGGACTTGTTCGAGTGCTTGGAGAGCATCTCCTCCAGCTGCTCGCGCATCCGGAAGATCTCCTTGGCCTGGATCTCCAGGTCGGACACCTGACCGCGGCCGGTCTCGGTGTACGGCTGGTGGATCAGGATACGGGCGTTCGGCAGCGCCATGCGCTTGCCGGGGGTGCCGGCGGCGAGCAGCACGGCCGCCGCGGAGGCCGCCTGGCCCATGCAGACGGTGGTGATGTCCGGCTTCACGTACTGCATGGTGTCGTAGATGGCCGTCAGGGCCGTGAACGAGCCGCCGGGCGAGTTGATGTACATCTGGATCTCGCGGTCCGGGTCCATGGACTCCAGGCAGAGCAGCTGGGCCATGATGTCGTTCGCGGAGACGTCGTCGACCTGCGAGCCGAGGAAGATGATGCGCTCCTCGAACAGCTTGGCGTACGGGTCGTACTCGCGGATGCCCTGCGAGGTGCGCTCGACGAAGCGCGGGACGATGTAGCGGCCCTCGGCGCGCATGTCCTCGACGCGTGCCTTGGCGCTGGACAGGCTGGGGATGTTCATGGGGTTTCTGGTCCTCCGGAGCGTTGGGGCTGTGGTCTCGTGGGAGCCGGGGCCGAGGCTCAGGCGCCCGTGCCGCCGCCGCCCGGGACGTCCGCGGCGCTGTGCATGATCGCGTCGATCAGGCCGTACTCCAGGGCCTCCTCCGGCGTGAACCAGCGGTCGCGGTCGGAGTCCGCGGTGATCTGCTCGAAGGACTGCCCGCTGTGGAAGGCGATCAGCTCGGACATCCGCTTCTTGGTGCGGAGCAGCTGCTCGGCCTGGATGCGGATGTCGGTGGCCGAGCCGCCGAGACCGGCGGACGGCTGGTGCATCAGGATGTTGGCGTTCGGCAGCGAGAAGCGCTTGCCCTTGGCGCCGGCGGTCAGCAGGAACTGGCCCATCGAGGCGGCCATGCCCATCGCGATGGTGACGACGTCGTTCTTGATGTACTGCATGGTGTCGTAGATCGCCATGCCGGCCGAGATCGAGCCGCCCGGGGAGTTGATGTAGAGGAAGATGTCCTTGTCCGGGTCCGCGGCCAGCAGCAGCAGCTGGGCGGTGATCTTGTTGGCGATGTCGTCGTCGACCTGCTGGCCGAGGAAGATGATCCGCTCGTTGAGCAGCCGGTTGTAGACCTGGTCGCCCAGGCCGCCGAGCACGTCACCAGAGGCGGCGTGCGGCGCCATCGGGCCAGGCATCTGCATCTGCGGGAACGTCACTTAGCCACCTGCTCAGTCGATTTGGACGGTCGCTCCACGGCCGTCACGCTGTCGCACAGCTTTCGGGTATCACGTCGTGATTGTTGCTGTCCAAGGACCCTAACGCGCAGGCCGGGCCGCAGAATCCCTCACGCAGAACTGTTCGCTGTGAGCGCAGGGTTCACGGCGCGCGCCGCGGGCGCGCGCGGGGAACGGCGCGGGGAACGGCGCCGGCCGGCCGGGGAACGCGGCGGGCCCGGACACCGTGTACGGCGTCCGGGCCCGCTGCTGCTTCGGGGCTACCGGGGCGGTCAGGCCTCGGTCTTCTCCTCGGCCTCGGCGGCCGGGGCCTCGGCGGCGACGGTCTCGCCCGACTCGTCGGTCTCGTCGTCGTCGAAGTTGATCTCGTTGCCCTCGGTGTCGACGACCTTGGCGGCCTCGACCACGGTGGCCAGCGCCTTGCCGCGGGCGACCTCGCCGACCAGCAGCGGCACCTGGCCACCCTGGACGACCTGCTGCGCGAACTGGTCCGGGGTCAGGCCCGAACCGGCGGCACGGCGGATGAGGTGCTCGGTGAGCTCCTCCTGGTTAACACCCAGCTCCTCGTCGGCGACGATCTGGTCCAGGACGAACTGGGTCTTGATGCCCTTCTTCGCCTGCTCCTCGGTCTCCGCCAGGAACTCCTCCTCGGTCTTGCCCTGGGTCTCCAGGTAGGTCGCGAGGTTGAGGCCCATCGGCTCCAGCTGGTGGTGCTCCAGGTTGTGCTTGCGGGTCTCGATCTCGTCCTTGAGGAGCTTCTCCGGGAACTCGATCTCGACCAGCGCCAGCAGCGCGTCGAGCACCTTCTCCTGGGCCTGGGTGGCCTGGTCGTACTCCTTCATGCGCTCCAGGCGCTTGCGGGAGTCGCCGCGCAGCTCCTCCAGGGTGTCGAACTCGCTGGCCAGCTGGGCGAACTCGTCGTCCAGCTCGGGCAGCTCCTTCTCCTGGACGGCGGTGACGGTGACGGTGACCTCGGAGGTCTTGCCCGCCTGGGTGCCGCCCTTGAGCTCGGTGGAGAAGGTGGCGGTGCCACCGGCCTCCAGGCCGACGACGGCGTCGTCGATGCCGTCGATCAGACGGCCGGAGCCGATCTCGTAGCTGACGCCGGCGGCGGTGCCGTCCTCCGGCACCTCACCGTCGACCTTGGCCTCCAGGTCGACGACGACGATGTCGCCGGCGGCCGCGGCGCGCTCGACGTCCTTGACCGAGGAGAAGCGCTCGCGCAGCTGCTCCAGGGACTTGTCGACGTCCTCGTCGGTGACCACGATCGGGTCGACGGTGACCTCGATGGTCGAGAAGTCCGGGAGGGTGATCTCCGGGCGGATGTCCACCTCGGCGGTGAACTTCAGGTCGCCGCCATCGGCGATCTTCTCGACACCCTCGATGTTGGTGATGTCGGGCTGTCCGAGAACCTCGATCTTGCCCTCGTCGACTGCCTGCGTGTAGAAGCGCGGGAGGGCGTCGTTGACGGCCTCCTCCAGCACGGCGCCACGACCGAAACGCTGGTCGATGACCCGGTTCGGGATCTTGCCCTTGCGGAAGCCCGGGACCGAGACCTGCTGGTTGATCTTCTTGTACGCCGCGTCGAGGCTGGGCTTGAGCTCCTCGAAGGGCACCTCGACGGTGAGTCGAACCCGGGTCGGGTTCAGAGTCTCGACGGCGCTCTTCACGGTTTGGTCTCCTATGGGCTTGCGGTCAGGTTGCCTCCGCCCTCCCCGGGCCGCCGGCCGGGGCCGGTACGGGCGGGTCGGGCGAGACGGGCGATGGGCGGTTGGAGCTGCATCTCCCGTGGGGGGTGGACGGTGAGCGTGACTCCTCGCCCTCGTGCGGTTGACCTGGGTGGACGCCACAGGGACTACCGCCAGCGCCCCATCCTACCGGTACCACGAAAGGCGGACGCCAGGACGCCGCCGTCCGGGGCCGCTCAGCCTGTGCCGACGGGTTCCCGAGCGGCCTCTCCCGCCGTCTCCCCGGTACCCCCGGCCGGTACCGGGCGCATGGTGGCGGCGGCGTCGGAATCCCGTACCAGCAAGGCGATCGCGGCCGCCACCAGGGCCAGGCCGGCCGCGGTGAGGAAGGCCGCGCGGTAGGCGGTGAGGTTCGCCACGGGCGTACCCGAAGCGTCCGTGGTGAGGGGGCCGACGGCGGTCAGGACGGTGCCGAGCACCGCGACGCCGAGCGCGGAGCCGAGCTGGCGCTGCGCGTTGTAGAGGGTGGAGGCGGCGCCGGTGGCGCGCGGGGTGATGGTGGCGAAGGCCGCGGTCTGCGAGGGCATGAAGACGTGCGACATCGCGTAGCCGGTGACGAACATCAGGGCGCGCACCGCCCAGAGGTTGCTGTCCGGCCCGATGGTGGTCATCAGGGCGAGGCAGCCGGCCACCACGGTGGCGCCGGCGGCCAGGATCCGGCGCGGGCCGATGCGCGGGTAGATCCGGCCCGCCACCTGGGAGGCGAGCATCACGCCGAGCGCCTCGGGGAACACCATCAGGCCGCTGTGCAGGGCGTCCATGCCGAGGGCGTCCTGCATCAGCAGCGGGAAGAGGTAGAGCATGCCGAGGAAGGCGGCGCCGGAGAAGAGCGAGAGCAGGTTGGTGGTGCGGAAGATGCGGTCCCGGAAGAGCCGCAGGTCCAGCATCGGCTCGGGGCGGCGCAGCTCGACCACGACCAGGGCAGCCAGCGCGAGAAGGCCGACGAGCGCCGAGGCCAGGATCCGGGCGCTCCCCCAGCCCTCGGACGCGCCCTCGGAGAGCGCGTACATCGCGGCGCCGAAGCCGGCCGCGGAGAGCAGGAACCCGGCGGCGTCGAACCGGCCGGCCCGCTCGGCGCGGTAGTCGGGCAGGAAGAGCAGGCCGAAGACCAGGGCGGCGATGCCGACCGGTACGTTGACGATGAAGACCCAGTGCCAGGACCAGCCGTCCACCAGCCAGCCGCCGAGCACCGGCCCGGCCGCGGGGGCGACGGCGGTGGGCAGCATCAGGACGCGGGTGGCCCGCATCCGCTCCTCCTGCGGGAAGGCGCGGAAGAGCATGGTCATCCCGACCGGAGTGAGCAGGCCGCCGGCCGCCCCCTGGAGGATCCGGTAGAGGGTGAGCGAGGTCATCGAGCCGGCCGCGCCGCAGAGCAGCGAGGCGACGGTGAAGAGGCTCAGCGAGGCGAGGAAGACCCGGCGGGTGCCGAAGCGGTCCCCCAGCCAGCCCGAGAGCGGGACGAAGACGGCCAGGCTGACCAGGTAGCCGACGTTGATCACGCCGACCCCGGCCGGGTCGGTGCCGAACTGTCGGCCGATCGCGGGCAGCGCCACGTTGACGATCGTGGTGTCCATGATCGACATGAACAGCGAGGCGACGAAGACGACTCCGACCGCGATCTTGGGGTTCATCCTCATCGGGGCTCCAGCTTTGGGTGAAAAATCAACCACCCACCATGCCGGACCGGAGCCGCGGACGCCAACGGAGCCGCAGACGCCAACAGGGCCCCGCCGAGGACGAGACCCTGCCGCACTGTCGGGGTGACCGGATTCGAACCGACGGCCTTCCGCTCCCAAAGCGGACGCGCTACCAAACTGCGCCACACCCCGTGGTGCCGAGAGGAAGCGTACACGCCGGGCCCTGCCGGTTCGCCGACATATTCCGAGGCCCTCACAACGAATGTGGTGTGCGCGCAGCCGACCGGACCAGGTACGCTGTTCCCGACCTTCCGTCCGGTGACGGCCGGGGGATCGCGCGGGCGTAGCTCAATGGTAGAGCCCTAGTCTTCCAAACTAGTCACGCGAGTTCGATTCTCGTCGCCCGCTCCAACAGTCCGGCCCCGGAGAGACGCCATCGTCTCCCCGGGGCCGTTCGCGTTCCCGGCGGGCGCCGCCCGACGACCCGTCAGGCGGTCAGAGGCCGAGCCGGGCGGCCCGGGCGGCGGCCCGGTCGAGCAGCTGGTGGACGTCGGCCTGACGGGTGGTCGGGCGGTCGTTGTACTCGTCCGGGGAGCAGGCCGGGCGGCCGGTGGCGTGCAGCACCTCCATCACCTGGACCCGCGCGGTGCGGACGGTCTGCGGGGTGCCGTAGCCGTGGGCGAGGACGGCGGCCTGGGCGCCGAGCAGGCAGACCCGGCCGGCCCGGTCCCACATCGCGCCCTGCACCCAGCCGAACGCCCCGATGTAGCGGGAGGCGAGCCGCAGGTGGTCCGCGGCGGTGACCGGCACCGGGCGGGCCGGGCGGCGCAGCGCCCGGTCCAGCAGGGTCGCCCGGGGCAGCGGGTGGCCGGCGTGCCAGGGCTGCACGGTGGAGCCGGTCCGCGGGACGTACGGGACCGGCGTGCGCGCCGGGGCGGGCAGCGAGGCGAGGTACGCCTCGACCTCGGCGACCAGGCCGGAGCCGTCCGGGGTGAGGAGCAGCGGCCCAGGGGGCGTCAGGTCGGTGCGGGGCATGCGGTTCTCCAGGCGGTGGCCTACGGTTGCCGCTACCCAAAGTGGGGCATTCAGGACATTCTCGCGACCGGAGGAGCCCGGGGGCGGGCACCGGGGCGGTTTCCCGGTGGGGCTCCGGGCCGATAGCCTCGGCGGCGTTCGAGCGCAGTTTCGAGAACGCTGCGCGCCGAGGCGGCCGCGAGCCCCAGGTGGAGGAGTACCCGTGCGTCCCCAGGACCGACTGGCCGTCATACAACGCTGTGTGATCCAGGAGATGGCGCGCTTCGGGCAGGAGTTCACGGCCGACGGCGAGGTGGTGCGCGGCCCGGGGACGACCGCGGTGGCCGTGCGCGAGCACCCCGGCCAGGACGGCACGGGCCACGTCGACCTGGGCTACGTGCTCCAACTCGGCCGCGCGGACGCGCCGGTGGTCTGGGACTGCGCGGCCGGCCTCGGCAAGACCGAGGAGGAGAAGCTCGCCAACGCGGTGCGGATGTGGGCGACCACCACCGCGTCGGCGCTGGTCGAGCAGGAGCAGGGCCGGGGCGAGCACGGCGACCACGCCGACCACCCGGAGCTTCCGGGCTGGCACGCGGTCCAGGGGCCGGCGGCGGTGTTCGGGTTCGGCAACGAACGGCTGGCGGGCTGGCTGGCGGAGAACCGGGTGCTGCCCGCGCTGGCGCCCGCACTGCTGCCGGAGCTGGCCGGGCACGGGCCGAACGGGGTGAAGCTCTTCCTCGGCGGCAAGGCGGGGGACGACGTCGCCGAGGTCCGGGTCAACGGCGAGGTGTCGGAGGCCGCCTCGGCGGCGCTGCGCGCACTGGACTGGCCGCGCGGCGAACGCCTCTGCTGGGCACGGCTGTTCGTCCTGCTGACGGCCCGGGAGGCGCCTGCGCGGCCGGCCGCGCAGGCCGGCGCGGCAGAGCCCGCGGCACTCCGGGCCCCGGCCGTGGCGGCGGCACGTGCCCGGGGGCTGTTCGGACGCTGGAGGCAGGCCAGACGGGCCGGCCGGTGACCCGGACGGCCGCCCCCCGCTGAACCCGGACGGGCCTCGGACGAGGCCCCGGGGTCAGCTGGCGATGCTGGAGATGCTCTTGGCGATCTGGTTCAGGAAGTCCTGGATCGGCCCGGCCGCCGTGCTCTGGTTGAGCATGAAGCCGAACAGCGCGGCCAGGATGAAGTGCCCGGTCTTCAGCTGCTTGTTGCGGATGAAGATGAAGCAGATGACGCCGAACAGGACCAGCGCGGAGACGGAGAGTGCCACCCGGACTCACTTCCTCGTTTCATAGCGGGGTGCCAGCGGGTGGCATCCCCTGCGAAGCCGGACCCCGGTCTGTCCGACGGTCCCGAGGCGGAACTGCAGTTCGTCCGGCCTGTCCCGGCCGGAGGGAGAGCCCACCGCGGCCGCACGGTGCCCGTCGTGCCGCACGTGACGCCCCCATCCCCCGAATCCTGACCAGTCCCGCCCGGACTCAGTGTGGTCGACCGTGCCGGTTGCGTAAAGGTCTGGCCGTCAGCCGGACGCCGATATCCTGCGATGCGAGACGAGTTTCCGCCGACCGAGACGATAGCCGAGACGTTCTGACGAATCGTCTGCGGGGCCTCGCTGAGCGGCGGCGAAGCGCCCGGCGGGCGGGACCGGAAGCCGCAGGTCCGCTCAGGTGACGGCGGGTCGGAATTGGCCGAAGATCAGCTCCCGGGCTTGACAGCACCTGCTCACGGCATGTGCGCGTCCGCGCCCCGGGCCGGGACGGCCGGGCCGGCGCCTCAGTCGCGCCAGAGCAGCAGCACCGCGCGGTCGTCGTTGATGTCCCGGGCGACCGTCTCGATCAGCCGGCCGGCCGCGCCGATGCCGGCGCCGGGGCCCGAGCCGGGGACCAGCCGGTCGGCCTCGCCCATCAGCCGGTCCATGCCCTCGGAGAGGTCCCGGCCGGGTGCCTCGACCATGCCGTCGGTGCAGAGCAGCAGGACGTCGCCGCGGTTCAGCCGGCCGCGCACGCCCTCGAACTTGGCACCGTCGTAGATGCCGAGCGCCGCGCCCTCCGAGGCCTCCTTCATCTCCCAGCGCCCGGCGCCGGCGAGGCGCTGCATGCCGGGCAGGTGGCCGGCCGAGAGCAGCTCGTACTCGCCGGTGTCGAGGTCGAGGACCAGGTGGACAGCGGTCGCGAAGCCCTCCTCCCAGGACTGCCGGAGCAGGTAGCCGTTGGCGGCGGGCAGGAAGTCGTGCGCGGGCAGGGAGCCGAGCAGGCCGCCGAAGGCACCGGAGAGCAGCAGGGCCCGGGAACCGGCGTCCATGCCCTTGCCGGAGACGTCCGCGAGGACCACCTCCAGCACCCGCTGGCCGGGGCCGGTCCGGGCGGCGACCACGAAGTCGCCGGAGAAGGACTGCCCGCCGGCCGGGCGCAGCGCCATGTCCGCGTGCCAGCCGTCCGGGAGGCGGGGGACGCGGCTCTGCACCCGCAGGCGCTCGCGCAGGTCGAACAGCATGGTGGAGCCGCCCCACCACGGGACGCCGACCCGGCTGCGGAACTGGGCCAGCAGCAGGCCGCCGACCCCGGCCGCGCCGACCACCAGGGCGGCGCCGGGGGTGACGCCGTAGGTGTAGGCGTCCGGGTCGGCGCTGGCGACCCGCTGGCCGGTGTGGATGACGGACTCGGCGGAGAGGCCGAGCGCGGCCAGCGCGTACAGCATCACCAGGCTGCCCGGGCGCAGCAGCAGTGCGGCGGCCAGGATCGGCAGGACCAGGGAGGTGGGCGGCGCCCAGGCGGGGATCCAGATGTTGAGCAGGATCAGCAGCGGGACGAGCAGGGCGAGTGCGCAGAACACGGGCCAGTCGGCGGCGCCGCCGCGGAAGTAGTCGACCCCGGCCGTGCGCAGCCTTCGGCGGACCCGGCGGAGCCTCTTGCGCAACCGGGCCGTCACGGGGTCGGACGCCGCCTCGGCGCCGGGCCTCGTCGCAGTCGTCCGGGGCGGTGTGCCCTGCGCTCTGCCAGCCATGGGGACCGACCATATCCACGGTTGCGGCCCGGCGTCGACGGCCCGGACACGGGCGGTGCCGCCGTGGCGCGGGCGCGTCAGCGGGTTTCGGCCGATTGCCGCGGGCAGCGGCCGCTGCGTCAGGAAGCGTGCGCCGGTTGGGCGTACGAACCACGCGGACGGCGCATGCGCCCCGCGCACAAGGCAGTTCGTGCGCCGGTCGGGCGGGACGGGCGCTGTGGCCGATCACACAGGGGCGTACGCCCGCGCGGACCCGCCGCACGAATGCGTCGGCCGGCCGCGCTGCGGGAACGCGGCCGGCCGGCGGGAGGGTCGGACGGGGGTGGCTCAGCCCTGCTGCGGGTGGTGGGCCGGGATCGGCGGGAGCTCGCCGGTGGTCTCGTACTCGCTCAGCATGTCGATCCGGCGGGTGTGCCGCTCGTCGCCGCTGTACGGGGTGTTGAGGAAGACCTCGACGAACTTGACGGCCTCCTCCTCGGAGTGCATCCGGCCGCCGATGGAGATCACGTTGGCGTTGTTGTGCTCGCGGCCGAGCGAGGCGGTCTGCTCGCTCCAGGCCAGCGCGGCGCGCACGCCCTTGACCTTGTTGGCGGCGATCGCCTCGCCGTTGCCCGAGCCACCGATCACGATGCCCAGCGCCTGCGGGTCGGCGGCGGTGCGCTCGGCGGCCCGCAGGCAGAACGGCGGGTAGTCGTCGAGGGCGTCGTAGATGTGCGGGCCGCAGTCGACCGGCTCGTGGCCGGCCCCCTTCAGCCACTCCACGAGGTGGTTCTTCAGTTCGTATCCGGCATGGTCGGAGCCCAGGTAGACGCGCATGTCACGAGTGTGGCATGCGCGTGTACCCGGGCTGCGCAGGGGGCGGCGGCGGATTCAGCGGCGCCCGAGGAGCCGCCAGGCGAGCGGCAGGGCGCCGGCCGCCAGGGCCGCCTTCAGGGCGTCGCCGACCAGGTACGGGTAGAGGCCCAGCTCGGCGGCGCGGGCGAGCGGGACGTCCAGCGAGAAGGCCAGGTAGGGCACGCCGACGGCGTAGATGGCGAGGCTGCCGAGGACCATGGTGACGGCGGTGTTCACCGGGCTGCGGTCGGCGCCGCGGCGGGCCAGCGCGCCGGTCAGGGCGGCGGCCACGACGAAGCCGAGCACGTAGCCGAGCGAGGGCATCGACCAGCCGGAGGTGCCCTCGGCGAACCAGGGCAGGCCCGCCATGCCGGCCAGCAGGTAGAGCCCGAGCGAGGCGACGCCGCGGCGGGCGCCGAGCGCGGTGCCGACCAGCAGGGCGGCGAAGGTCTGGCCGGTGACCGGGACCGGCGAACCCGGGACGTTCACCGACAGCTGCGCGGCGAGGCCGGTGAGGGCGGCGCCGCCGGCCACCAGGGCGAGGTCGCGGGCCTGGGCACCGAGCCGGGTGGACGCGGCGGGCAGCAGGTCGGCGAGGACGCCGCGGCTCAGTATCGGGGCGGTGGCGGTCGGGGTGCTGGCAGTGGCCATCGGGGCTTCCTCTGAAGATCAGGTGAGTGAACACCTGTGAACCTACGCGGTGATCGTCTCCGGCACCGCCAGGGAACCGGACAAAGCCCGGAAGCCCCTCCTTGTCGGTTCCGTCCCACCGGGAACGACGGAACGTGATGGATCAGGCCATTCTCCGTCACGATCCGGTCCGCATTCTGGGCCCGGACCGGACATTCTTGGCATGGACAGCGGCGCCCCCGGATATTGGGCAACTCGCACCGCAATCCGAACAGTCTGGATCCCCACCCCATGGCCCGTACCTCCGCGCCCCCGGCGCCCGGGACGACCTCCCCCGCCGGTTCCCCGGCCGGCGGCGGTCCCCAGCTCTCGCACGGTCTCAAGCAGCGCCACCTCTCGATGATCGCCCTGGGCGGGGTGATCGGCGCCGGCCTCTTCGTCGGCTCCGGCGCGGGCATCGCGGCGGCCGGGCCCGCCATCATCCTGGCGTTCACCCTCTCCGGCCTGCTGGTCATGCTGATCATGCGGATGCTCGGCGAGATGTCGGCCGCCCGCCCGGCCTCCGGCTCGTTCTCGGTGCACGCCGAGAAGGAGCTCGGCACCTGGGCCGGGATCACCGCCGGCTGGATGTACTGGGTGATGCTCTGCTGCGGCGTCGCCGCCGAGGCCACCGCAGCCGGGAAGATCGTCAACGGGTGGGTCCCCGGCGTCTCCTCCTGGGTCTGGGTCGGCCTCTTCATGGTCTTCTTCTGCGCCAGCAACCTGACCGCCGTGAAGAACTTCGGCGAGTTCGAGTTCTGGTTCGCCGCGATCAAGGTCGCCGCGATCGTCGCCTTCCTGGTGCTCGGCGCGCTCGGCGTCGCGGGGGTGCTCGGCCCCGGCGCCCCCGGCACCACCAACCTCACCGGCCAGGGCGGCTTCCTGCCCAACGGCGTCAGCGGACTGATCGTCGGCCTGCTCGCCTCGGTCTTCGCCTACGGCGGCCTGGAGACGGTGACCATCGCCGCCGCCGAGTCCGACGACCCCCGGCGCAACGTCGCCAACGCGGTGCGCACGGCGGTCTGGCGGATCGCGATCTTCTACATCGGCTCGATGGCCCTCGTCGTCACCCTGGTCTCCTGGAAGGACCCGTCGGTCGTCGCGAACGGCCCGTACGTGACGGTCCTCCAGCACCTGGGCGTGCCCGGCGCCGGCACCATCATGGAGGCCGTGGTGCTGATCGCCCTGCTCTCCGCGATGAACGCCAACATCTACGGCTCCTCCCGGATGGCCTACTCCCTGGTCTCCCGCGGCCAGGGCCCCAAGGCGCTGGCCAAGGTCGGCGGCGGGGTGCCCCGCGCGGCCGTGCTCGCCTCCTGCCTGTTCGGCTTCGGCGCGGTGCTGGCCTCCAAGTTCTGGCCGGACACCGTCTTCACCTGGCTGATGAACACCACCGGCGTCGCCATCCTGGTGGTCTGGTTCTTCATCTGCGTCGTCCAGCTGAAGATGCGCCGCCGGCTGGAGCG
Organism: Kitasatospora sp. RG8; assembly: GCF_017813315.1. Classification (NCBI taxonomy): domain Bacteria; kingdom Bacillati; phylum Actinomycetota; class Actinomycetes; order Kitasatosporales; family Streptomycetaceae; genus Kitasatospora; species Kitasatospora sp. RG8. The sequence goes on from NZ_JAGIYX010000035.1 coordinate 50,663, forward strand.
CGAGTCGCCGGAGCTGCTCACCGTCCGGATGTGGGGCTACCCCTACCTGACCTGGGTCGCGATGGCCGCCGTGGTCGGCATCCTCGCGCTGATGACCACCACCGAGGGCAACCGCGAGCAGCTGTACGCGGCCGGTGTGCTGGTCGCGCTGCTCATCGGCGCGGGCCTGCTCAAGCAGCGCCGGGACGCCGCGCACAACGGCTAGCGCACGCGCAGGGGCCCGGTACCGCATCGGTACCGGGCCCCTCGTGCTTCCTCAGCCCGCCACGGGCGTCACTCGAAGGACGGGCCGGCGGTGCGGGTGCGCTTGATCTCGTAGAAGCCCGGGGTGGAGGCGACCAGCAGGGTGCCGTCCCAGAGGCGGGCGGCGGCCTCGCCGCGCGGCGCCGGGGTGACCACCGGGCCGAAGAACGCGACCCGCTCGCCGTCCACGCCCTCGACCGCGATCACCGGGGTGCCGACGTCCTCGCCGACCAGGGTGATGCCCTCCTTGTGCGAGGCGCGCAGGGCCTCGTCGTACGCGTCCGTACGGGCCGCGTCGGCCAGCTCGGCCGGCAGGCCCGCCGCGACCAGCGCCGCCTCGATCGTCTCGCGGTTCTGCGGCAGACCCTGGTTGTGGAAGCGGGTGCCCAGCTCGGTGTAGAGCCGGCCGAGCACCTCGTCGCCCTCCTTCTCCGCGGCGGCGATGCAGACCCGGACCGCGCCCCAGGCGTTGTCCAGCAGGGTGCGGTACTCCTGCGGGAGGTCCCGGTGCTCGTTCAGCACCGACAGGCTCATGACGTGCCACCGCACGTCGACCGGGCGCAGCTGCTGGACCTCGATCAGCCAGCGGGACGTCATCCAGGCCCAGGGACAGGCCGGGTCGAACCAGAAGTCGGCGGTCTTGCGGTCAGCGGCATTCGTCACGGCGGTGGTCCTTCGTCGGAGGTGGTGGTCGGGGACGGGGAGGAAGAGGTGCACCGGACCCCGTACGTTGCTTCCCCGACGCCAACACCCGCCCGACGCCGGTGATTCCGGCCCCGCGGCGCAGGTTGTGCAATGGTACCGGCGCCGGGGGCGTGAAAGGATGCCCCCGCAGCACCACAGCGCAGCACCACAGTGCAGCACCGCAGAGCAGCACCCGACCGCAGCAGCGAAGACGCACCACCGTGCGTGCCGGACAAAGGAGTACCGCCGTGCCGGGCAAGAACCTGAGCCGCGACGAAGCCCAGCAGCGGGCCAGCATCCTGGCCGTGGACGGCTACCGGGTCCGGCTGGACGTGACCTCGGCCCCCGACCCGGCGGCCGCCACCTTCCGCTCCACCACGACCGTCGCCTTCCGCTGCGCCGAGCCCGGCGCCACGGCCTTCCTCGACCTGCTGGCCCCCACCGTCCGCTCGGTCACCCTGAACGGCCGCGCGCTCGACCCGGCCACCGCCTTCGACGGCGCCCGCGTCCACGTCGACGGCCTCGCCGCGGACAACGTCCTGGTGGTCGACGCCGACTGCGCGTACAGCCGCACCGGCGAGGGCCTGCACCGCTTCACCGACCCGGTCGACGGCGAGACCTACCTCTACACCCACTACGAGCCGGCCGACGCCCGCCGGGTGTTCGCCACCTTCGAGCAGCCCGACCTGAAGGCGCCGTTCTCCTTCACCGTCACCGCGCCCGCCGCCTGGGACGTCCGCTCCAACGCCGTGCACACCGAGGTCACCGACGAGGACGGCGCGCGCACCTGGGAGTTCGCGCCGACGCAGCCGATCTCCACCTACCTCACCGCCGTCGTGGCCGGCCCGTACCACGTCGTCCGCGACCACTACAGCCGCACCCTCGCCGACGGCACCGTGCTGGAGATCCCGCTCGCCGCGCTGTGCCGCAGGTCGCTCGCCCCCTACTTCGACGCGGACGAGATCCTCGGCGTCACCAAGGCCGGGCTCGACTTCTTCCACGAGCAGTTCGACTACCCGTACCCCTTCGGCAAGTACGACCAGGCGTTCGTCCCCGAGTACAACATCGGCGCCATGGAGAACCCGGGCTGCGTGACCTTCCGCGAGGAGTTCGTCTTCCGCTCGAAGGTCACCGACGCCGCCTACGAGGGCCGGGCCAACGTCATCCTGCACGAGATGGCCCACATGTGGTTCGGCGACCTGGTCACCATGCGCTGGTGGGACGACCTGTGGCTGAAGGAGTCCTTCGCCGACTTCATGGGCTCCTACGGCTTGATCGGCGCCCGCACCCGCTACACCTCCGCCTGGGTCACCTTCGCCAACCAGCGCAAGGCCTGGGCCTACCGGCAGGACCAGTTCCCGACCACCCACCCGATCACCGCGGACATCCGGGACCTGGAGGACGCCAAGCTCAACTTCGACGGCATCACCTACGCCAAGGGCGCCTCGGTGCTCAAGCAGCTGGTGGCGTACGTCGGCTCGGAGGCCTTCTTCGAGGGCGCCCGCCGCTACTTCAAGCGGCACGCCTTCGGCAACACCGAGCTGGGGGACCTCCTGGGCGTCCTGGAGGAGACCAGCGGCCGCGACCTCACCGCCTGGGCCGCCGCCTGGCTGCAGACCGCCGGCGTCAACTCGCTCACCCCGCAGGTCACCGTCGACGCCGAGGGCCGGATCACCGAGCTCGCCGTCCTCCAGGACGCCGGCAACGGCGACGTGCTGCGCCCGCACCGGATCGCGGTCGGCCTCTACGACCGCGACGCCGACGGCGCGCTGGTGCGCACCGACCGCATCGAGCTGGACGTCACCGGCGCCGTCACCGTCGTCCACGCGGCCATCGGCCGCCCCCGGCCCGCCCTGGTGCTCCTCAACGACGACGACCTGACGTACTGCAAGATCCGCTTCGACGCGGAGTCGCTGGAGACGCTGCGCACCGGCCTCGGCGACATCCAGGACGAGCTGGCCCGGGCTCTCGCCTGGTCCGCCGTCTGGAACCTCACCCGGGACGGCCTGATGCCGGCCCGCGACTACGTCGCCCTGGTGCTGCGCTTCGCCGGCCAGGAGTCCAACATCGGCGTGCTGCAGTCGCTGCACGCCCAGGCCAAGGGCGCCGTCGACCTGTTCGCCGCCCCGGCCCGGCGCGGCGAGGGCGGCCGGCAGCTGGCCGACGGAGCGCTGCGCGAACTGCGCGCCGCCGCGCCCGGCAGCGACCACCAGCTCGCCTGGGCGCGCTTCCTGGCACAGACCGCCAACGGCTCCGAGCACCTCGGCCTGGTCCGCGGCCTGCTCGCCGGCACCGCCCGGATCGACGGCCTGGACGTCGACCAGGAGCTGCGCTGGTCGCTCTGGCTGGCGCTGGCCGCGGCCGGCCAGGCCTCCGACGAGGAGCTCGCCGGGGAGCTGGAGGCCGACAACACCGCCAGCGGCAGGCGCCAGTACACCCAGTGCCTGGCCGCCCGGCCGACCCCGGAGGCCAAGGCCGCCGCCTGGTCCGCCGTGATCGACTCGGACGAGCTGCCCAACGCACTGGTCGAGGCGAACATCGCCGGCTTCGCGCTGCCCGCGCACCGCGACCTCACCGCGCTGTACGCGGCGCCGTACTTCAAGCTGCTGGAGCGGGTCTGGTCCGAGCGGACCATCGAGATCGCGATGCGGATCGTCGGCGGTTTCTTCCCGCAGGCCGAGGTCAACGAGGCCACCCTGGCCGAGGCCGACACCTGGCTGGACGGCCACCCGGACGCGGCGCCCGCGCTGCGCCGACTGGTGCTGGAGCGCCGGGACGACCTGGCCCGGGCCCTGCGGGCGCAGGCCTGCGACGGGGTCTGAGCCCCGCCCCGCCCGGACCGCGCAGGGCCCGCCGCGATCGCTCGCGGCGGGCCCTGCGCCGTTCTGCGGCCGGTGCCTCCCGCGGTCAGCCGCGCTGGAGGCCGCGGTCGATGGCGGCGACCATCGTGCCCTTGGCGTCGTCGCCGTCCAGCGCCCAGACCATCACGCCGCCCAGGTCGTTCCACCGGGCGTAGCGGGCCTTCTGGGTGATCACCTCGGGGGTGTCGTAGCTCCAGAACGTGGTGCCGTCGTACTTCCAGCTCGCGCCGTGGTCGCGGTCGGTGTACACCGTGCCGGGCTGCGCGGCGACCTCCCGGTAGCTGAGGTCGCCGGTCGCGGCGGTGGCCGGCTGGTACAGGCCGCCCCGGTCGCCGGCCGGCACGCCGGTCCAGCCGTGGGCGTAGAACGGCACGCCGAGCACGAGCTGTTCGGATGGCAGGCCGCGCTCGACGTAGTGCTCGACGGCCTTGTCCGCGCTGCGCCGGCGCGGCTCCGGGTCGGCCGGGTCGGAGTAGAGGTTGGCGTGGTGGTTGGTCGGGCCCTTGCCCTCCCACGGGCCGTGCAGGTCGTAGGTCATCAGGTTGAGGAAGTCGACCGAGCGGGCGAGCTGCGGCAGCTCCAGCCGGTCGGCGACGGTCTCGTTGGCCGCGACGGCCGCGGTCAGCAGGTAGTGCGGGCCCTTGCGGCCGCTCAGCCCGTCCAGCTGCCGGCGGAACTCCTGCATCAGCAGGGTGTAGTTGCGGCCGTCCTCGGGGCGCACGACGTTGCCGGCGTCACCGCCGCCGCCGGGGTACTCCCAGTCGATGTCGATGCCGTCGAAGACGCCCGCGCCGGCGCCGGCGCCGCCCTCCGGGGAACCGGCGAGCCGCGGCAGGTCGCCCTTGATGTACAGGTCGATGCAGGAGGAGACGAACTTCCTGCGGGACTCCTCGGTGGCGGCCGCGTCCGAGAAGTACTTGGACCAGCTCCAGCCGCCGAGCGAGATGACCGTCCTCAGCTGCGGGTTCTTCGCCTTGAGCTTGCGCAGCTGGTTGAAGTTGCCCTTGAGTCTCTGGCCGGCGGTGTCGGCCACGCCGTCCACCGACTGCTCGGCGCCGTACGGGCGCTGGTAGTCGCTCAGCGCGTCGCCCTGGCCGGACTCGTTGGACTCGAAGCAGGTGCCGTCGGCGGAGACGTTGCCGAAGGCGTAGTTGATCACGGTGAGCCTGCCGGCCTGGCCGGACTCCTGCACCCGCTTCGCGGAGCTCTCGGCGCCCCACTGGGTGAAGTAGCCGACCCGCTGCCCCTTCAGCTTCGGGCCGTGGCCGCGGTCGTGGGCGGACGCCGTGGGGGCGGCGATGGCGGTGGCCACCGTGACGGCGGCGAGGAGGGCTGCGGTACGACTGAGCATGCGCATACGAGAAGACCCGCGGCTTTCTCTGAGTCAGCATCAAGTGGTCTGGACCAAGCTGAAACAGAGGTTTAGTCCATTCGGTGCGGACATACAAGAGGCCGGACCGCGTGGACGCGGTCCGGCCTCTTGGCGCTACTGCCTGGTTCAGCCGATCAGGCTGCGCAGCACGTACTGCAGGATGCCGCCGTTGCGGTAGTAGTCCGCCTCACCGGGGGTGTCGATGCGCACGACCGCGTCGAACTCGGTGACGGCCCCGTCCGCGCCGACGGCCTTGACCTTGACGGTCGCCGGGGTGCGGCCCTCGTTGAGCTCGGTCACACCGGTGAAGGAGAAGGTCTCCTCGCCGGTCAGGCCGAGGGACTCGGCGTTCTGGCCCTCCGGGAACTGCAGCGGCAGGACGCCCATGCCGATCAGGTTCGAGCGGTGGATGCGCTCGTAGGACTCGGCGATGACGGCCTTGACGCCCAGCAGCGCGGTGCCCTTGGCGGCCCAGTCGCGGGACGAGCCGGAGCCGTACTCCTTGCCGGCCAGGACGACCAGCGGGATGCCGGCGGCCTGGTAGTTCTGCGAGGCGTCGTAGATGAACGACACCGGCGCGTCGGCCTGGGTGAAGTCGCGGGTGTAGCCGCCCTCGGTGCCCGGCGCGATCTGGTTGCGCAGGCGGATGTTGGCGAAGGTGCCGCGGATCATCACCTCGTGGTTGCCACGGCGCGAGCCGTACGAGTTGAAGTCGCGCTTCTCCACGCCGTTGGCGGTCAGGTACTGCGCCGCCGGGGTGCCGGGCTTGATGTTGCCGGCCGGGGAGATGTGGTCGGTGGTGACCGAGTCGCCCAGCTTGGCCAGGACGCGGGCGCCGGTGATGTCGGTCACCGGGCTCGGGGTCTTGGCCATGCCCTCGAAGTACGGGGGCTTGCGGACGTAGGTGGACTCGGCGTCCCACTCGAAGGTGTTGCCGGTCGGGACCGGGAGCGACTGCCAGCGGTGGTCACCGGCGAAGACGTCCTGGTAGCCCTTGTCGAACATGGCCTCGTCGATGGAGCCGGCGACGGTGTCGGCGACCTCCTGCTCGGACGGCCAGATGTCGGCGAGGAAGACGTCGTTGCCCTCGGCGTCCTGGCCCAGGGCGTCCTTGGTGATGTCGACGTTCATGTTGCCGGCGAGGGCGTAGGCGACCACCAGCGGCGGGGAGGCCAGGTAGTTCATCTTGACGTCGGGGTTGATCCGGCCCTCGAAGTTGCGGTTGCCGGAGAGCACCGAGACGACCGCGAGGTCGGACGCGTTGACGGCGGCCGAGACCTCCTCGGGCAGCGGGCCCGAGTTGCCGATGCAGGTGACGCAGCCGTAGCCGACCAGGTTGAAGCCCAGCTTCTCCATGTACGGGAGGAGGCCGGCCTTCTCGTAGTAGTCCATGACGACCTTGGACCCGGGGGCCAGGGTGGTCTTGACCCACGGCTTGACCGTGAGGCCCTTCTCCACGGCCTTCTTCGCCAGCAGGGCGGCGCCCAGCATGACGGAGGGGTTGGAGGTGTTGGTGCAGGAGGTGATCGAGGCGATCACGACCGCGCCGTTGTCGATCTCGTAGGACGAGCCGTCGGGGGCGGTGACGGCGGTCGGCTTCGAGGCCTCGGCGGAGTACGTCGGCAGCGCCTCGGCGAACTTCTCGGCGGCCTCGGCGAGGATCACGCGGTCCTGCGGGCGCTTCGGGCCGGAGATCGACGGGACGACGGTGGAGACGTCCAGCTCCAGGTACTCGGAGTAGACCGGCTCGACCGACGGGTCGTGCCAGAGGCCCTGCTCCTTGGCGTACGCCTCGACCAGGGCGAGCTGCTGCTCGTCACGACCGGTGAGCTTCAGGTAGTTGATGGTCTCGGCGTCGATCGGGAAGATCGCGCAGGTCGAGCCGAACTCCGGCGACATGTTGCCGATGGTGGCGCGGTTGGCCAGCGGGATCGCGGTGACGCCCTCGCCGTAGAACTCGACGAACTTGCCGACCACACCGTGCTTGCGCAGCATCTCGGTGATGGTGAGCACCAGGTCGGTGGCGGTGGTGCCGGCCGGCAGCTGGCCGTTGAGCTTGAAGCCGACCACGCGCGGGATCAGCATGGAGACCGGCTGGCCCAGCATCGCGGCCTCGGCCTCGATGCCGCCGACGCCCCAGCCCAGCACGCCCAGGCCGTTGACCATGGTGGTGTGCGAGTCGGTGCCGACGCAGGTGTCCGGGTAGGCCTGGCCGCCGCGGACCATGACCGTGCGGGCCAGGTGCTCGATGTTCACCTGGTGGACGATGCCGGTGCCCGGCGGGACGACCTTGAACTCGTCGAACGCGGTCTGGCCCCAGCGCAGGAACTGGTAGCGCTCCTTGTTGCGGCCGTACTCGATCTCGACGTTCTGGACGAAGGCGTCCGGGGTGCCGAACTTGTCGGCGATGACGGAGTGGTCGATGACCAGCTCGGCCGGGGCCAGCGGGTTGATCTTGGCCGGGTCGCCGCCCAGCTCCTTGACGGCCTCGCGCATGGTGGCGAGGTCGACCACGCACGGCACGCCGGTGAAGTCCTGCATGATCACGCGGGCCGGGGTGAACTGGATCTCCTGGCTCGGCTGGGCGGTGGCGTCCCAGTTGCCGAGGGCGCGGATGTGGTCGGCGGTGATGTTCGCGCCGTCCTCCGTGCGGAGCAGGTTCTCCAGCAGCACCTTGAGGCTGTACGGCAGCCGCTCGGAACCCTCGACGGCGGAGAGCTTGAAGATCTCGTACGACTCGTCGCCCACCTGCAGCGAGCTGCGGGCGTCGAAGCTGTTCGCGGACACGACTGACTCCTTCTAGGTGCTTCGTGCGGTAGCCGGCCGCCACGGTGGTAAGGTCAGCCTTACTTAGGCTTACCTTGCCCGCATCGCCGGTGAGCGCCTCTCGGCAAGTATCTTGATGTCGAGATATATCGTAAGGGGCAGTTATCTCGATGTCGAGATAAACCATAGTGCATGGCGCTGCGGACACCACCGCAGGCATGCCCCCAAGACTGTCCTACCGCGAGCGACCGGCCCGGCGCTCGTCGGGGGGCGTCACTCCCCGCCGGGACCGCGCTTCCTGCGCTCCAGCCGGATCAGCCAGACGGCCCCCGCCACCACGGCGGCGGCCACCAGCAGCACGGCGACCAGACTGCCGCCGGAGCCGGTGGGCTCGGGCGCGACGTCGGCCAGCAGGGCGGTGGCGGTGCTTGCGGTCATGAGGTCTCCTCGGGTCGGGTGTGTCGGATCGGTGGGGTGGCCGGGGCGGCCGGGGCGTGTCCGGTCAGTGGGGTGGCCGGGGCGGCCGGTGGCGTGGCCGGGGCGGGCCCGGTCAGTGGCGTGGCCGGGGCGGCCGGGGCCTGTCCCAGGCCGAGGACGAGCATGAGCAGGACCGGGAACTCCAGGTAGGCGTGGTAGCTGGCCAGCGCCGCGTACAGCGTCCGGCCCTGCGCGTAGTCCGCCGCGAACAGCACCGCCAGCAGGCCGCCCGCCAGCAGGCCCAGCAGCCACGCCCGCCCGCCGCGCAACGCCGGCAGCCGCTGCTCGAACGCCCCGGTCGCGTCCGGCGCGTACCTCGGCAGGAACCAGACCCAGACCACGTAGTGCATCGACTGGAGGAAGGCGAACACCGCCAGGAAGCGCAGCCCCACCCCGGGCGTCAGCCAACCCGGCGGGGTGTACGCCGCCGTCAGCTTCGCCGTCCAGCCCGACCAGCCCGCCCCCGCCGACAGCCAGCCGTCCAGTGCCCCGGACAGCAGCAACCCCGGCACCAGCAGCACCCAGCCGCACTGCAGCGCCAGGAACGCTGCCCGGCCCCGCACCAACCGGCGCGACCACTCCCACAGGAACAGCAGCGGCACCACGTTGTGCAGGTGCGCCAGCACCACGAAGTGGTACGCCGGGAACGCCAGCGAGCCCCCCGTCGCCACCGCCAGCACCGCCCCGCTCCCGGCCAGCAGCAACGGGCGACGGCGCAGCGCGGACCAGCAGGCCGCCGCCAGCAGCCCGTACGCCAGCAGGATCTCCGCGCCCTGGGCCACCGGGTGCGGCACCAGCGAGGGCGGCACCAGGCGGCAGAACACGATGCCGGTCACCAGGACGAGCAGCAGCCGCAGCAGCGGACCGGCCAGCACGGCCGCGAACCGGCCGGCCACGTAGCGCAGCTCCAGCACGTTGTGCAGCACCCCGAACGCGGCCAGGCCGAGCACCGCCAGCCCCGTCGGTGCGCGCAGTGCCAGGGCCAGCGCCAGCGCCGCCGCCAGCGCGAACCCGGCCGAGGGCGCGACGCCCAGCCGGACGGCCGGACCGGCGACGGGCCCCGCGGCCGTCCCCTCCACGGTGGCGATGGCCACGCTCCCCCTCCTCGTGGCACGATCCCCGCCGTGCCCTATCCCATGGCCCTCGCCCTCACCCTGCTGGTCGAGGTACCGCTCTACACCGCCGCCCTCACCCGGGCCGGCGGCGTCCGCCCGGCCCGTGCGGCGGCGGCCGCCGTCCTGGTCAACCTGGCGACGCACCCGCTCCTCTGGTGGTTCCTCGGCCACGGCGCGGCCCGGTCCACCGGATCCGCCGCAGCGTACTGGACCGCCTTCGGGCTGGGCGAAGCCGCGGTGTGCGCGGTCGAGGCGGCGCTGCTGCGGCCACTCGCCGGAACGGGCCTGCGCGGACCGCTGCCCTGGGCGGCCTCCGGCACGGCCAACGCGGCCTCGGTGCTGGCCGGGCTGCTGGTGGGGCTGCTGGCCTCGGGACGGTGGTGACCGCCGCTCCGCGGTGCGCGCGGTACGTGCGGTGCTTGCGGTGCTTGCGGTGCTTGTCGGGCGGGTCCGCTCGGGCGGGTCCGCTCGGACGGGTCCCCCTGCGATTCCTCTCGTGTGGTCCTTCTCGTGCGATTCCTGTTCGGGCGCGGTCGTAACGCGGCGGTCCGGCTCAGGCGTCTTACCGGGGGCAGGCGGCGAACAGGCCACCACGAGACGGTTTTCGGGGGACAGCGGTGATCGGTAAGGCGCGACGGGCCGAGGAGTCCGCGGAGTTCGAGACCTTCGCCTACAGCCGGGGGCACCACCTCTTCCGGACCGCCCTGCTGCTCTGCGGCGACTGGCACCTGGCCGAGGACCTCACCCAGGTCACGCTCGCCAAGCTCTACGCCGCCTGGGCCAAGGTCCGCCGCGCGGAGAACCAGGACGCCTACGCCCGCAGCGTGCTCGTCCGCAGCTACCTCTCCCACCGGCGGCTGCGGCGCAGCGCCGAACAGCCGGCGCTCGGCGACCTGCCCGAGGGCATCGCCCCCGAGGGTGACCCGGCGCTCCGGGTCACCCTGCTCGCGGCCCTGGCCGAACTGCCGCCGAGGGACCGGGCCGTACTCGTCCTGCGCTACTGGGAGGACCGCAGCGTCGAGGAGACCGCGGCCGAACTCGGCGTCAGCGCGGGCGCGGTGCGCAGCCAGGCGCTGCGTGCCCTCGGCCGGCTGCGCGCCGTCCTAGGGCCGCAGGGCTCGGACCGGCTCGCCGCGTCCTGACCCGCCGCCGGACCGACCCGCCGCGCTCGGGGGATCGGCGGCATCGGCGGCACCGGCGGCATCGGCGGCACCGGCGGGGTGCGGCGCCGCCCGGTAACGGCAGGGGGCCGCACCGCCCGGTAGCGGCGGGGCCGCACCGCCCGGATTTTTCGTCACCACACTCAGCTGGAAGGAACCAGGAGCATGGACGAGCTGGAATCCGACGGCCGACGGCTGTCCACCACCTTCGACCGGGCGATGGACGGCGTCGGACCGGAGCTGGGGGCGCTGGTCGCCGGCGCCGCCGAGCGCGGCCGGTGGATCCGGCGCCGCCGCCGCGCCGCCGTGACCGGCGCGGTCGCCGCCGTCGCCGTGCTGGCCGTCGGCGGCGCCGTCGCCCTGCAGCCGGGGAGCGGCTCCCGTTCCGCCACCGTGGTGGCGAACGGGACCGCGTCGCCGTCCGCCACCGCGTCGGCCTCACCGTCCGCCGCCCCGCCCACCATGAAGCCCCGCGAAACCTCCACCCGGGACCCGCGGGCCGACGACGGCCCCGAGAAGCGGTACCCCGGAACCGGGGCCAACGCCGGAAAGGTCGCCCTCACCGGCCACGCGGCCGTCCTGGCCGTGGTCGAGGGCCTGCCGAGGAGCGGCGCGACCGGCGGCTACGCCGGCTACCACAGCCCGGTCGGCTGGACGGGTCCGGAGCTGCTCGACGTGCGGACCACCGGCGAGCTCAGCTACGACGACGGCAAGGGGCCCGTCCAGGTCAGAGTCGAGTTCGAAGGCGGGCTCGGCGCGCTGTTCCGGCCCGGGTCCTACCCGCCCGGCCCCGGCCGTGACCCGTACATCATCGGCTACGACGACCGTTACAACTGCGAGAAGGCCAGAGCCGCCCGGAGCAACACCCACTGCGAGGTCGGGAAGCTCCCCGACGGCAGCACCCTGATGCTGACCGAGAGCACGTCCGACGGCTACCGCTCCCGCACCGCCGACCTGCTGAGCAAGGACAACAACCGGATCACCCTGACGGAGTTCTCCGGCGGCGTGATCAGCGATCTGCGCGAGCTGCCCCTCAGCCTGGAGCAGTTGAAGGCCGCGGTGACCGTCCAGGGCCTCCAGGAGTGGATCACGCCGGAGCGGGCCGACCAGGCGGACCAGACGATCCGGCCGTTCCGCGACTCCTCGCCCGGCCGGGACCAGCCCGGCCCCGGCGGCTCGGCACCAACGGCCTCGGCCTCGGCCTCGGCATCGACATCGGGATCTCGCTCGGCGTCGGCGTCACGCTCGGCCACCGCCGGTTGAGCCGGTGGCGGCCCGCCCGGGTACGGTGGCCGGTGAGTTGACACGCTGGGACAGGCCGGGGGCCGACTGATGATCGTGGTGGACGCGTCCGCACTGGTACTCGCGCTGGCCGACGAGGGCGAGCGCGGGGCCGCGGCCCGGGCCGAACTCGACACGGGCGGCGAGTGGGTGGCCCCCGAGCACATCGTCATCGAGGTGATGCAGTCGCTGCGCGGCCTCTACCTGGCCAAGGAGTTGACCGCCGAAAGGGTCGGTGAACTCGCCGCGCGGCTCCCCGGGTTGGCGATCCGCAAGGTCGAGGTGGCGCCGCTGCTCGGCCGGATCTGGGAGCTCAAGGACAACCTCACGCCGGACGACGCCGCGTACGTCGCGGTCGCCGAGCAGTACGGGGTGCCGCTGGTCACGGCGGACCTGCGGCTGATGCGGGCGAGCGGGCCGCGCTGCGAGATCCGGGGGATCCAGGGGGCTCACCGCCGGACGGGGTGACCCCGGCCCGCCAGGAGGGCCTCCGGAGGAGGGGGCCGGCACGGGGGTGTGCGGGGTGTCCGGCAGGGCGTCCGGCGCGGGAGTGTCCGGCAGGGGCCCGGAGACGTTGAGCAGGGCGTCCGTCGCACCCCCTTCGGAAGGTCCCCCGATGTCCGCTCCGCTCGCCGCCGCCCTGCTCCCGCTCGCCCTGTTGACGCCCGCCTCGGTACCGGCCGCGGCGGCGTCGGGCGCCTCCGGTGCAGTGGCCACCGCGGATGCGCCGGTCTCGGTCGTCGAGGCCGACTTCGACCCGGCGACGGCCTTCGTGCCGCCGACCGCGATCAGCCACGCGCCGGACCTGGTGCCGTACGGCTCGCACGTCCGCGTGGTGGTCGACCGCACCGTGCCGGGTCGGACGGTGCTGACGCTGACCGCGGCCGGGCTCGCCGCCGACCACACCTTCCCGGTACACCTGCACACCGGATCCTGCGGGGCCGACCCCGCTGCGTCCGGCCCGCACTACCAGGACGCCGTGGACCCGGCCCGGCCGTCCACCGACCCCGCGTACGCCAACGACCGCAACGAGCTGCGGCTGACGCTGCGCACCGACCACCGGGGCGGCGGCACCGCGGCCGCCACGGTGGCCTGGCAGCCCCGGCCGGGCGGGGCCCGCTCGCTGGTGCTGCACGCGGGTGACCCGGCCGGCCGGCACGCGGCGGGCGACCGGGCCGCCTGCGTGAAGCTGGAGCCGTGACGCCCCGGCCGGCGGGTCGGGCGGCAAGGTCGGCCGGCGGATCGGGCAGCGGGTCGGGGCTGCGGGGGTCGTAGCTGCTGGGTCGCCGGGCTGCGGGGTCGCGGGGTTGTGAGACGTGGTCCGGCTCAGGCCCCGAGGGTGGCGACCAGGACGGCCTTGATGGTGTGCAGGCGGTTCTCCGCCTGGTCGAAGACGACGGAGTGCGCCGACTCGAAGAGCTCGTCGGTGCACTCCAGCTCGCTCATCCCGGTCGCCTCGTGCATCTGCCGCCCGACCACCGTGCCGAGGTCGTGGAAGGCCGGCAGGCAGTGCAGGAACTTCACACCGGGGTTTCCGGTGGCCCGGACGGTGTCCATCGACACCTGGTACGGCTTGAGCAGCGCGATCCGCTCGGCCCAGACCTCCTTGGGCTCGCCCATCGAGACCCAGACGTCGGTGTAGAGGAAGTCGGCGCCGGCCACGCCCGCGTCCACGTCCTCGGTCAGGGTGATCCGGGCGCCGGTGGTCGCGGCCAGGTCCTGCGCCGCCTTCTGCACGTCCTCGGCGGGCCAGATGGCGCGCGGCGCGACGATCCGGATGTCCATGCCGAGCAGCGCGCCGGTGACCAGCAGCGAGTTGCCCATGTTGGAGCGGGCGTCCCCGAGGTAGGCGAGGGCCACCTCGGTGAGCGGCTTGGTGGTGTGCTCCCGGACGGTCAGCACGTCGGCGAGCATCTGGGTGGGGTGCCACTCGTCGGTGAGGCCGTTCCAGACCGGCACGCCGGCGTACTCGGCCAGCTCCTCGACGATCTCCTGGCCGTGCCCCCGGTACTCGATGCCGTCGAACATCCGGCCGAGCACCCGGGCGGTGTCCTTGATGGACTCCTTGTGGCCGATCTGCGAGCCGGCCGGGTCGAGGTAGGTGGTGGTGGCGCCCTGGTCGTGGGCGGCGACCTCGAAGGCACAGCGCGTCCGGGTGGAGGTCTTCTCGAAGATCAGCGCGATGTTCTTGCCGCGCAGCCGGGGCTGCTCGGTGCCCGCGTACTTCGCCGCCTTGAGCTGGGCGGCCAGGTCCACCAGGAAACGGAACTCCTGGGGCGTGAAGTCGAGCTCCTTGAGGAAGTGCCTGTTCCGGAGGTTGAACGCCATGCCGGGCTCCTGGGTGTCGGGGGCGGGAACGGGAAGCAGCAATTGTATACGACACCCGGAATTTATATGCAAAGAGCGTCGCGGAGCGGTCCGGCACGGGGGTGTGCCGGGCCCCGCGGGCTTTCCGCGGGGCCCGCTCCATCCTCGTCGCCTGCGGCCGCCACCTGAGAGCCTCGGCGCCTCCATGCCTCGCGGGCCCGGAGACGCCCGGGCCGGGGGCTTGCGGGCCCGGACGCCCGGGCTCGCAGGCCCTCGCGCCTAGAGACGCGGGTCGACGGGCTCCGACTCCAGCGCCAGCACCGCGAACACCGGCTCGTGCACCCGCCACAGCGGCTCACCCGCCGCCAGCCGGTCCAGCGCCTCCAGGCCGAGCGCGTACTCGCGCAGCGCCAGCGAGCGCTTGTGCCCGAGGAAGCGCTGACGCAGCTGGTCAAGGTAGTGGGTGTAGTCCGGACCGTAGATGATCCGCAGGTACTCGCGGCCACGGACCTTCACACCCGGCTGGATCAGCCCGCCCGGGCGCCCCTGCCCCGCCTCGCCGCGGACCAGCGACGCCAGCGGCTTGACCACCATGCCCTCGCCACCGGCCGCGGTCAGCTCCTCCCACCAGGCCACGCCCGCGGCCACCGATGCCTCGTCGGTGGTGTCCACCACCAGCCGGCCGGTCCGGTGCAGCACCGGCGCCTGCGGCTCGGCCGCGTGGTCCGCCCCGACCAGCCCGTCGATCCAGGCGAGGTGCTCGTCGTGCGGGCGCACCGCCAGGTTCACCCCCTCGGCGGCGAGCACCTGGAACGGCGCCAGCCGGATCCCCGACAGGCCCTCCGTCGGCCAGCAGTACCGCCGGTACGCCTCGGTGAACGCCTGCGCGTCGACGGCGCGCCGACGCTGGCGCTCCGTCAGCCCGGCGAGGTCCAGCCCGCGCCCGGCCGCCTGCTCCAGCGCGGCCAGCACCTCCGGCAGCGCCGCGCCCGCCGCCGCCCCGACCGCCGCGTACTGGCGGCGCAGCAGCTCGGCGGCCTTGAGCGACCACGGCATCAGCTCGGCGTCCAGCAGCAGCCAGCCGGTGCCCAGCTCGTCGAAGAGCCCCGAGCGCTCGGCGGCGGCCCGCAGCCGCCCCAGGACCGCGGCGGTCAGCTCGTCGTCACCGAGGAACGCCCGGCCGGTCCGGGTCCAGATCGCACCCGGCCCGGGCAGGCCGAACCGCTTCTCCAGCGCCGATTCGTCCCGGGCCACCAGCACCACCGCGCGGGAGCCCATGTGCTTCTCCTCGCAGATCACCTGCCGGACGCCGTCCTCGCGGTAGGCGAAGAAGGCCTCCTCCGGGTGTTCGAGGTAGCCGGGGCGGCGTGAGGTCGCGCTCGGTGCCATGGTCGGCGGCAGGTAGGCGAGCAGCCGCGGGTCGATCGCGAACCGGCTCATCACCTCCAGCGCGGCCGCCGCGTTCTCCTCCCGAACGGCGACGCGGCCGTGCAGCGACGTCTCCACCACCCGGCGGCCCGCCACGTCGGCGAGGTCCAGCGGCCGGCCCTCGCGGGCACCCGGCGCGTCCGTGTGCATCGGGCGCACCGGCGCGTACCACTCCTGCTCGGCCTCCACGCTCACCAGTTCCCGCTCCGGGTAGCGCAGCGCGGTGAGGCTGCCGCCGAAGACGCAGCCGGTGTCCAGGCAGATGGTGTTGTTGAGGAAGCTCGCCACCGGCACCGGGGTGTGACCGTAGACCACCAGCGCCTTGCCCCGGTACTCCTCCGCCCACGGGTAGCGCACCGGCAGGCCGTACTCGTCGGTCTCGCCGGTGGTGTCCCCGTACAGCGCGTGCGAGCGCACCCGGCCGGAGGCCCGGCCGTGGTACCTCTCCGGCAGACCCGCGTGGCAGACCACCAGGGCGCCGCCGTCCAGCAGGTAGTGGCTGACCAGGCCGCGCATGAAGGCCCGGACCTCGGCGCGGAACTCCTCCGACTCCCCCGCCAGCTGGTCCAGCGACTCCTGGAGGCCGTGCGAGACGGTGACCTTCTTGCCGTCCATCGCCCGGCCGAGCTTGTTCTCGTGGTTGCCCGGTACGCAGACCGCGTGCCCGGCCGCCACCATGCCCATCACCAGGCGCAGCACGCCCGGCGTGTCGGGGCCGCGGTCGACCAGGTCGCCGACGAAGACGGCGGTGCGGCCCGCGGGGTGCGCGGCGTCCACCGGGCGGCCGGCGTCGTCCCTGGTCAGCACGTAGCCGAGACGGGCGAGCAGGGTCTCCAGCTCGGAGCGGCAGCCGTGGATGTCGCCGACGATGTCGAACGGGCCGGTGAGGTGGCGCAGGTCGTTGAACCGCTTCTCCGGCACGATCTCGGCGGCCTCGACCTCCGCCTCCCCGCGCAGGATGTGCACCTTGCGGAAGCCCTCGCGCTCCAGACCGCGCAGGGACCTGCGCAGCTCGCGGTTCTGGCGCGGGATCACGTGGGCCGGCAGCTGCCGGTCCGGGCGCGTCCTGTTCCGCTCGGCGCAGACGCCCGGCGGGACGTCCAGCACGATCGCGATGGGCAGTACGTCGTGTTCCCGGGCGATCCGGACCAGCTGCTTGCGGGCCTCCGGCTGCACGTTGGTGGCGTCCACTACGGTCAGCCGGCCGGCGGCGAGGCGCTTGCCGACGATGTAGTGCAGCACGTCGAAGGCCTCGGCGGAGGCCGACTGGTCGTTCTCGTCGTCCGCCACCAGGCCGCGGCAGAAGTCGGAGGAGATCACCTGGGTGGGGAGGAAGTGCTTGCGGGCGAAGCTGGACTTGCCCGCGCCGCTGGTGCCGATCAGGACGACGAGGGACACGTCGGTGACGGGGAGGCGGCGGGGCTTGGCGCTGGTGACCGGGGTCTCGCTCCTGGGGGCCTCGGCGTTGGGGACCTCGGTCTCCTGGGCCTCGACCTTGGGGGCTTCGGCGTCCGGGGCGGGGGCGTCCGTGGTGGGGGCGTCCGTGGTGGGGGCGTCCGTGGTGAGCTTCGGGGACTGTGCGTCGTCGGTCATCGGGTCTCGCCCCCTTCGGGCGTCGTGGTGGATTCGGCGGCCGTCACTTCGGTGGTTGTCACGTCGGTGGTTGTCACCTCGGTGGTTGTCACGTCGGCGGTTGTCACCTCGGTGGCTGTCACGTCGGCGGTCCCGGCGGTGCCGGGGTGGGTCGCGACGGTGGTCGTGGGCACGGGCGGCGTGCCTATGCGGAACAGCGCGAGCTGGGTCGGCGCGCCCACCTCGTCGTCCTCCGGGCCGACCGGGCGGATCACCACCGTGTAGCCGTACGCCTCCGCGACCCGCACGGCCCACGCCCGGAACTCGGCCCGGTCCCACTCGAAGCGGTGGTCGGCGTGCCGGACGTGACCGGCCGGCAGGCTCTCCCAGCGGACGTTGTACTCGACGTTCGGCGTCGTGACGACCACCGCCGCCGGACGGGCCGCCCCGAACACGGCGTACTCCAGCGCCGGCAGCCGGGGCAGGTCCAGATGCTCGATCACCTCGGAGAGCACGGCCGCGTCAAAGCCCTTGAGCCGCGCGTCCGTGTACGTCAGCGCGCCCTGGACCAGCTTGACCCTGGCCGCCTGGCGCTCCGTCATCCGCTCCAGCCGCAGCTTGCGCGCGGCCGCCGACAGTGCCCGGGCGGACACGTCCACGCCGAGCACCTCGGTGATCCGGGCGTCCTCGAGCAGGCTGCCGATCAACTCGCCCTGCCCGCAGCCGAGGTCGGCCACCCGGGCCGCCCCGGTCTCGGCAAGCGCGGCCAGGATCGCCGTACGGCGCTGCTCGGCCAGGGAGGGCTTCCGCTCCCCGGCGGGCTGCTCCGGCGACGCCGTCCCCTGCAGCGCGGTCTCCTGCGACTCCGTCCCCTGCGGCCCGGTCTCCTCGGCGGTGTCGTCGACCGCGTTGTCGATCTCCTCGACCTCGCGGTCGTCGGCCTCCGCCAGCCGGGCCAGCTCCAGCCGCTCCATCGCCCGCCGGGTGAGCGTCCAACGCCGGGACAGGTAGCGGCGCGCGATCAGGGCCTGCTCGGGGTGGTCCGCCAGCCAGCCCTCGCCGGCGGCGAGCAGCTTGTCGACCTCGTCCGGGGCGACCCAGTAGTGCTTGGCACCGTCCAGCACCGGGAGCAGTACGTACAGCTGCTGGAGCGCGTCCGCGAGCCGGACCTCCGTGGCGGACAGCTCCAGCCGGACATAACGGGACTCGCCCCACTCGGGGAACGCCTCGTCCAGGGGGATCGCCGATGCCTCGACCCGCCAGCCCAGCGGCTCGAAGAGCCGGCCCGCCATCGCGACACCGCCGCCGTCGCCGGCGCCGTTGGCCGGCACGGCGGGCAGCACGATCCGCAGCGGCCGGAGGACGTCCACCAGCCCGGGGCGGGCCTCGCAGACGCCCTTCATCGCCGTCCGGAACACCGTCCGCAACGCCACCGCGAGCAGCGAGGACGCCGCGTAGGGGCGGTCGTTGACGTACTGGGCGAGCGCGAAGTCCGGCGAGCCGCCGCGACCCTTGCCCCGGCCCTTGCGGACCAGCGCGATGGGGTCGACGTCGAGCAGCAACGCGGCCGTGCACGCCTCGTCGCCGGCCTCCGGGTAGAAGACGTGCGCCTCGCCGTGCGACGTGGAGAACTGCTGGACCTTGCCCGGGTGCTTGTGCAGCAGGAAACCCAGGTCGGTGGCCGGGCTCCCGGCAGTGCCTGTGGTGGAGATCGACATGAACACCCGCCCGAGTATTGCCCAGGACCTGCCCGCTGAGCACCGGGTTTTGCCCCGGCCCGGCCGTGCGCCGACCCGGCACCGGCCTCACGCGAGCCCGGCACCCGACCCGCACCCGACCCGCGTCTGCCGTTCGCACGGCTCCGGCGGTCGCGCCCGGCCCCGTGTCCGCCCGGTGAGCGTGTTCGGCACCGGCGGCCCGTATTCGTTAACGTGCACGATGTGACTGCAGAATCCACCTCCCTCGCAAACGGCGCCGTCGCCGCAGGTCTGGCCACCATCGCCGCCGACGGCACCATCCTCGACACCTGGTACCCCGCCCCCGCGCTGGCCGCCGAGCCCGGCCCGGCCGGCACCGTCCGCCTGACCGCCGAGCAGGCCGAGGCCGAACTGGGCGCCGGCGCGGCCGAGGCGCTGCGCACCGACGCCCGCCGCGGCGTCGAGGTGGTCGCCGTGCGCACCACGATCGCCTCGCTGGACGAGAAGCCGATCGACGCGCACGACGCCTACCTGCGCCTGCACCTGCTGAGCCACCGCCTGGTGCGGCCGCACGGCCAGAACCTCGACGGCCTCTTCGGTCTGCTCGCCAACGTGGCGTGGACCAGCATCGGCCCGGTGCAGGTGGACAAGGTCGAGCAGGCCCGCCTCGCGGTCCGCGCCCAGGGCGGCCGGCTCGCCCTGTACGGGATCGACAAGTTCCCGCGGATGACCGACTACGTCGCCCCCTCGGGCGTGCGCATCGCCCACGCGGACCGCGTCCGCCTCGGCGCGCACCTCGCCCCGGGCACGACCGTGATGCACGAGGGCTTCGTCAACTTCAACGCCGGCACCCTCGGCACCTCGATGGTCGAGGGCCGGATCAGCGCCGGCGTCGTGGTGGGCGACCACAGCGACATCGGCGGCGGCGCCTCGATCATGGGCACGCTGTCCGGCGGCGGCAAGCAGGTCGTCTCGGTCGGCGAGCGCTGCCTGCTCGGCGCCAACGCCGGCATCGGCATCTCGCTCGGCAGCGACTGCGTGGTCGAGGCCGGGCTCTACGTCACCGCCGGGACCCGGGTCACCACCCCGGACGGCAAGGTCGCCAAGGCCGTCGAGCTGTCCGGCCAGGACAACCTCCTCTTCCGCCGCAACTCCCAGACCGGCGCCGTCGAGGTCATCGCCCGCTCCGGCTCGTGGGGCGGCCTGAACGCCGAGCTGCACGCCCACAACTGACCTCCTTCACGCTTGAGGTTTTCGGGCCCCCGGTGCCGTGACGGCGCCGGGGGCCCGGTGTTTGCGGTGGAGGGTTCGCGTTTCGCTTCGCCGTTCTTCGGGGCTCCTCCCCCCACCCCCTCCCCCACCCCTCTCCCGCTTCCCACTCGCCGCTCGCCCGTCGCCGCGCACAACACACCACAGGCCGCGCGCCGCGTACCGCCCACCGCCCACCGCCCACCGCCCACCGCCCACCGCCCACCGCCCACCACGGTAGGCCTGCCACGGGGAGGTGCCCGGATCGGTCGGCCCCTGGAGGCCCGTCCCGGAGCGGCCCGGCACCGGGCAGGCCGGTGCCGAGCAGCCCAACGCCCTCCACCGGTGGCCCATCGGTGAGCGCTCACCGATGGGCCCCTCCGCACAGCACGCCGCCGGCACTCCGCGCGGCGCACCTCCGCCCGCCCGCCGCCTAGCCGAGGCGGTCGGCCGGCGGCAAGCCCAGATCACCCGAGAGGCTTACCGGCCACGGGAGTTGGACCGCATTGGGTGGTGGCCGGTGACCCGGTATCGGGCGGTTCGTTGGTTGCAGCGGCGGGGGCCCCTGCCCCGGTGGCGCGGTACCGCGCGCCGTGCCGCCCAGGCCGCCGAGCCACCGCCAGCCGCTTCACACCGCACTACCGATCCGAAGAGGTCCGCTCATGTCCGAACCCTGGTCCGAGGCATCCGCCGTGCAGCAGCATCCGGCACCCGACGCGTCGGCCGTGCCGGCCATTCCGAAGAGCCTGTTGGAACAGCTGCAGGAACTGCTCACCTCGGTGACCGCGGACCTCGCGGAGCTGCAGTCGTCCGGGACCCGGGCCTCTGACCGGCCGGGCGGCGGGCCGAGCCTGAGCACGAGTAACGGCCCATCCTCCTCGGACGCCTGAGGCTTCGACGGCGGGCTGGTCACCGCGGGCTCCGCCTGCTCCCGCTCGTACTCCCCGGCCGCCTGCCGGACCACCTGACCCAGCCGGGCGACGAGGTCCTTGCAGTCGGCGCCGGCGTCGACCCCGTCGATGCACGTCCAGTACAGGCTCTCGGTGTCCGCGCCGCAGGCCAGCACCACCAGCGTCTCGCCGACGTCCCGCAGCAGCGCCCCGAGTTCGGCCAGCACCGGGGGGAGCGGCCCGATTTCGGTGAGCCGCCCGGCCCGTCCGCCGACACCCAGCCCCAGGAGCGCGGACGAGTCCCCCGAGGAGTGGTCCAGGCACCCGGCCGCATGGCTGCCGGCCTCGGCGAGCTGCTGGCCGAGACCGGCCAGCTCACCGTCGTCCAGCTCGGCCAGCCGGGCGCCCACCGCCTCGGTGAGCAGCGCAGCCTGCCGCGCCTCGGCCAGCACGTCCGGCACGTTCCTGGCCTCGGCCAGGGCGTGCCGGGCCGTCTTGATCAGTCGTAGCGCCTCCATCGGCCGCCACCCCTTCCGCGCGTTCTCGCGGTGTCCGCGCGGCCGCTCGACCGCGTGGACACCTGGTCACGGCGAAAGCGTGCGCCCCAGGACGGACGGGCGCAGCCGTCTCCTCAGAACCTGTGGACAACCCGGGGGGTGTGGATAACTTCCGTCCCTCACAAGGGTGATTCGCTCACGTCCTGCTTGACGCCGGGCCGTTCCCCGGTTACCCGGGCCGTTGCCGGGGCTGTTCCCCGGGCGGTTCCCCGGCCGGCCGTTCACCCTCGTTCTCCCCCGGTTCCCTCCCCCGACTCCTCCACGAGCCCCTCCCCCGTCCCTGTCCCACGCCCCTCCCCTGTCCCACGCCCCGCGCCGGGCACCGGGAAGCGCAGCTCGTTGCGCTCGATCTTCGCGGCCAGGGCGGTCAGCGGGTCCACGCCGACCGCCGTGCAGAACTGCAACAGGTAGGCGAGGACGTCGGCCACCTCGTCCCGCACCCGGTGTGCGTCGTCGGGCTCGGACATCACCGACGCGGCCTGCTCGGGCGTGAGCCACTGGAAGATCTCCAGCAGCTCGCCGGCCTCCACGCTCAGCGCCGCCGCCAGGTTCTTCGGCGTGTGGAAGGGCTCCCAGCCGCGTGCCGCGGCGAAGTCCGTCAACCGCTGCCGCAGGCTCTCCAGGGTCGGGCCCGCCGGGCCCGTGACTCGTTCACTCACCCTCCACGTCTACCGCATCCGCAGTCGCAGCCCCCACAACGGGTACGGCACCCGGCACGACCGCCCCGGCGCCCCGTGCGCCGCCCTGGGCCGGCACCCGCGCCGTCTCGGTCCGCAGCACGGTGTGCCCGGAGTCGGGGTCACGCCGGCACTCGACCAGCGCGACCCCGGGCGGCAGCTCGCCGGCCCCGCCGAGCGCCTCCCGGGCCGCGGCCGGCTCCTGCAACGCGCCGAGCATCCGCAGCTGGTGGCGCCCGGACATGTCGCGGGCCAGTCGCAGCAGCGAGGCGGTCTGCTCGGTGCCGAGCCCTGCCCCGAGGTCCTCGGCGAGCACGGTGAGCTGCCGGCGCGCCCAGGGCACCTCGGTGGCCACGTCCAGGTCCAGGACGTCGGCGCCGGTGAGCAGCACGGCGGCGAACGCGAGGTGGCGCAGCATGCCGTCGGAGGCCTGGTCGGCTCCGGTGCGGCCGAGGACGCCTTCGTCGAAGACGACGAGGACGCGTTCGCCGGCCCCGGTGCCGCGGCGGGCGAGGTCGAGTCCGAGCAGGGGGTGCGGGGCGGCGGACTGGACGACGCGGAGCAGCTGGCCGTAGCGGCGGGTGCACTCGTTGCTGAGCCGGGCGATGACGGCGGAGATGTTGGCGGCGGTGCTGAGCAGCCTGGCCTGCGGGTCGGGGCGGGCCCAGTCGCGCATCAGGGCGGGCACGGGATGGACGGGAAAGACCTCGCGCAACGCGGTGAGCAGGTGCTCCGCGGCGGTGAGCACCTTGCGTTCGCCGGGCGAGGAGCCGGCGACGCGCAGCGGGATCTGCGCGGTGATCAGGGTGGTGCTGGTGAAGGGCGCGCGGATGTCGCCCTGCCGGGTGTCGTTGTGCCAGCTGACGTTGATCCGTCGGTTCCGGAGGTCCTGCTCGCCGGTTTCGACGAGGGTCCGGCCGTCGAGGGTGAGCTGTTCGCGGGCGATCCGGACGGGGCCGTCGGTGCGGATGACGACTTCGAGGCCGATCGGCCCGTCGCAGGAGCGGACGGTGCAGCCGAGGATGAGGGCGTTGCGGCCGTGCGGCACGCAGCCGGCCAGGCCGCCGCGGACGGCGGTGGCGAGCGGGCCGCGCCGGCCGGGGAGGCCGTCGAGGGAGTCGGTGATCTCCTCGCCGAGGGCGAGGCGAGAGAGGACGGCGAGGGCGTCGAGGGCGTTGGACTTGCCCACACCGGCCGGTCCGTGCAGCACGGTGAGGGGCGCGAGCGGCAGGGTGGCGCGCCGGTAGGACTTGAACGAGGTGAGCCGGAGTTCCTCCACGGTGGGGCGCTGTGCGGGCGGCCGTCCGGGGTCCGAGGTGCGCTGCTGGGCGTGGGCCGGCACGGCGGGCCGGGTGGCGTCGCGGTTCACCCGTCGGACGTTAGCCGCAGTCCTCGCGGCAGAAACGTGCCTGCTCAGCAGATTCATCCCAACGAGGTGAGCGGTCCCCGCAGCGGACGCCACCCCGGGAACGCCCAGCTCGTCCCCGGCCTCCGGCCCCCGGCAGCTCAGCCTCAGCCCGCGGCGTCCCCGACCCCGCCGACTCTGCCCGCCCCGGTAGCGCGTCCCCGGCCTCCGGCGGCTCAGCCTCGGCCCGCGCCGGCTCGACCCCGCCCCCGGCAGCTCACCGCCGGTAGGCGGCGACCGTCACGGAGGCGGTCACCTCGACCGGGTCGGGCAGTTCGGCGAGCCGGGCGGCCAGCCGCTGCGGATCGGTGTGCCAGGCGCTCGGGCCCATGCCGACGACGGTGCGGACGTCGGCGGCGGCGAGCCGCATGGTGAACTCGACCTCCTGCCGCCCGGCCGGTGTGAGGTGGGGGCCGAGCTTCTCGTCGATCCGGCGCTGCTTCTCCTCGTCGACCGAGAGCAGTCCGAGTCCGGCGACGAGTTCACGCAGGTGGCGCGGGGTGGGCGAGACCAGCAGCAGGGTGCCGCCGGGGCACAGCACGCGGCGGATCTCGGGGCCGTTGCGCGGGGCGAAGACGTTGAGGACGAGCCCGGCGGCGCCGTCCAGCAGCGGCAGCGGGCGCCAGGCGTCGCAGACGACGGCGCCGATCCGGGGGTGGGCCTTGGCGGCGCGGCGCAGCGCGTACTTGGAGATGTCGAGGGCGGCGCCGGGCCGGCCGGGCAGGGCGTCGAGGACGTGGGCGATGTAGTGGCCGGTGCCGGCGCCGAGGTCGGCGACGAGGCCCTCGGGCGAGGCGGCCGAGGCCGCGTCGGCGAGGGCGTCGGCGATCGGGCGGTAGTGGCCGGCGGCGAGGAAGTCGCTGCGGGCGGCGACCATGTCGGCGGTGTCGCCGGTGCCGGTGTGGGCGTCACCGGCGAGCAGGCTGACGTAGCCCTGCTTGGCGATGTCGAAGCTGTGCCCGCCGGGGCAGCGCAGGGTGCGCCCCTCGGGGGTGAGCGCCTGCGCGCAGTGCGGGCAGGCCAGGTAGGGCTCGATGTCCTGCAGCAACGTCCGTCTTCTCTCGCCATCCGGTCGTGCGGTCCGGCCGGAAGGGCAAGCCTAACGACCGGTGGTGCGCGGCTGCGCATCCCGCTGGCCGGGCAGCCGCGGGGTGCCGCCGCCGGTCCGGGCGGTGCGCAGGGCGAGCGCGGCGAGTGCTTCGGGGGCGCCGGCCTGGCCGCGGATGCCGGGGAAGGCGTTGATGTCGACGATGACGGGTTCGGCGGGGCCGTCGAGCAGATCGATGCCGTAGACGTCGAGGCCGAACACCCGGCCGACCCGGCGGGCCAGCTCGGCGCGGTCGGCGGGTAGGTCGGCGGGGCCGAACCGGCCTTCGGCGGGACCGGACCGGCCCCCGGCAGCGGCTCCGTCGGCCGGGAGGCCGGCGGCGGGGGCGGGGGCGGGGGCGGGGGCGAGTTCGGAGCGGCGGCGCTCGCAGAAGACCTGCCCGTCGACGACCCAGATCTTCTGGTCCCATCCGGTGTTGGCGAGGTAGGGCTGGGCGATCACGGGTTCGGCGGGCCACTGGGCGGCGAGGTCGCGCAGCCGGTCGGGGCCGTCGACGCGGGCGACGAGGTCGTGGCGGCGGCTGTGGCGGCTCTTCACCGCCAACGGGTAGTCGGCGTCGGAGAGTTCGCCGGCGAGGTCGGTGAGGCTCGCGGCGGTGCGGGTGGCGGCGAACGGCAGGCCGGCCCGGTGGGCGAGGTCGGCCATGGCGGTGCGGTCCTGGCAGAACCCGGTCGCGGCGGCCGAGTTGAGGACGAGGGCGCCACGCTCCTCCAGGTGCCGGGCGAGCGCGAGGGCGTACGGGGTGCGGGCCTTGAGCAGGTAGACGTCGGCCAGCGGGCCGGGGCCGATCCGTTCGGCGGGCGGGGTGGCGTCGGGGGTGGGGTCGATGGTCTCGACCCGGTGGTCGGGGGCCAGCAGCGCGGCGGTGGCGGCGAGCAGCGGATGGCCGGGGTCGGGGGTGACCAGGCCGATCCTCATATCGTCCCGCCCATGCCGCCGGTGACGAACCCGGCCCCGCCCACGCCGACCCCGGCGCCCTGTGCGGGAAGCCGCACCGGCTCCGGCACCGACGACACCGACGGCACCGGCACGGCCGCGACGGCGGACACGCCCGTCGGCACCGACACCGCCGAAGCCGCCGACACGCCCGCCGGTGCCGAGACCGCCGTCCCGGTGCGGGCCAGCCGCAGCACGGCGCGGGAGACCCGGGCCACCGCGTCCGGCACCTGTCGGAAGCTGGGGAAGTCGTTGACGTCGACGACCACCGGGCCGTCCGGGCCGAGCAGCACGTCCACGCCGTACAGGTCGAGCCCGAAGACCTCCCCCACCTGCCCGGCGATGCGCGCCACCTCGGTGGGGAGCGGCACCTGCCGCTCGCGCACGCCCTGCCCGGGGTGCAGCGGCGAGCAGCGCTCGGTCGCGTACAGCTCGCCGTCGACGCAGTACACCTTGAGGTCGGTACCGGAGTTGGGCACGTAGGGCTGGGCGATCAGCAGACCCTCACCGGCGAGCAGCGGGCCGAGTCCGACGAGGTGGTCGGGGGTGGGGACGAGCCGCACGGCCCGCCCGGAGCTGCCGTCGGCGGGCTTGACCACCAGCGGGTACTCGGACGCGGGGATCTCCGCGAGCCGTTCCCAGCGGGCCGCCGCGTACGTGACCGGGACGGGCAGGCCGCGGGTGCGCGCGATCACCGCCGCGAGCGCCTTGTCACGGACGCCGCGGATGGACCGGACGTCGTTGACGGTGGTGAGGCCGACG
The DNA here is from genome assembly GCF_017813315.1 of Kitasatospora sp. RG8. Classification (NCBI taxonomy): domain Bacteria; kingdom Bacillati; phylum Actinomycetota; class Actinomycetes; order Kitasatosporales; family Streptomycetaceae; genus Kitasatospora; species Kitasatospora sp. RG8. The sequence continues at coordinate 77,209 of NZ_JAGIYX010000035.1, forward strand.
GCGGCGGCCGCCTCCAGGAGGGTGAGGCCGGGGCCGCCGGAGACGGTCTTGAGCACCCAGGCGTCGTGGCTTCCGGCCCGGACGGCCTCGGAGATCGCCATCAGCGAGTTCCCGGGGCGCAGCACGTCCACCCGGTGTCCCCACGCGGTGAGTTGGCGTACCACGTCGAGCGGCATGCCGTCGTGCCGGTAGTGCTCCTCGACCAGAAAGCAGAGCCTCATGAGCCTGTCTTCCCCCTCCTCGCCAGCGCGGACGTCCGCCGTTCGCGTCCGGCAGAGCTGTAAAGGCCCCAGAATGCCATGGCGCCTGCACACAAGATCGCCCGGCCTGTAAGCATTCGGCAACAATCGGTCCGAAATGCCCGGGCCCCGCCCGGCGGTGGGCGGACGGCCGCGGCGGACGGCCGACGGGGGCGACCGACGGGGGCGACCGACGGCCAACGGCGGGCGACGGACGGCCCGTCGACGGAGTCGACGACCGACCGCCGAAGCAAAACCGACCGCCGAAGCAAAACGGTGGCAGGTCCACGACGGGCCTGCCAGGATGCACGGCGTGACCTCTGACGATCTTGCAGCCGCCCGCCGCGCCCTCCCCGACCTCCTCTCCGGGATCGAGCAGTACTACGACGCCGTGCCCCGTTCCGCGGCCCGCGTCGAGGACTTCGGCCCGCTGACCCTGTTCGTCCGCGACGGCGAGGGCTGGCCGTACTACGCCCGCCCGACGCTCGGCCACTCCGGCCCGGCCGCCACCGCCGAGGACGTCCGCCGGGTACTGGCCCGCCAGCGCGAGCTGGAGCAGCCGCAGGCCTTCGAGTGGGTGGCCGAGCACGACCCGCAGCTGCGCGCGGCGGTGGAGGAGGCCGGGCTGACGGTGCACGAGCACCCGCTGCTGGTGCTCGGTCCGGACGACGAGCCGGCCGGGGCGACGCCGGCGTCGCCCGAGGGCGTGGAGGTCCGGATCCTGGCCGCCGGCGCCCCGGAGCTGGCGAGTGCGGTGGCCGTGCCGCATCTGGCCTTCGGCGAGCCGGGCACCGCCACGGGCACCGCAGGGCTGGACGAGCTGGCCGTCGCGGCCCGCGAGGCGGCGGCGGACGGCTCGGCCGCACGGGTCGCCGGGCGGATCACCGCCGGGAGGACCGTGCTCGCCGCGGCCGTCCAGGACGGCTCGGTGCTCTGCGCGGGCCAGCACAACCCGGTCGGCGAGGTCACCGAGGTGGCCGGCGTCGGCACCCTGCCGTCGGCACGCCGGCAGGGGCTCGGCCTCGCGGTCACCGCGGCGCTGGTCGCGCACGCGCGGGCCAACGGGGTGCGGACGGTGTTCCTGTCCGCCGCCGACGAGGACGTCGCCCGGATCTACCGCCGGGCCGGCTTCCGCCCGTTCGCCACGGCCCTGATCGCCGAGCCCGCCCAGAACGGGGCGTGACCGGCCCGCCCCGTCCGTCGGGCCGGGGCGGCGGACTCAGTCCGAGTCCTCGTCCTCCTCGCCGCTGACGCCCTCGCCCTCGGCCTCGTCCACCACCCACGCGGCCAGCCGCTCGGCGACGCCGGACACGCCGAGCCGCCCCTCGCGGATGGCCCGGGCGAGGCTGCGCACCTCGCGGGCGGTGGTGGCGACCGTGCAGCCGCTGGCCACCAGGTAGGCGTAGGCGACGGCGGTGGCGAACAGCTCGTTGGTCTTCTCCAGGGCCGGCACCCGGATCAGCTGGTGCATCAGGGCGGCGGCGCGGTCCTGCGGTTCGGGGTAGACGGAGATGTCGAAGATCTCGGCCTGGTGGCGGGAAACCGCCGCGAGCAGCGATCCGTAGTCGGTGACCTGCGGGTCACCGGGCGTGTACTGCTCGGCGGTCATGAGCAGCCACGAGAGGTCGACCTCCAGGTTCAACGGCGCACGTCCTGGAGGTCGGTCGCGCCACCGAACTCGGCCAGGAACGCCGTCTCGTACTCCTTCATGAACTGCGCGGCGGCGTCGACGAACGCCCGCCCGGCCTCGCCCATGTCCTGCTGGACCAGGCGCTCGATGTACTGGTTCATGCTGATCCCCTGCTGCTCCGCCCGTTCCCGGGCCATCTCCGCGGTGGTGGCGTCCACCCGGACGTTCAGCTGCTTCTTACCCATGCCCCTCAAGCTAGCGCCGAAGTGCTAGCACAACAAGGGCGCACACAGGCCCTCGTACGCCCCCTCCCCGGCCGCGGGCCACGGCTCTCCTGGGCCATGCCCCTGCCGCACGGCCGCGAACCCCCGCGAGCCCGCCGGGTCGAACGGCCCGGCGCGCCGGCGCCACCGGCACCGCCCCGAACGGAGGCATCCGCCCTCCCCGACCAGGACCGGCCGCCGCACCACCCACCGGCACCGTCCGCCGAGGCCGGCCGCCGCACCACCCACCGAGACCACCCACAGGGACCACCCACCGGAACCACCCCCACGAACCGGCGCGGAGAGGCCTGCGGAACCCCCTTGAGGAGCGAGACTTGAAGAGTTCTTCACCTTCCGAGATTCTGAACTGCCCCGAGCATTCCCTGGAGCGGCACCGACCGGTGTGGAGGCCGGCAATGACAGCCATGTTCGACCAGGAGCTGCGCGAGCAGCTCGACCAGGCCCGTAAGGACCTCGCCGCCGCGCGGGCCGACGGGGACGCCGACGGCGTCCAGGCGTACGAGGGCCGCATCGCCGGGCTGCTCCGGCTCGCCGCCCAGCACGGCGTCTCCCTGCCGCACAGCGCGGAGGAAGAGGAACAGAACCTGCACTGAGCGGCCCACCCACCAGCACCCCGGCCCCCGACGGCCAGACGCCAGGGAGGCGGCACCCGGAACCCCGGGTGCCGCCTCCCTGGCGTCTGTCGGCCCTCGTCCTGCTACTCGCCGACCGGCTCCAGGATCGCCACGCACTCGAAGTGGTGGGTCATCGGGAACAGGTCGAAGGCGCGCAGCGAGACCGGGCGGTAGCCGCCCTCGCGGAAGAAGGCGAGGTCCCGGGCCAGGGCCGCCGGGTCGCAGGCGACGTAGGCGATCCGGCGGGCCGAGAGGCCGGCCAGGTGGGCGACGGTCTCGCGCCCGGCGCCGGCCCGCGGCGGGTCGAGGACGATCAGGTCGGTGGACGTGATGCCGGTGCGCGGCAGCAGCGTCTCGACCCGGTCGCACTCGATCCGGACGTTGTCCAGCGCGGCCAGGTTGTGCCGGGCGTCGACCACGGCCTGCTTGGCCGACTCGATGCCGAGCACCGCGCCGTCCTCGCCGACCCGGTCGGCCAGTGCGCCGGCGAAGAGGCCGACGCCGCAGTACAGGTCGAGCGCGTTCTCGCCCCACTGCGGGTCGAGGCCGTCCAGGACGGCGTCGACCAGGGTGTCCGGGGCCTCGGGGTGGATCTGCCAGAAGCCGCCGTTGCTGACCCGCCAGGTCCGGCCGGCCGCGCGCTCGCGCACGAAGGAGCGGCCGTGCACCTTGTGGATGTTGTCGTGCTCGTCGATCCGCGCGATCGACACCGGCTTGTCCAGCTCGACCAGCGGCAGCTGCGCGCCCGGGACCGGGGTCAGCACGACCTGGCGGTCGGAGGAGCCCGCGGCGGCCATCACCTCGACGGTGGCGACGCCCGGCCAGTCGCGGGACTCGATGCCCAGCTCGCTGACACCCTCGGCGGCGATCAGGCAGCGGTCCACCGGCTGGATGTCGTGCGAGCGGTGCTTGCGCAGGCCGACCTTGCCGGTCTCCTGGTCGACCGCGTACTGCATCCGGGTGCGCCAGGCCGGCACCTGCCCGGCCGGGAGCTTGCCGCCGACCGGTTCGACGCTGCCGTCCCAGCCCGCCTCGGCCGGGGTCAGGCCGGCCAGCTTGGCCAGCTGCTCGGTGAGCACCTGCACCTTGAGCTTGCGCTGCCCGCCGGGGGTGACGTGCTGCCAGTCGCAGCCGCCGCACTTGCCGGGCCCGGCGAACGGGCACGGCGGGGTGATCCGGTCCTTGGCGGGCTCCAGGATCTCCACCGCGTCGGCGCGCAGGAAGCGCGACTTGGTGGTGCCCTCGGTGACCAGTGCGACGACCTTCTCGCCGGGCAGCGCGTGCCGGACGAACAGCACGCGGCCCTCGTGCCGGGCCACGCAGTGCCCGCCGCCGTGCGCGACCGGGCCGACCTCGACCTCGTAGCGCTCGCCGACCAGCGGGTCACCGCCGGGGCCCCGGGGGGCCGCCTCGGCGCGCGGGGCGCGGGTGGGGCGCAGCGCCTTCGGCGGGCGGACGGTCTGCTTGCGCGGACGGTCCCCGGCCCCGGCCTTGGCCTTGTCCTTGTCCTTGGCCTTGTCCTGGCGCGGCGCGCCGGCGGGGGCCGTACGCTCTCCGCGCGCGGGGCGCTCGGCACGTGCCGGGCGCTCGGAACGCTCGGTCTGCTCCGGCTCCGGGGCGCGCTCCGCCGGCGCGAGCGGCGCCGTCTGCGCGGTGAAGCCGTCGCGGTCGGTGGCGGCCGGGCGGACGGGCTTGCCCCAGCGCGGCCGGGCGACCTGCCCGGGCTTGCCGGCGCCGCCCTTGCGGGCGCCCTTGGCTGAGCCCTTGCCGGAGCCGCCGGACGAACCGGACGAGCCGTGGGAGCGGGACGGGGTGTTGCGGGTCACTGGGAGGAGTCCTTGCTGCTGTCAGCGGAGGCGGCGGTCGTACCGTCCGGCGTACCGGAGACCTTCGACTTTACGGCCTTCGGCGCCCGGGGCTCACCACGGCGGACCGCGCCCGGCGCCGACCAGGCCTTCTGCGGCTTGCGCCGTTCGGAGGACTCCAGCTGCCACGGCACCGAGGTCACCATCACACCGGGCTTGAAGAGCAGCCGCCCCTTGAGCCGCAGCGCGCTCTGGTTGTGCAGCAGGTGCTCGTACCAGTGGCCGACCACGTACTCCGGGATGTAGACCGAGACCACGTCGCGCGGGCTGCTGCGGCGCAGGTTCTTGACGTAGTCCAGGACCGGCCCGGTGATCTCGCGGAACGGCGAGTCCAGCACCTTGAGCGGCACCTCGATGCCGCGCTCGTCCCACTCCTGGCGCAGCGCCGCGGTGTCCGCCGGGTCGACGTTGACGGTGACGGCCTCCAGCGTGTGGGCGCGGGCGAGCCGCGCGTAGGCCAGGGCGCGCAGGGCGGGCTTGTGCAGCTTGGAGACCAGGACGATGGCGTGCACCCGGGTGGGCAGCACCACGTCGTCCGGCTCCTCGGCGGCGACCAGCTCGTCGGAGACCCGGTCGTAGTGGCGGCGGATCGCCTTCATCATCACGAACAGCACGACCATCGTGGCGATGGCGATCCAGGCGTGGCTGATCTTGGTGGCGAGGACGACGATCAGCACGGCCATGGTCATCACCAGGCCGAAGGTGTTGATCGCCCGGCTGCGCTGCATGTGGCGGCGCTTGGCCGGGTCGGTCTCGCTGCGCAGCTCCCTGGTCCAGTGCCGGATCATGCCGGACTGGCTCATGTTGAAGGAGACGAAGACGCCGACGATGTAGAGCTGGATCAGCCGGGTCGGGTCGGCGTCGAACGCGATGATGAACAGGATCGCGGCCAGTGCCAGCAGGATGATGCCGTTGGAGAAGGCCAGCCGGTCGCCGCGGGTGTGCAGCTGGCGCGGCAGGTAGCGGTCCTGGGCGAGGATCGAGCCGAGCACCGGGAAGCCGTTGAAGGCGGTGTTGGCGGCCAGCACCAGGATCAGGCCGGTGACGGCGGCGACGAAGTAGAACCCGGGCGTGAAGTTGGAGAAGACGGCCTCGCTGATCTGGGCGAGCGCGGTCTTCTGGTGGTAGTCGCCGCCCGCGCCGACGAGCTGCTGGGCGGGGTCCTCGGCCATCTGGACGCCGGTGAGGCGGGCCAGCCAGATGATGCCCATGAACATCACGACGGCGATCGACGCCATCATCAGCAGGGTGGTCGCCGCGTTCTTGCTCTTCGGCTTGCGGAAGGCCGGCACGCCGTTGGAGATCGCCTCGACACCGGTGAGCGCCGCACAGCCCGAGGAGAACGCCTTGAGCAGCAGGAACACCATCGCGAAGCCGGCCAGCGACTCGTTGCCGGGGGTGGGCTGGAGGTGGAATCCGGAGCTCTCGGCGGGCATGTCCTGCCCCAGCCCGAAGTGCCGGACCACGCCGTAGATCACCATGCCGAGCACGCCGATCATGAAGGCGTACGTCGGGACGGCGAACGCGCTGCCGGACTCGCGGACGCCGCGCAGGTTCATGCCCATCAGCACGATGACCACGACCACCGAGAGGGTCAGCTCGTGGCCGCGCAGCGAGGGCACCGCCGAGACCACGTTGGCCACCCCGGACGTGGTGGAGACCGCCACGGTGAGGATGTAGTCGACCATCAGCGCGCTGGCGACCACCAGGCCGGAGTTGGCGCCGTGGTTGACCGTGGCGACCTCGTAGTCGCCACCGCCGCTCGGGTAGGCATGGACGTTCTGCCGGTACGAGGCCACCACCGCGAGCATCACGATGGCGACGACGACGCCGATCTGCCATGAGAAGTGGATGGCCGAGGCACCCGCGAGGGAGAGCGTCAGCAGGATCTCCTCGGGCGCGTACGCGACCGAGGAGAGCGCGTCCGAGGCGAAGACGGGCAGCGCGATGCGCTTGGGGAGCAGCGTTTCCCCGAGCTTGTCGCTGCGTAGCGCACGCCCGATAAGGATGCGTTTCGGAAGGTCAGTCGGCATAGGCACGGTAAGGAATCGTAGGGGCTGTTCGCCGCGTGGTCCGACTTGCGTCCCCCCCTTCGTCGCGACTGTGTTCGGTGGACCGGCTAGCGTGTCGGATACGAGCAGGCGGGCAACACTCAGGTTGTCGAGCCCTGCGACCACGAGATCGCTCGCCCCGGACAGCGGGGCGGGGAAGGATGACGAACGGTGTTTGCGCAGGTCAAGAACCCAACGGGACGGGTGAGGTAGCGCCGGTGCACATCGTCATCATGGGCTGCGGCCGCGTGGGCTCCGCCCTCGCCAGAGCGCTGGAGAAACAGGGCCACTCGGTCGCCGTCGTCGACCAGGACCCGACGGCGTTCCGCCGCCTGGGCGCCGGATTCAACGGGCGCCGGGTCACGGGTGTCGGCTTCGACCAGGACACCCTGAAGGAGGCCGGCATCGAGGAGGCCGGCGCGTTCGCCGCCGTCTCCAGCGGCGACAACTCCAACATCATCGCGGCCCGCGTGGCCCGGGAGAACTTCGGCGTGGAGAACGTCGCGGCCCGGATCTACGACCCCCGCCGCGCCGAGGTCTACCAGCGCCTGGGCATCCCCACCGTGGCCACCGTCCGCTGGACGGCCGACCAGATGCTGCGCCGGCTGCTGCCCAGCGGCGGCGAGCCGCTCTGGCAGGACCCGAGCGGTACCGTCCAGCTCGCCGAGGTCGCGTACGACCCGCGCTGGATCGGCCACCGGGTCAGTGCGCTGGAGGAGGCCTCCGGCACCCGGGTGGTGTTCGTCACCCGGCTCGGCGAGGGCGTGCTGCCCACGCCCCAGATGGTGGTCCAGGAGGGCGACCTGGTGCACGTGATGGTGCGCCGGGCCGACCTGGTGGCGGTCGAGGCCGCGTTCGCGCAGGGGCCGAACGAGGAGGGTCACTGATGCGGGTCGCCATTGCCGGGGCCGGGGCCGTCGGCCGCTCGATCGCGGGCGAGCTGTTGGAGAACGGCCACGAGGTCCTGCTGATAGACAAGAACCCGAACTCCATCTCGGTGGAGCGGGTCCCCATGGCGGAGTGGCTGCTGGCCGACGCCTGCGAGATCACCTCGCTGGACGAGGCGGCGCTGCAGCGCTGCCACGTGGTGATCGCCGCGACCGGTGACGACAAGGTCAACCTGGTCGTCTCGCTGCTCGCGAAGACCGAGTACGCGGTTCCGCGGGTGGTCGCCCGGGTGAACAACCCGAAGAACGAGTGGCTCTTCAACGAGTCCTGGGGCGTGGACGTCGCCGTCTCCACCCCGCGCCTGATGTCGGCCCTGGTCGAGGAGGCCGTCAGCGTCGGCGACCTGGTCCGGCTGATGCGCTTCAGCCAGGGCAACGCCAACCTGGTCGAGCTGACCCTCGCCTCCGACACCGAGCTGGTCGGCACCCGGGTCGGCGACGTGCCGTGGCCGCCGGACACCTCGCTGGTGACCATCATCCGCGAGGGCCGGGTGCTCACCCCGGGCAAGGACGACACCCTGGAGGGCGGCGACGAGCTGCTCTTCGTGGCCGCGCAGGAGCGCGAGGAGGAGCTGGAGAACCTGCTCTCGGGCTCCCCCGGCGCCCGGTAACCCGGTCCTCACGCGCGAGCGGGCCCGCACCCGGTTCGGGTGCGGGCCCGCTCGCACGGCTCACTTCCGGTCGGCCTCGGCCGGCTCGTCGTCCAACTGCACCTTGATCGGCGGCGGCGCCTTCAGGAGGATCTGCCAGGTGACGTACATCGCCAGCAGCATCGGCGGGATGCCCAGGGCGACCTTGAGCCACCCGAGCAGGTTGACGTTGTGCGTGAAGTACAGCGGGAACAGGATCAGCGGCTTGATGCCCATGATCAGCACCCAGGCCCAGGTCGCCTTGGTGTAGGCGGCCAGCCGGCCCGGGTTCTGCTTGCGCCAGGTGAACATCTCGCCGGTGACCGGGCCGAGCATGACGCCGATCAACGGCCAGCGGACCAGCGCCGAGACGGCCAGGCCGATGCAGTAGCCGACGCTCCAGAGCAGGCCGGGCAGGTAGAAGTTCTCCGCCTTGCCGGTCTTCATCGAGATCCAGGCGCCGATGGCGACGCCGAACACGCCGGAGAAGGCGTGCTGGACGGTCTCCCGCTTGGCCAGGCGCGCCACCACGAACAGGGCGCTCAGGCCGAGCGCGGCCCAGGCGGCCGCCGGGACCTGGTGGGTGATGTTGTAGGTCACGATGAAGACCAGGCCGGGCAGCGTCATGTCGACCATGCCGCGCACGCCGCCGAAGGCCTGCATCACGCTCTCGGCGGCCTCCTTGGAGGCGGCGGCCTGCCGGGCCGCCTCGTCGTCGGCGGGGGCGGCCTCGACCAGGCCGAGCTGGGCGGCGGGCTCGCCGCCGGGCTGGATGCTCACGCTCATTCGCTCCCGTGTCCGACCGGACGCAGCTCGTAGCGGGGGTTGAACAGCACGCGGCGCCCGCGTGCGTGGCTGATCCGGCCGCTGGCGACCAGCCGGCGGCCGGGCTCTATGCCCGCGATGGAGCGCCGGCCGAGCCAGACCACGTCCAGCGCCTCGGTGCCGTCGAAGAGCTCCGCCTCCAGCGCCGGCACGCCGGCCCGGGGACGCAGGGTCACGGTGCGCAGGGTGCCCGCCACGGTGACCAGTTGACGGTCCCCGCAGCTGGCGATCGGAGTGCAGCCCGACTCCGCCGCGCTCTCCTGGCGCAGCTCCTCCGCCTGGAGCTCCTCCGCGGAGGAGGTCAGCCGGCTGAGCAAACGGCGGAAGCGGCCCTGCGGCTGGTCGCTGCTGTTGTCACCACTCATGTCGGAAAGGCTACCGGTATCGGGGCCGGCTGCGGCAGGTCACGAGGTCACCGGGGCACCCGGACGGGCCTGCCGGCCGGCCCGGCTCAGTTCTCGAAGCGGTAGCCCATGCCCGGCTCGGTGATGAAGTGGCGCGGGTGGGAGGGATCGCGCTCCAGCTTGCGGCGCAGTTGTGCCAGGTAGACCCGCAGGTAGTTGGTCTCCGTGCGGTAGGCCGGGCCCCAGACCTCCTGGAGCAGCTGGGTCTGGCTGACCAGCCGCCCGGCGTTGCGGACCAGCACCTCCAGCAGGTGCCACTCGGTCGGCGTGAGGCGGACGTCGGTGCCGTCCCGGTTGACCTTCTTCGCCGCGAGGTCGACGGTGAACGTGTCCGTGACCACCAGGGAGTCGTCCTCGCCGGCCACCGGCTCGGCGCGGCGGACGGCGGCGCGCATGCGGGCGAGCAGCTCGTCCATGCCGAACGGCTTGGTGACGTAGTCGTCGGCGCCGGCGTCCAGCGCCTCGACCTTCTCGTCGGAGGCGTGCCGGGCGGAGAGCACGATGATCGGCACCCTGGTCCAGCCGCGCAGGCCCTTGATCACCTCGACGCCGTCCATGTCGGGCAGGCCCAGGTCGAGGACGACCACGTCGGGGTGGCGGGCGGCGGCCAGCTCCAGCGCGCTCGCGCCGTCGTGGGCCGCGTCGACCTCGTACTTGCGGGCCTTGAGGTTGATCACCAGCGCGCGGACGATCTGTGGTTCGTCGTCCACGACGAGGACCCGGGTCATGCGGGCTCCGCCTTTCACAGCTGTCGGAAGGGGGTGGTCACACGTGGGAGGGGCGGTCCATGGGCTCCGGTGGCGGCGGCACCGGCTCGGGCGGCCCCGGCGGGCGGCCGGCGACGGGCAGGCTGACGACCATGGTGAGGCCGCCACCGGGGGTGTCCTCGGCGGTGATCGTGCCGTCCATCGCCTCGACGAAGCCGCGCGCGACGGCGAGCCCGAGGCCCACCCCGGCGCCGCGCGGCGCGTCCCCGTAGCGCTGGAACGGCGCGAAGATCCGCTCCTTGGCGTCCTCGGGCACGCCCGGCCCGCGGTCGACTATCCGCAGCTCGACCCGCCCCGGCCCGCCCGCCGGGACCAGCGCGTCCGCCTTGACCAGCACCTTCACCCCGGCCGGGCTGTACTTGACGGCGTTCTCGACCAGGTTCGCCAGCGATCGCTCCAGCAGCCCGCCGTCGGCCCGGATCATCGGAAGGCTCTCCGGGACGTCCAGCCGGACGGCCTCCGGCGGGACACCGCCCAGCGCGAACGGCACCACCTCGTCCAGGTCCGTCTCCTGGATGAGCGGCGTGACGGTGCCGGTCTGGAGCCGGCTCATGTCGAGCAGGTTGTTGATCAGGTGGTCGAGCCGGTCGGCGCCGGCCTCGATGCCGGCCAGCAGCTCGGCCTCGTCCTCCTCGTCCCACTCGACGTCCGCGGAACGCAGCGAGGTGACGGAGGCCTTGATCCCGGCCAGCGGGGTGCGCAGGTCGTGCGAGACGGCGGCGAGCAGGGCGGTGCGGATCCGGTTGCCCTCGGCCTCGCGGCGGGCCGCGGCGGCCTCCCCGGCCAGCCGGCGGCGCTCCAGCAGGACGGCGGCCTGCGCCGCGAAGGCGCCGAGCAGCCGGCGGTCCTCGGCGGGCAGCACCCGGCCGCGCAGTGCCAGCGCCAGCGTGTCACCGACCGGGACGTCCACGTCGGCGGTCTCGGGCCGCTCCGGCGGGTGCGGGCCGGCCGACGCGACCGCGTGCCAGGGGCCGAGCGGGTCGGGACGCTCCAGCAGCACCGCGGCGTCCTGCTGGAAGGTCTCGCGGACCTGCTCCAGCAGGGCGGTCAGCACGCCGTCCCCGCCCGGCGCGCCGCGCAGCAGGGTGCCGGCCAGGGCGCTGAGCGTCTGGGCCTCGGTCTGGCTGCGCGCCGCCTGGTGGGTGCGCCGGGCCGCGAGGTCGACCACGGAGGCGACCGCGATGCCGACGGCGGTGAATATCGCCACCGCCATGATGTTCTGCGGCTCGTCGATGGTGAAGGTGTGGATCGGCGGCGCGAAGTAGTAGTTCAGCGCCGAGGAGCCGACCAGCGCGGAGGCGATCGCCGGGAAGAGCCCGCCGACCAGCGCCGCGCAGACCGTCAGCGACAGGAAGAGCAGCATGTCGGTGGAGAGACCGAGGCCCTCGGTGTGAGTGAGCAGCAGCGCCAGCAGCGGCGGCCCGCCGAGGCCGATCAGCCAGCCCGCGACGGCCCGCGGCCGGCCGAGGTCGGTGACCTTGCGGATCGGGATCCGGCCCAGGCCCTTGGCGGCGTGCTCGTGGGTGACGATGTGCACGTCGATGTCGCCGGACGCCCGGGTCACGGTGGCGCCGACGCCCGGGCCGTAGATGTACTGCCAGGCGGGCCGGCGGCTGGTGCCCAGCACGATCTGGGTGGCGTTGACGCCCCGCGCGAAGTCCAGCAGCCCAGCGGCCGGGTCGTCGCCGAGGACGGCGTGGTAGGTGCCGCCCAGGCTCTCCACCAGTGCCCGCTGCTCGATCAGCGTCTGCGAGGAGCCCGACCCGGAGCCGACCAGGCCGTCCGAGCCGGAGATGTGGACGGCCAGCAGCTCGCCGCCGGACCCCCGGGCGGCGATCCGGGCGGCCCGGCGGACCAGCGTCGCGCCCTCGGGACCGCCGGTCAGGCCGACCACGATCCGCTCGCGGGCCTGCCAGGTGCCCTCGATGCCCTGCTCGGCCCGGTACTTCTGCAGGTACTCGTCGACCCGGTCGGCCGTCCAGAGGAGCGCCAGCTCGCGCAGCGCGGTCAGGTTTCCCGGGCGGAAGTAGTTGGCGAGGGCCGCGTCGATCTTCTCCGGCGCGTACACGTTGCCGTGCGCGAGGCGGCGACGCAGCGCCTGCGGGTCCATGTCGACCAGCTCGATCTGGTCGGCCCGCCGCACCACCTCGTCCGGCACGGTCTCGCGCTGGCGGACCCCGGTGATGCCCTCGACGACGTCGCCGAGGGACTCCAGGTGCTGGATGTTCACGGTCGAGACGACGTCGATGCCGGCCGCGAGCAACTCCTCGACGTCCTGCCACCGCTTCGCGTTGCGGCAGCCGGGGACGTTGGTGTGCGCGAGCTCGTCCACCAGCGCCGCCTGAGGGCGGCGGGCCAGCAGGGCGTCCAGGTCCATCTCCGTGAACGAGGCGTCCCGGTGGATCATCTCGCGGCGCGGAACGGTCTCCAGACCGGTGACCAGGCCGGCCGTGTTCCGGCGCCCGTGGTCCTCGACGAAGCCGACGACGACGTCGGTACCCCGCTCCAGCCGCCGGTGCGCCTCGGCGAGCATGGCGTACGTCTTGCCGACCCCGGGGGCCGCCCCGAGGTAGATCCGCAGCCTGCCGCGTCCCATGTGCACCATTCTTGATCCGGCCGACCCGGGGGACCACCCCGGACACCTGTTCCCCTCCCTTGGAGACTACGGCGTAACGCGTGATTCTCCAGCGATCGGGGCCCTGATCAGGCAGCTTTAGCGGCATATTGACGGCCGGCGGGGCCCCGGACCCTTCACTGCACCCTCTCCCCTGGGCACCCGGCCGCCGGCCCGGCGGAGGGCGGACGGCGCCGCGCCGCAATTTCCGGTGTGCCGCAATTTCCGGTGGGCTGCCGTTCCGGGAAACACAGAGCCCCGGAAACGCAAAGAACCCCCGATCCGTGATGGATCGGGGGTTCTTCGGAATGATTGTTCGGCGGCGTCCTACTCTCCCACAGGGTCCCCCCTGCAGTACCATCGGCGCTGTGAGGCTTAGCTTCCGGGTTCGGAATGTAACCGGGCGTTTCCCTCACGCTATGACCACC
>NZ_JAGIYX010000036.1:0-90421 GCF_017813315.1 Kitasatospora sp. RG8
CTTCACGTTGCCCGGTGAGCAGCCGAGCACTTCGGCGACCTGGCCCTCGCTCATGTCCTCCCAGTAGCGCAGGCGGGACCGGCCGCGGCGGCGAGCGCGTCGGCGGCGGCGGCCGTGCCGACGACGAGGGCGAGCAGGACGGACGCGGAGTACCCGGGGTCCCGGTCGAGCGCGGCGTCGACGGCCCCGGCGAGGGCCGGGGGCAGGGCGAGCGTGGTGGCGGCCTCGGCGGGCAGGGCGACGGCCAGCGCGAGGGTCCAGCCGGTGGGGCGGCGGGGCATGGGCGGACTCCCGTCGGGGGCGGGTGGAGGAAGGGGGAAAGGGCGGGCGCCGCTCCCGCCTGTCCGGACAGGCGGGAGCGGCGCCCGTGGGCCACCGCGTCAGAGGGTGGCCGACCGCCGTACGACTAGCTGATCGTGAAGATCAGGCACGTCAGGATGAGACAGGTGTACTGGCAGCCGCCGCCGTGGCCGGTCAGCTCGACGGACTCGGTCTCGGGCAGCTCCTGCAGGGCCGCGAGGTCGGTCTCGAAGTCCACCATGTTCTCCATGATGTGGGTCCTCCCCTGGTGTTCCGCCCGCCGCGATCTGCGGTGCGGGCGATCGGTGGTGCTCCCGCGGTGGCCTCCATCCACCGCCGCGGGTACCAACCCGGGCCATCGGGGCCCGGGAGTCTGTGAGGCCGGTCGGGGCGTGGGGCCCGGCCGGCCGGCCGGTCACCCCGGGCGGCCGGTCCGCAGGAAGGCGGCCAGCAGCTCGTGCAGCACGGCGCCGCCGTCCTCCGCCAGCACCTCGTGCCCGGCGCCGGCGGCCTCCACGTACCGGAAGTCGGTGCCCTCGGAGCGGCCGATCCGCAGCAGTTCGTGCCGCAGTGCACGCGACTGGCTCACCGGGACGACCTCGTCCCGGTCGCCGTGCACGACCAGCAGCGGCGCGGTGAGCCGGTGCGCCAGCTGGAGCACGTCGCGGGGGCCGCGGGCGTCCGCGATCGGTTCGCCGCCGCCCAGCCGGGTCGTCAACGCCCTCACCGGGGAAGCGGCTTCGGACAGCAGACGGGCACCGGACAGGAACGGCGCGACCACCGCGCAGCGTGCGACCTGCTCGGCGGGCGCGTGCGCCGCGGCCAGCAGGGCCAGGAACGCGCCGTAGCTGACGCCGAACAGGGCGGGCGGCTCCAGGCCGAGCGCGGCGCGCTGGCCCGCGAGGCCGTCCAGCAGGTACAGGACGTCGTCGAGGTCGGGGCCGCCCCAGGCGCCCCGGATGGCCATCGCGTGCGCCACCCCGTAACCGGTGGAACCGCGCTGGTTGGGGGCGACGACGGCGAGCCCCTCGGCCGCCATCCGCTGCAGGGCGGGGTCGAACTCCAGCCGCCAGGCGTCCGCCGGGCCGCCGTGCAGGGCGAGCACCAGGTGCGGGCTGCTCAGCCAGGAGTCGCCGCCGTACACCACGGCCTCCAGCGGGCCTGCCGGACCGGCGAGTTCGATGCTCTGGGCCGGGTGCCAGCGGCCGCCGTCGCCGGGCGGCGTGGAGCCGTCCAGCCGCCAACCGGCGGGCGCGGCAGGGGCGGTGCGTGCTCCGCCGGGCTGCCGTGGCAGGACGACGTCCCGCCACGGCCCGGGGAGGCCGGAACCCGGCAGGCCGGTGCCGAGCGGCGCCAGCTGCAGGGGCAGCGGCGCCGGTCCGGGCCCGGCGACGGCCGGGCCGTGGGCCAGCAGCGCGTCGACGTCCAGGGTGGCCAGCGCCGTCGGGTGGTCGGGGGAGGAGTACGGCATCCGCAGCCCCGCCTCCGACCAGTGGCCGGCCGCGCCGAGCCGCCCGGGCGGCACCGGCAGCGGGTCCAGCCGTCCGGCGACGGGCCGCCACAGGGCCAGCGCCGAGCCAGCGCCGTGGTCGATCTGGACCACCACCCGGACCCCCTCCGGTGCGGGCCGCAGCGCCACCGGCCGCAGGAGCATGCCGGACACGTGCAGGCACTCCGGGAACCGCAGGGGCCCGCCGCCGCCCAGCAGACCCCAGCCGAGCCGGTCGGTGCCGGGCGCGTCGCTGCGCACCATCGCGAAGCGGCTGTCCGGGTCGAACAGCACCAGCCGGTCGTTGCTGCGTTCGCCGATCTCCAGCAGCGGGGTGACGGTGCCGCTGCGCAGGTCCAGGACGACGGTGCGGACGACGCCCGCGGCGACCCGGTCGAGTGCCAGCAGGGTGCCGGCCCGGTCGAGCCAGACGCCGCCGCCGTGCAGCCCGGGGATCTCGGCGACCTGGCGGGGCTCGCTCCCGTCCGCGTGCACCAGCCAGACGGTGGTGGCCGGCCGGGTGTCGGTGCCCAGCGCCACGGCGACCGGGACGCGTGCGCCGTCCGCTGCTGGTGCGCCGTCCGGTGCGGGTGAGCCCGCGGCGGACGCCGGAAGCGGCAGCAGGCGCAGGCCGGGCCGTCTGAAGGCGGCCAGCCGGCGTTCGGTGGTGGCCGGTTCACCGCCCGGCCCGGCGGCGCCGAGCGCCACCAGTTCGTGCCGCTCACCGTCGTGCCGGCAGACCAGGACGGAGCCGTCCGGCAGCGAGATCAGCTGCGAGCGCAGGTTCTCGGACCGGTTGCCGGGCAGCGCGAGCGGGGTCGGTACGGCCGGGCCGGACGCCGGGAGGTGCCAACTCTCCGCGTACCAGCCGCCGTCGGCGGCGGACGCGAGGCAGGCGGCATGGCTGCCGTCGGCGGCGAAGGAGAAGCTGAGGCGGCGCAGGGCGTGCGTCGCGCTCCTGGTGGCCACGGTCATGTCGCCCTCGTTTCGCCTGCGGGGGGCGGCAGTTCCCCGGACCGGACCGGAGGCACCGGGTCCACCCAGAGCCGGGGGCCGCCGTGGCGCAGCCGCAGCAGGAAGGCGAGCGGGCCCGCCGTCCCGGTGCCGTACGCGGCGGAACAGCCGGTGCCGGTCTCGTCGGGAAGTACCAGCAGCCCGTTGCGCAGGGCGGACCTGGCGGTGATCAGCTGTGCCAACTCCTCGGCTCCCGCGCGGAATTCGGCGTCGCCGGTGAACCCGGCCAGGTCGAGCAGGTATTCGCCGTTCCCGGCCAGCCCGTGGCAGGCGGTGACGCCGCAGTGCCAGCGTTCGGCCAGTACGGCCCGTCCCGCGGCGAGGGCGAGTTCACGCGCGGTGGCGTCGCCGGTGACCTGCCAGAGCCGGAGCAGGAAGGTTCCCGCGCCCGAGGCGCCGCTGCACCAGTGGGCGAGCCTGACGTGCTCGGGGTCGCCGGCGTCCTGCGGCCACCAGGCGCACTCCCGCGTGCCGCCGGCGCTCTCCCGCCGCGCGGTGCGCGCGAGCGTACGCCCGGCCTCGACGGCGCCGGCGAGCAGTGCCTGGTCCCCGGTGGCCTCGCCGGCGGCCAGCAGGAACGCGCCGACTCCCGCCACCCCGTGGGCGAACCCGAGGTGGGTGATCCCGGCGAGCGCCGAGTCGAAGTCCTCCGGTACCGGCCAGACCGTGCCGTACGGCGAGGGCCGTGCGGCGGCCAGCAGGCCGTGCCCGCAGGCGGTGGCCCGGGCGAGGAACTCCCGGGCGGCGGCCGTTCCCCGGTCCTCGGCCGCGAAGCGCAGCTGGAGGTGGCCGGCACCGGCGGCGCCGTGGCAGACGTCGGGGTTGGGCCACTTGACGGCTATCCCGCGGGCCAGGGCGGCGGCGCGTCCGGCGAGCGCGTGGTCGCCCAGCGATCCGGCGGCGTCCAGCAGGGCCCAGGCGGTTCCCGAGCGGCCGAAGTGCAGCCCCGGCAGGACGACCGGCTCGGCGGCGCACCGGCGCTCGATCCACTTCACCGCGGTCCGCGCCGTCTCGCGGGCCTCGTCCCGCACTCCGGCCGGCAGTGCGCCGGTCACGGCCGCCCGGGCGAGCAGCGCCAGCACCCCGGCGGCGCCGTGCTGGACGTTGCAGGGGTCGGACCGCTGCCCGGCGGGGACGGCGGGCCAGAGCCGGTCGCGCCGCAGCGGGGTGGCGGTGGCGGCGAGGTGCCGCAGGCCGTCGTGCAGCACCCGGTCGACGATCGCCTCGCCGCTCCCCGTGGGCCGGGTTCCCACGGAGCTCGTCTGCGGCCCGCCGGCCGCGTCCGTGCGGCTGTCGTCCGGCCCTGCGGCCGTGTCCGTGCCGTCGCCGCCCGATCCGGCGGCCGTCGCCGTGGCCCCGCCCGCGAGGGCCTCCCGTACGCGGTGAAGCCGCCACCGCTGCTCCGGGGCCTCCGCGCGAAGCCCCAGGACCAGGGGCGCGAGCCGCCGCGCCGTGTCACCGCCGCGGGCGGCGAGCGCGAGCCAGCGGCCGAGGCGGTCGGCGACCGGGCGGGCGCACGGCAGGTCCTCGGGCAGCAACGGGTCGTGGCCGGTCGCGAGTAGGAAGAAGAGGCCGCCGAGGGCGTAGAGGTCTGCGGTCGGCTCGGCCGTGCAGACGCCGCCCGCGCCGCCCCCGGCCGGGCCGCCGTCCGACGGCGCGTCCTCGACCAGGGCGAGCCGCCCCGGCCCCTGCTCGGGGGCTCGGTAGCCCGGGGTGCCGGCCGAGCCGGCGCGGCGGCCCGCCTCGGCGGCCAGCTCCAGGTCCACCAGCCGCAGGGTGCCGTCGGGCTGCACCAGGACGTTCCCGGGGGAGAGGTCGCGGAGCACCAGGCCCAGCTCGTGCACCCGCTCGACCAGGTCGAGCAGGGCGTGCACCAGCGGTCCGGACTCGGCCCAGTCGACGTCGGGGCTGCCGTCGCGGCGCAGCCGGGCCGCGACCCAGCCCCCCAGCGGCTGCCCGGCGATTCGTTCCTGCACGAGGAACAGCGAGTCGTCCTGCTCGATCAGTTCGACCGGTCGCGGCGCCAGCCCCAGGCCCTCCAGCCGGGTCAGCAGCGCGGCCTCGTGCCGCAGCGCGGCCCGGGCGTCGGTGCCGGAGCGGTCCACCTCGATGTGTGCGCGGGCCTGCTTGACCACGACCTCCGCGCCGGCGTCGGTGTCCCGGCCGAGGAAGACGCCGCCCTTGGCGCTGTGCCGGATCGCGCCGGTGATCACGTACCGCCCGGCCAGCAGCACTCCGCCGGCCCCGCGCCGGGCCGCGGCCGGCTTGGCCGCCCCGGGCCCGCGGCGGTCGACGCCGGCTCCCCGGCCCTCGGGCCCCCGCCCCTCCGCCAGCGGGTCGCGCGCCCACGGCGGGCACCGGTACGTCGCCCCGCGCACGTCCTCGACCAGCTCGCCGTCAGGCCCGCGCAGCATCGACCGGTAGCCGCCGTCGTTGCCCAGCTCGGCGCGGGCCGCGAAGGCGCCGTACCGGTAGTGGACGCGGCTGCCGGGCCGGTACGGCCGGTCGGAGAGCACGACCGGGCCGGGCAGGCCGTCGGTGGCCCGGTGCAGGGCGGCGGCCAGCCGCCGGAACTGCTCCTCGCCCTCCGGGTAGACGGTGACGAACTTCCCTGCCGAACCCCGGTCGCTGTTGCGCGAGTTGAGCTCGTGCAGCTGCTCCGGCCCGGCGGCGAACTTGAACGCGCACGGGTCGTCGGCCAGCACCTCGGCGACGGCGGCGAGCACCGCGCCCCCCACGGCGGACGCCGCGCTGACGTGGATCTTCCAGCCCTCCCCGGCCAGTTCTCCCGCGGACGGCCTGGCCGTGCACCAGAAGCCCTCGGCGGTGACCTCCCAGTCGCCGCCGCCTCCCCGGCTCCCGGCGCCGGCCAGCGCCGTCCGTGTGACCTCCGGCCACGAGCCGGCCGCAGCCGGCCCGTCGCCCGCCGATCCCCTTCCCCCGGCCGTGCGAAGCGAGGTGCCCGTCCCCATCCGCTCTCACATCCCTTCGTCTCGGCCGGCGCCCGCCGGTGCCCACTGCTCCGGCACCCGGGCGCACGGCCACGGCCTGATCGGTTTCTCGGAGGTAACGGGAGTGCCGCCCCGGTCGCGTCCGCCGCGGACCTCGGCCGGGGCCCGGTCCGGACCCATCCCGGGGCCGGTGCGGACCCCGCCTGACCAGGGCCCGAGCTCCGGCGGAGCACCTTCCCGACCCGTACGGTCGGGGCAACTCCCGTTCGCAGAAGTGAAGTTACTTTCGGTTTCGGGGCGGACTCAACGCGTAGCGAGTCACTTCACTCGTAAGGGTGATCTGGGCACCGTTTCGAATTCGTGCGAGCCGCCCCCTGTGAGCGGCGGGCCCCGCGTACCCCGGCGGACGGGGCGCCCGAACGGCCCGTACGCCGTCGTCGCCCGCGCCCCGGGCGCCGTCCGAACGCGCTGAACCGCAGGTTGACGCGCACCTGTGCGCCCCGTCCCCCGCGCCGGGCACCTGCCCGTCCCCGCGCCGGGCACCCGCCGCCCCCGGGCAGGGCACCCCGCCGGCCCTGCGGCCCGCCCGGTCCCGGCGGGCCGGGCGGCCCGGGCGCCCCCGCGCGCACGGTAGTCTCGACAGGTGCCGAAACTGTCCGACGTCATTGCCGCGCTCGAAGAGGTCTACCCGCCCCAGTGGGCGGAGTCCTGGGACGCCGTCGGCCTGGTCTGCGGGGACCCTCAGGCCGAGGTCGGCCGCGTGCTCTTCGCCGTCGACCCCGTGCAGGCGGTCGTCGACGAGGCCGTCGAGTGGGGTGCCGACCTGGTGGTCACCCACCACCCCCTCTATCTGCGCGGCACCACCAGTGTCGCCGCGACCACCTTCAAGGGCCGGGTCGTGCACACGCTGATCCAGAGCGGCATCGCCCTGCACGTGGCGCACACCAACGCCGACCACGCCGACCCGGGCGTCTCGGACGCGCTGGCCGAGGCGGTCGGCGTCCGCGTGACCGGTCCGCTGGTGCCGGACCCGACCGACCCGCTGGGCCGACGCGGCGCAGGCCGGATCGGCCTGCTGGAGCCCCCGCTCACGCTCTCCGTCTTCGCCGCCCAGGTCGCCAGGGGCTTGCCGGCCACCGCCGCCGGCGTCCGGGTCTCCGGCGACCCGAACCGGCTGATCAGCCGCGTCGCGGTGTGCGGCGGTTCGGGCGACAGCATGTTCGCCGAGGTGCGGGCGGCCGGCGTCGACGCCTACCTCACCGCCGACCTGCGCCACCACCCGGCGTCCGAGGCCGCCGAGGCGGCGCCGGTCGCGCTGGTCGACGCGGCGCACTGGGCCACCGAGTGGCCCTGGCTCGCCCTGGCCGAGCGGGCGCTGCACGGCGCCGCCGAGAAGCGGGGCTGGGCCGTGGAGACCAAGGTCTCCCACAAGGTCACCGACCCGTGGACCGCGCACGCCCCCATGTCCTTCACCGCCTGACCCGATTCACAGGAGCTCTCCGCTTGAACGCCGCGCCCGCCGACCAGATCCGCCTGCTCGACCTCCAGGCCATCGACTCGAAGCTCGACCAGCTGGCCCACCGGCGTCGCAGCCTGCCCGAGCACGCCGAGATCGAGAAGGCCACCGCCGACCACACCGCGCTGAAGGACCTGGTCGTCGCCGCCCAGGCTCAGCAGGGCGACACCGCCCGCGAGCTGACCAAGGCCGAGCAGGACGTCGAGCAGGTCCGCGCCCGCTCCGCCCGCAACCAGCAGCGCCTGGACTCCGGCGCGATCACCTCGCCGAAGGACCTGGAGAACCTCCAGCACGAGATCGGCTCGCTGGCCAAGCGCCAGGGCGACCTCGAGGAGGTCGTGCTGGAGATCATGGAGCGGCTGGAGTCGGCCCAGACCCGGGTCACCGAGCTGACCGCGCGTCTGGAGCACTCCTCGGTCGTGCTCAAGGAGGCCGAGGCCCGCCGCGACGCCGCCTTCGCCGAGATCGACGGCGAGGCCGAGCGGGTCCGCCGCGAGCGCGAGACCGTCGCCGTCGTCATCCCGGCCGACCTGCTGAAGCTCTACACCCGCCTGCGCGACCAGCAGGGCGGCGTCGGCGCGGCCCGCCTGTTCCAGCGCCGCTGCGAGGGCTGCCGGGTCGAGTTCGCCGTCTCCGACCTGAACGCCATCAAGGCCGAGCCCAAGGACGCGGTCGTCCGCTGCGACAACTGCGGCCGCATCCTGGTGCGCACCGCGGAATCGGGCATCTGAGCCGGTGGCGGGGCGCAGGTTCATCGTCGAGGCGGACGGCGGCTCCCGGGGCAACCCGGGGCCGGCCGGCTACGGCGCGGTGGTCCGGGACGGTGACACCGGTCAGATCATCGCCGAGGCCGCCGAGTTCATCGGCCACGCCACCAACAACGTGGCCGAGTACAAGGGCCTGATCGCCGGCCTGAAGGCGGCCCGGGAGATCGACCCGGACGCCTCGGTGGACGTCCGGATGGACTCCAAGCTGGTGGTCGAGCAGATGTCCGGGCGCTGGAAGATCAAGCACCCCGACATGCAGCCGCTCGCCGCCGAGGCCCGTGGCGTCCTCCCGCGCGGCCAGGTCAAGTACACCTGGATCCCGCGCGAGCGGAACAAGGACGCCGACCGGCTCGCCAACGAGGCGATGGACGCGGGCAAGGCCGGGCGCCAGTGGGAGCCCAGGCCGCTGAAGGCCGCGTCGCCCGTCGTCGTGGAGCCGGCCGCCGAGCCGCCGCTGGAGAAGGCGGCGCCGAAGGCCGGCTGGGCGGCCGCCGCCGACCTCGGGACGCCGACCACCTTCGTGCTGCTGCGCCACGGCGAGACCCACCTCACCCCGGAGAAGCGCTTCTCGGGCAGCGGCGGCAGCGACCCGGAGCTCTCCGAGAAGGGCCGCTGGCAGGCCGAGCGGGCCGCCGAGGCGCTGGCCGCGCGCGGCTCCGTCCAGGCCGTGGTCAGCTCGCCGATGCGCCGCACCCGGGAGACCGCGGAGATCGTCGCCGCCCGCCTGGGCCTGGAGGTCCGGTACGAGGAGGGGCTGCGCGAGGTCGACTTCGGCGCCTGGGAGGGCCTCACCTTCGCCGAGGTCCAGCAGCACTACCCGGACGACCTGAACGCCTGGCTCGGCTCGCCCAGGGCCAAGCCGACCGGCAGCGGCGAGAGCTTCACCACCCTCACCCACCGGGCCGGGGTCGCCCGCGACAAGATCCTCGCCCGCCACCCGGGGAAGACCGTGCTGGTCGTCTCGCACGTCAGCCCGATCAAGACGCTGGTCCGGCTCGCCCTCGGCGCCCCGCCGGACTCGCTCTACAGGATGGAGCTGTCCGCCGCCTCGCTCTGTGCCGTCCAGTACTACGCGGACGGCAACGCCTCGGTGCGGCTGCTCAACGACACCGGGCACCTGCGCTGACCCTGCCGACGCAACGGCGGCGGGCTCCCCACGGAGCCCGCCGCCGTTCGCACACCGGAACCCCGCCGGTCAGTGGATCTCGGTGACCACCACGTCCAGCTGCCACGGCTTGCGGGCGGTGCCCTCGGCCGCGACCTCCACCCGGTGGCCCAGCCCGAGCAGCGCGTCCACCAGCTCGCCGGGCGTCTTCGGCTCGGCGCCCGCCACCAGCAGGTCGCGCACCAGTCGGCCCTTGGTCGCCTTGTTGAAGTGGCTCACCACGGTGCGCCTGCCGTTCCGCTCCTGGAGCACCCGTACGGTCGCCGTCCGGGACACCACCTCGCCGGCCGGCTTCCACGCCGCCGCGTACGCGGAGCTGCGCAGGTCCAGGACCAGCCCGTCCGCCACCTCCGGCAGCACGGACGCCGTCGCGCCCCGCCAGTACGCGCCGAGCGCCCCCAGCCCGGGGAGTTTCACGCCCATCGAGCAGCGGTAGGGCGGAATCCGGTCGCCGATCCGCACCGCACCCCAGAGCCCCGAGAAGACCAGCAGCGAACGCGCGGCCCGGTCGTACGCCGCCTCGTCCAGCGTGGCCAGCCCGAGGTTGTCGAACAGCACCCCGGTGTACACCTCGCCGGCCGGCAGCGCGCCCGCCGTCGGCAGCGCGGCGTTGCGCGCGATCTCGCCCCGCAGGCCGGGGCTCAGTCCGAGCACCCCGGCCGCCGTGTCCTCGTCCCCCCGGCAGAGCCCGACCAGCGTCTCCAGGACCTGCTCCCGCGCCGCCGTCAGCCCGGGCAGCGACAGCCCGTCGAGCGCCACCGGCACCCCGTCCCCGGACGCGGCCTTGCCCTCCGAGGGCGGCAACAGCACCAGCACAGCGGACTCCTCAACAGTTTGTGGCGGACGATCCCCGCCACCCTACGCAAAACCACCCCGCCCCCGGAGACCCGGTCCGGCCGGTGAACGGCCGGGGCCTACTCCCCGCGCCGGGCCCCGCCGGCCGCCGCGACCACGGCGGCCCCGGTGCCGAGGGCCAGGCAGAGCGGCGAGTAGTACCGGGTGTCCAGTCGCCGGAACCGCTCCGAGCGCGGCACCAGGCCCCCGCCGAACATCGCCAGCCCGCCCGCGCCCCGCGCCAGCATCACCCCGGCGACCGCCCGGACCCCCTGCCGCCGCACCCACGCCGGCCCGGCCTTCGGCAGCACGCCGGCCTCCGCGCCCACCAGGTACGCCGCCGAACCGAGCAGCCCGGCCACCGCCACGCACGCGGCCGCCGGCGGCACCCCGTCACCGGTGCCGACCACCGTGTCCGCGAACTCCTCCGGCGTCCGCAACGGCCACGGCGTCACCGCCCACACCGCGTGCAGCGCCCCCGTCGCCGCCAGCACCCCGGCCACCGCCGCCCCCGCGACCTTCACCGCACCCATCGCCGAACCCCCTCCGCAGAACACCGGTTCTTGTCCCGCCACGCTACGACCCCCTTACGCGTCCCGTCCCACCGCCGTACCCGTCGGTGCCGCCCCGCCCGCCGGGCCCCCGTTAAAGCGCTGGTCACCGCGGGCCCGGTCGCTCTACCGTCGACGTGAAGAGGAGAGTGACGCGATGACCCTGCGACCCCTGGACCTGGTCCCCGGCGACGACGACGCCGTGGAGGAGTCCCTGCCCGTCCGCCTGCCCGCCGGCCTTCCGGCCGAGACCAGGCGGGCGCTGGAGTTCGCACTGGAGGCGGCCGCGCAGGCGGTGCTGGCCGGCCGGGTGCGGGTCACCGGGGCACCGGACGAGGACGACCGCGCCGAGCTGGCCTTCGACGTGCGCCAGTCCGAGCTCCCCGACGCCCTCGCCGAGCCCGCCCGGCACCCCGCCCGGGCCGCCGCCGGGCCCGGCCGTGCCGAGCGCCGCGCCGCCATGGTGGGCCGGATCCGCGAGGCCAACGCGGAGACGCTGGAGAGGCTGAAGGACCTGTGAACGCGGCGGGGGGAACGAACGACGTCGAGTACCTCGACCTGGAGGACGTCACCTACCTCGCCGGCGGCCCGGAGAACATCCGCGACCTGGGCGCGCTGCTCTCCGCACTGGGCCGCCCGCAGGCGAGCCTGTTCGGCGGGGACGCCTACCCGGACCTCTGGACCAAGGCCGCCGCGCTCGGCCAGAGCCTCGCCCGCAACCACCCGCTGGTCGACCGGAACAAGCGCACCGCCTTCGAGGCGATGCTGCTCTTCCTCGACTACAACGACGAGCCCTACCGCGACCCGCACCCGGACGACGCGGTCGCCTTCATGCTCCGCCTGGCCACCGGCGGCTACGACGAGTCCGTCGCCCTCGCGGCCAAGGACCTCAGGTCCCTCCTGGGCCGCTGAGCACTCCCGGAGCACGGCCCGGCCACCGGCGCGCCCGGTGGCCGGGTCCGTCCGGAATCACCCGATTCGCCCTACGCTGCCTCCATGCCACGCCGAAAACTGCGCGTCAAGGCCGCCGACTCCGCCCGGATCAACGCTGAACTGGCCGAGCTGCGCGCCCGCCTGGAGATCCACACCGAGTGGCCCGACCCGGTCCTCGCGGAGGCGGAGGAGGCCGCCCGCACGCCCCGGCTGCCGGAGTACGACGCGACCGGGCTGCCGCTCTTCACCGTCGACCCGCCCGGCTCCCGGGACCTCGACCAGGCCATGCACCTGGCCCACCGCCCGGGCGGCGGCTACCGGGTGCACTACGCGATCGCCGACGTCGCGGCCTTCGTCCGGCCCGGCGGGCTGATCGACGCCGAGGCCCGGCGCCGCGTCCAGACCCTCTACTTCCCGGACCACCGCGTCCCGCTGCACCCGGCCCGGCTCTCCGAGGACGCGGCCAGCCTCCTGCCGGGCGAGACCCGCCCCGCCCTGCTCTGGCAGCTCGACCTGGACGCGGACGGCGCCGTCGTCCTCGCGGACCTGCGACGCGCCCTCGTCCGCTCGCACCGCCGGCTCGACTACGCCGCCGTCCAGCGCGCCGTCGACGCGGGTGGCGCCGACGAGCAGCCCGCCCTCCTCGCCACCGTCGGCCGGCTGCGCGAGGAGCAGGAACGGGCCCGCGGCGGGATCAGCCTGCCCGTCCCCGAGCAGGAGATCGAGGAGACCCTGCACGGCTACGTCCTCGGCTACCGCGCACCCGCCCCCGCTGACGGCTGGAACGCCCAGATCTCGCTGCTCACCGGCATGGCCGCGGCCGAGCTGATGCTGGACGCCGGCGTCGGACTGCTGCGCACCCTGCCCGCCGCCACGCCGGAGGCGTACCAGCGGCTGCGCCGCACCGCCCGCGCGCTGGACGTCGACTGGCCCGACGGCCTGCCGTACCCGGAGCTGGTCCGCTCGCTGGACCCGGACGTCCCGCTGAACGCTGCGTTCCTCAACGAGTGCACCGGCCTGCTGCGCGGCGCCGGCTACCACGCCTTCGACACGGCGCAGGGCCTGCCCGTCCCGGCGGATCCGGCGCACGCCGCGCTGGCCGCACCGTACGCGCACTGCACCGCGCCGCTGCGCCGGCTGGGCGACCGCTTCGCCCAGGAGGTCTGCGCGGCCGTCGCCGCCGGCGAGTCGGTGCCCGACTGGGCCCGGGAGGCGCTGCCCGCCGTGCCGTCCCTGATGGCGGGCGGGGACCGCCGCTCGGCCGAGGTCGAGCGGGCCTGCGTGGACCTGGTGGAGGCCGAGCTGCTGGCGGGCCGGGAGGGGGAGGACTTCCCGGCGCTGGTGATCGACGTGGACGAGCAGCGGCCCGCCCGCGGCACCGTCCAGCTGCGCGAGCCGGCCGTCCGGGCCCGCTGCGAACGCCCCGACGACGCGTCGGGAGCCGGCCGCGGCCTGCCGCTCGGCGGGGAGGTCCTCGCGCGGCTGACGGTCGCCGACCCGGCCACCCGGACGGTCCGCTTCACCGCCCGCTGACCCCGCCCCCGGTGGGAGGATCGTCCCGTGGCCGAACCGAACCCCCGCAGGACGCCCCCGGGCGAGCACCCCGCCGCGCCGTCCGCCCCGCCCGGCCGGCGCCGCCGGCTGCTGGTCCTGGCGATCTGCTGCCTGAGCCTGTTCATCGTCGGGCTCGACAACACGGTGGTGAACATCGCCCTCCCGGCGATCCAGAAGGACCTCGACGCCCCCGCCTCCGGACTGCAGTGGATCATCGACGCCTACACCCTGGTGCTGGCCTCGCTGCTGATGCTGTTCGGCTCGGTGGCCGACCGCTTCGGCCGCCGTCGGGTGTTCCAGACCGGCCTGCTGCTCTTCGTGCTCGGCTCGCTGCTCTGCAGCCTGGCGCCCAGCCTGGAGTGGCTGGTGGCGTTCCGCGCGCTGCAGGCGGTCGGTGGCTCGATGCTCAACCCGGTGGCGATGTCGATCATCACCAACACCTTCACCGATCCGAGGGAACGGGCCCGGGCGATCGGCGTCTGGGGCGGCGTGGTCGGCATCTCGATGGCGCTGGGCCCGCTGCTCGGCGGCTTCCTGGTGGACGGCGCCGGCTGGCCCTCGATCTTCCTGATCAACGTCCCCGTCGGACTGCTCGCCTGCGTGCTGACCGCCCGGTACGTCCCCGAGTCCCGCGCGCCGCGGGCCCGCCGGCTGGACCCGGTGGGCCAGCTGCTGATGGTGGCACTGCTCGGCTGCGGCACCGCCGCGATCATCGAGGGCCCCGAACACGGCTGGACGTCCCCGCTGATCCTGGCCCTCGCCGCGACCGCGCTCGCCGCGCTGACGGCCTTCCCGCTCTGGGAGCGGAGGGTCGCCGAGCCGCTGGTCGACCCGCGGTTCTTCCGCAGCGCCCCGTTCACCGGTGCCACCGTGACGGCGGTCTGCGCCTTCGCGGCGCTCGGCGGCTTCCTCTTCCTCAACACGCTCTACCTCCAGGACGTCCGCCACTACAGCCCGGTCGAGGCGGGCCTGTGGACGCTGCCGATGGCCGGGATGATGCTGGTCTGCGCGCCGGTCTCCGGCCGGATCGTCGGCAGCCGGGGCCCGCGCGGCCCGCTGGTCGCGGCCGGGCTCGGCCTCGCCGCCAGCGGCCTGCTGCTCACCCGGCTGGCCGCGGACTCCCCGGCGGCCCTGCTGCTGGCCGCGTACGGGCTGTTCGGCTTCGGCTTCGGCATGGTGAACGCGCCGATCACCAACACCGCCGTCTCGGGCATGCCGCGGGCCCAGGCCGGCGTGGCGGCGGCGGTCGCCTCGACCAGCCGTCAGGTCGGGCAGTCGCTCGGCGTCGCGGTGATCGGCACCGTGGTCACCTCGGCGGTGGTCGGCCCGCTCGTCACCGGCTTCGCCCCGGCCAGTCACGCCGGCTGGTGGATCGTGACCGGCCTCGGCGTCGCCATCCTCGTCCTCGGCCTGGTCACCACGACCGCCTGGGCCACCGGCACCGCCACCCGGGTGGCCGCCCGCCTCGGCGGCGAGGCACCCGTCGTCAGGCCCGCCGTACGGGAGGCCCCGCCCGAGCGGCTACCATGACCACTACGGCGGAAGAGTCGGCCGGGCGGTCGCGACGGGTCCTCAGGGCCCGCCGAGGAACGTCCGGGCTCCACAGAGCAGGGTGGTGGGTAACGCCCACCCGGGGTGACCCGCGGGACAGTGCCACAGAAAACAGACCGCCCGCAGCTTCGGCAGCGGGTAAGGGTGAAACGGTGGTGTAAGAGACCACCAGCGACCGGGGTGACCCGGCCGGCTAGGTAAACCCCACCTGGAGCAAGGTCAAGATCGGTGCCCTCGGGCGCCGTGCGCGGATGACCGAGGGCTGCTCGCCCGAGTCCGCGGGTAGACCGCACGAGGCTGTCGGCAACGGCAGCCCTAGATGGATGGCCGCCTCCCCGGGCCGCGCAAGCACCCCGGGAGACAGAACCCGGCGTACAGGCCGACTCTTCCGTCCTCAGGCGTGGTGAAGGCCCGTCGGACCGCTCAGCGGTCCGGCGGGCCTTTCGCCGTCCGTCCTCGGACGGGGCACCGCCCGCGGCTCAGGACGGGTGGGCGCCGACCGCGTCGCGGATCTGTTCGCCGAGGCCGCCGTTGACGCGGGCGCAGTTGGCGCAGCAGAAGAACCGGCCCGCCACCTCCACGCCGTGGCCCACGATCCGGACCTGGCACTGTTCGCAGCGCGGCGCGAGCTTCTCCATCGCGCACTCGAAGCTGTCGAAGGTGTACACGTCGCCGGTGATGGTCTTGATCTCGAAGGCGAGCCAGTAGTCGTTGCCGCAGGTGACGCAGATGGCCATGGTGGCCGTCTCCCTTCCGGTGGGGGCTGAACGGCCGGTCTGGCGCTCAGCCCTTCCCAGTGTCGGAGCGGCCCCCGGCACCGGCCACTCGGCCGCACCCGCCCGGGAGGCCCGGAAGCACGGGGGCCCGGAAGCACGGGGGTGCGGAAGCATCGGGGCCCGGACGCACCGGCGGCTCACCTGGACCGGAGCCTCAGGTGGACCGGAGCCTCAGGCGGACCGGGACGACAGCTCCTCCAGTGCCCGGACCGCCCGGTCGGCCTCCTCGGCCCCGACGAACAGGTGGTCGTGGTGGAAGCCGGCCACCACGTTGCAGCTGATCCCCTCCTCGGCCAGCCGGCCCGCCACGGCGGCGGTCAGGCCGACGGCTTCCAGCGCCGAGTGGATCTTCAGCGTGATCCAGGCCGCCACGTACTCGTAGCGCAGGCCGAGTGCGTCCGCCTCCTCCTGCGCCACCACCACCGTCACCCCCTCGGGCTCGGCGACCGTGACCACCGGCCGCATCCCGGCGGGCACCTTCGCGGGCAGCGTGCAGTAGACGTACCGCCCCGGGTTGAGCTGCGGGCGCATTCCGCGCAGGAGGGTCGCAAGGTCTCGTTCACCGGCCATGCCCGCCACCGTAGCGGCTGGGCCCCTGCCGCACGGGGTGCCGGCCGACGACCGGTCGGCCGTGTCGGAAACCGTTGACGAGCGACAGTCACCGATATATCGTCGAGTTATCGAGACAGTTACTCGACTGTCCGAACGACTGATGGACGAACGAATGCAGGAGGTGGGCGCGATGCGCTCGGGACGACGATTTCGTGAGGAGGGCCCGCGCGGCGGACGGCGCCGCGGGCCGGGCCCGGAGTTCGGGGGGACGCCCGGGGAGGGCTTCGAGGGCCGGGGGGCGTTCGGCCCCTTCGGGCCGCCGCCGTTCGGGCCCGGTCGCCCGATGGGCGGGCCGTTCGGCGGCTTCGGCGGGCACGGGGGCCGCGGGCACGGCGGTCCGCGCGGCCGTCGCGGCGGGCGGGCGCGGCGCGGGGACGTGCGCGCGTCGCTGCTGGCGCTGCTCAAGGAGCGGCCGATGCACGGCTACGAGATGATCGCGGAGATCGCCGAGCGGACGGGCGGGGCCTGGCGGCCGAGCCCCGGCTCGATCTACCCGAACCTCCAGCTGCTGGAGGAGGAGGGCCTGATCACCGCGGAGGAGGTCGGCGGCAAGCGGCTGGTCTCGCTCACCGAGGCCGGCCGGGCGGAGGCCGAGGCGGGGGCCGCCGAGCCGTGGGCGGAGGCCGGCCGTGAGGTCGACTGGGAGGCCGTCCAGGAGGTCGGCCAGGCGCTCGGCGCGGTCGACCACGCGATCCGGCAGGTCATGACGACGGGCACGGAGGCGCAGCGAGCCAAGGGGCTGGCGGTGCTCAACGAGGCCCGCAAGAAGCTGTACCTGATCCTCGCCGAGGATGCGTAGCGGTCGGCGGGGGGCTGTCGGCGGACGGTGCCGCTGCTCAGGAGCGGATGGCGAACAGTGCCACGCACGCGAGCAGCAGCACCGTCCAGCCGAGCCAGAGCCAGGGGTTCGGGCCGATCGCCGCGCTGTAGGCGCTGACCATCACCAGCAGCCCCGCGGTGACCGCGGCCACCTGCCGGTTGTGGTGCATCGCCGTCCGGGACCTCGTCCGCGGGTGGTGCCGTGCCGTCCTCGCCATGGCCGTTCTCCCTGGATCGGGCCCCCGGGACGCGCTGTCGTCACCCCGGGGAGCGGCCGTCACCCGGAGGCGCGGGCGCTGGCCGCCTCGTCGTACTCGTAGCGCCAGTACCAGCTGACACCCCGCTGCTGCTTGGACCGGACGTACACCAGTGTGCGCGCGGGGGTCTCACCGTGCGCGGGGACCGGCACCTTGTAGGTCTTGGGCACGCCGTACATGGGCCCCAGCGGGATCGGCAGGATCCGGCCGTCCAGGGGGCCGCCGACGAATTCGGTCTCCGCGCTCTTCACCTCACCAGGGTCTCACCCCGCCGGGTCCTCCCGTCGCCGCAGGTGGCCGTTGGGTGGCCTCCCGATGTCCGGGGGGTGAACGGCGGTCCGGGGCGGTCCGGAGGAGGGGTTGTGACGCGCAGGTGCCGGGAGTGTGACCGGAGAGGCACCGCCCCCGGTCATCCGAGGGCCCCGCGCACCCTTATCCTTCCTGTTACGCCCTCGGGGTTCACCCGGGTCAGCGGGCCCCGTACGGGCCGGGCAAGGCGCACGTCGGTGTGCCTGCCGGGCCACCGAGCCGCAGCGTCCGTGCTGCCGTGACTCCGTACCGTGACCCGGGCGTCGGCCGTCCGGCAACCCCGGCTCCGGCCGGCTGGGCGCGGACGGCAGGGCCGAGCACCATCCCGGGAAGCAGGCGGGGGGTGCTGTGCGTTGCGTCGGAGTAGGACGTCGAGTGCTGTGTCACACCAGGCACGGCAGTGCGCGGAGAGGGGCCCGATGGAATCCGGCAGCAGGTGGACGACCTGGTGGCAGAAGCGTGATCGTCAGCGGGCCCGGTCGGCCGACGCGGACAGTCCCGCCGCCAGACTGGATCAGCTGCTCGGCGCCGTGCGCGCCGGTTTCCCGCTCGCGCCCGCCGCGCACCCGGCCGGGTACCGGTGTTCCTGTGACCGGGTCGCGTGTCCGGCCCCGGCCCAGCACCCGGTGTCCTTCGCGTGGCAGACCCAGGCGACCACCGACCCCGAGCAGGTCGGCCGCTGGCTCTCCCGCGACCCCCAGGCCAACTTCATCACCGCCACCGGCCGCGCCCACGACGTGCTGGACGTGCCCGCCGAGGCCGGCCGGCTGGCCCTTGAGCGGCTCACCGCGCTGGGCGTGGAGGGTCCGGTGGCCGCCGTCGGCGAGGACCGCTACCTGTTCTTCACCGCCACCCGGGGCACCCCGGTGGACGAGGACGAGTGGTGGCCGAGCGCCCTCGACTCCACCCCGGACACCATGTCCGAGCACCCCGGACTGCGCTGGCACTGCCGGGGCTCGTACACCCTGCTGCCGCCGGCCGCGCTGCCGGACGGCTCCGAGGTGCGCTGGCTGCGCGGGCCCGAGCAGCCCCTGCCGGACCCGCTGCGCGTCCTGGACGTGCTGACCGACGCCTGCACCGAGGTGGGCGCGGTCGCCGAGGAGCAGTGGCTGATCGGCTGACCGCGCCGTCCGTCCCGCCGGGCTACGGCAGGGTGAGGATCTCCGCGCCGTCGGCCGTGACGACGAGGGTGTGCTCGAACTGGGCGGTGCGCTTGCGGTCCTTGGTCACGACCGTCCAGCCGTCGGCCCAGATCTCGTAGTCGTAGGTGCCCAGGGTCAGCATCGGCTCGATGGTGAAGGTCATCCCGGGCTTGATCACCTCGGTGGCCCGCTCGCTGTCGTAGTGCGGGATGATCAGGCCGGAGTGGAACGACGTGTTGATGCCGTGCCCGGTGAAGTCCCGCACCACGCCGTAGCCGAAGCGCTTCGCGTAGGACTCGATGACCCGGCCGATGACGTTGACCTGGCGGCCGGGCTTGACCGCCTTGATGGCCCGGTTGAGCGACTCGCGGGTCCGTTCGACCAGCAGCCGCGACTCCTCGTCCACGTCGCCGCAGAGGTAGGTGGCGTTGAGGTCGCCGTGCACCCCGTGGATGTAGGCGGTGGCGTCGATGTTGACGATGTCGCCGTCCTGCAGCACGGTCGAGTCCGGGATGCCGTGGCAGATCACCTCGTTGACCGAGGTGCAGATCGACTTCGGGAAGCCCCGGTAGCCGAGGTCGGACGGGTAGGCGCCGTGGTCGCACATGTACTCGTGGGCGACGACGTCCAGGGCGTCCGTGGTGACGCCGGGCGCGATCAGCTTCGCGGCCTCCGCCATCGCCTGTGCGGCGATCCGGCTCGCGATCCGCATCTTCTCGATCGTCTCGGCGGTCTGCACCTCGGGCCCGGTGTACGGCGCCGGCGCGGGCCGTCCGACGTACTCGGGGCGCGCGATGTGCGCCGGGACCTTGCGGGTGGGGGACTGGATGCCGGGTACGAGAGCCATGGCCGCGAGTCTATCCGCCGGTCCTGCCCCGGCCCGGGGCGTGCGGGGCGCCCCCGGCCGGGGAATGATCGGTACGACCTGCCACGCCGAACGGGAGTGACCGCCATGCCCCTGGGATTCCACCGCAAGCCGACCGGCAAGCCCGGTGAGTGGTTCTACTGCATCAAGCACGCCAAGGTGGAGGAGGGCCCCGAGTGCCCCGCCAAGGACCGCCTCGGCCCGTACGCCACCCGCGAGGAGGCCGCCCACGCGCTCCAACTCGCCGACGAGCGCAACCGCGAGTGGAAGAACGACCCCCGCTGGGGCGACCGGCCGGCGGACGATCAGGCCGAGTAGCCGTCAGCGACCGCGGGGGCCCAGGTACTTCGCGCTGGTGAGCGGGGCGAGCACCCGCCAGCCGAGCGCGGTGTACAGCGCGTGGCCGTCCGGGGTCCCGGCGAGGACGCCGGTCTGGGCGCCCTGCTCGGCCGCCGCGGTGGCGAGCGCGCGCATGACCAGACTGCCGAGGCCCCTGCGGCGGTGCCCGGGGTCGGTCTCGATCTGGTCGACGACGGCGGTCGGGCCGAGGGGGACGGTCTGGCCGCGGGCCGCCAGTGCGCCGGAGGCGTCGGTGACCATGGCGCGGACCACGCCGCCGCGGGTCCAGGTGCGCAGGCGGTAGCCGTCAGGCGCGGTCAGCCGGTGCGCGGGGGAGGGGGCCAGCGGGACGGTCATCAGGTAGCCGGGTTCGTCGTCGATCCACCAGTCGGGCCCGAGCCAGGGGGAGACGACCGCCGGGTCCGCGAAGACCTTGAGCCAGGTGCCCTCGGCGCGGACGGCGCCGGCGACCTTGCGGACGTCGGCCTCGCGCACGGCGTCACCGGTGGCGTCGAAGACGTGCCGGGTGACGTGGCCGCCGACGCCGACGTCGATGGTGTACCCCCACGGTTCGACGACGGGCGGCGCGGCCAGCCGCGACACGATCCACCCGTCGACCCAGCTGCGGACGACGTTCTCCGTCGTGGTCTCCAGCACGGCCACCCCTTCGCCCGGACGATCTGAACGAGGGAAGAGTAATAGGCCCATGGCCACTCTGTCACTTACTTTTGGGTGGCGGGTGCCGCGGCCTCCGTCTTCGCGGCCTCCACCGCGGCCCGATCCGCCTCCGCCCGGTCCGCCGCGGCGCGCTCGTGCTCGGCGCGGACGGCGGCCGCGTGCGGGTCGGTGCGGTCGTCGTAGGCGAGCAGGGCGGGCAGTGCGGCGACCAGGGCCAGCACGCCGGCCACGCAGGCGACGCCGCCGACCCACACCGAGGCCCGGACGCCGACCAGCCCGGCCATCCCGCCGGCCCGGACCTGGCCGAGCTGCGGGCCGAGCGAGTAGCTGAGCAGCTCCACGCCGGCCATCCGCCCGCGGACCTCGTCCGGGATGGACTGGTTCCACATCGTGGAGCGGGCGATGCCGCTGATCTGGTCGGCGCCGCCGGCCAGTGCCAGACAGAGCAGGACGGCCCAGACGGAGGCGGTGAGGCCGGCCAGGGCCATCGCCGCGCCCCAGCCGAGGGCGGCGGCCACCAGCATCCGGCCCAGCCGGTGGACCCGGGAGGCCCAGCCGCTGGTCACCGAGACCGCCAGGGCGCCGACCGCCGAGGCGGAGTACATCAGGCCGAGCGCCCAGTCGGCGTCCAGCTCCGAGGCGAGGAAGGGGAAGACCGCCACCGGGAAGGCGAACAGCATCGCGACCAGGTCGACGGCGTACGTCCCCAGCAGGTCCTTGCGGCTCGAGGCGTACCGCACACCGGTCAGGACGGCTTGGACGGACGGCTTGTCGGCGCCGGTGGGCGGCGGCACGGCGCGGATCCGGGCGAGCAGCACCAGCGAGGCGGCGAAGGTGAGCACGTCCAGCGCGTACGCGGTCTGTACCCCGGCGAACGCCACGACGACCCCGGCCAGAGCCGGTCCGGCCACCGAACCGGCGTTGCGGTAGAGGGAGTTGAGTGCGAACGCGGCGGTCAGCTGGTCGTGCGGGACGATCCGCGGGGTGAGCGAGTCCAGCGCCGGGCGTTGCAGGCCGTCGGCGGCGGCGACCAGCGCGGCCACCAGGTAGACCGGCCAGAGCACCGGCGTCGGCAGCAGCGCGTTGAGCAGCAGGACGCCGCTGAGCAGTCCGAGTGCGGCCTCCGAGAACAGCACCAGCCTGCGGCGGTCCAGCGCGTCGGCGAGGGCGCCGCCCCAGAGGCCGAAGACGACGAGCGGCACCAGCTCGAAGGCGCCGACCAGGCCGACCGCGACGGAGGAGCCGGTGAGCTCCTTGATCTGCAGCGGCACGGCGACGTACGTCAGAAAGCTGCCGAGGCTGGTGACACAGCCCGAGAGCCAGAGGAGCCGGAAGTCCCGCGAGGAGCGCCAGGGCGTCAGGTCGGGGCGCAGCGAGCGCAGCAGCGTCTGCAGCCGGCCGCTCGGGGGTGGTTCGGCGTCGTTCACGAAGCACCATCCTCGGCGGGCCGTTCACGCCCCCGCAACCGGTTTTCGGCGCAGCCCGGCAGCCCGGCAGCGCGGCTCGGCGGCGCCGCCCGAGCCGCCCGGGGTGCCGCCCTACCAGCGGCTGACCGTCGGCCCCGCGGTGAGCCGGCCGGCCAGCCCGGCCAGCCGGCCGAGTGCCGAGCGGCGGGCCGGCGGTTCCCCGGCGGCCACGCTGACCAGGTGCTGGGCGAGGTCGAACGGCTCCTCCTCGGCGGTCCCGACGACCAGCCGCTCGTGCGCCAGGCCCGCCAGGTCCGTCCGGCCGGCGGCGCCGTCCAGGGCGAGCACCGTCGCCCCGCCGCGCCGGGCGTCCTGCACCCGCTCCAGCAGGCCCTCGCCGGCCGCCGCCGGGGCCACCACCAACACGGTGGCCCTGCGCCCGGCCTCGGCCAGCCGCCGCAGGCCGTGCGCCAGGTGTGCCGGGGCCTCGGCGGGCACCCGGTGCCGCAGCAGGGTCGGGGCCAGCCGGGGGACGTCCGACCAGGCCGCCTCGTCCGCCAGGTGGGCGGCCAGGTGCCAGGGCTCGTACGCCTCGGTGCCGACCAGCAGCAGCCCGTCCGCACCCCGCCGGCCGACGGCGTGCCGCAGCGAGCCGGCGAAGCCGCCGACCGCCTCCAGCCAGCCCGAACCGGCCAGCCGCTCCCGGAGTGCCGAAACTCTCACCACGTCCATGGGGCACAGAATGTCGCGGCGGGCCGGGCGTTTGGCAGGATCGGCCCATGACTTCCCTCGATTCAGCGACAAACCCGGCCCACGAGCTGCCGGACGTCTCGCAGCTGGTGGTCGGTGTCCTCGGCGGCACCGGCGACCAGGGGCGGGGGCTCGCCCTGCGGCTGGCCAAGGCCGGCCAGCAGGTGATCATCGGTTCGCGCGACGCCTCCCGCGCCGAGGCCTCGGCGGCCGCGATCGGCCTCGGCGTGCGCGGCGCCGACAACGCGGCCACCGCGCGGGAGAGCGACATCGTGATCGTCGCCGTCCCGTGGGACGGCCACGCCGCCACCCTCTCCGCCCTGCGCGAGGAGCTGGCCGGCAAGATCGTGGTGGACTGCGTCAACCCGCTCGGCTTCGACAAGCAGGGCGCGTACGCGCTGGTGCCGGAGGAGGGCAGCGCCGCCCAGCAGGCCGCCGCCCTGCTGCCGGACTCCCGGGTCACCGCGGCCTTCCACCACCTCTCGGCGGTGCTGCTCCAGGACGAGGCCGTCGAGCGGATCGACACCGACGTGATGGTGCTCGGCGACGAGCGCGCCGCCACCGACGTGGTGCAGGCGCTGGCCGGCCGGATCCCGGGGATGCGCGGCATCTTCGCCGGCCGGCTGCGCAACGCCCACCAGGTGGAGTCGCTGGTCGCCAACCTGATCTCGGTCAACCGCCGCTACAAGGCCCACGCGGGCCTGCGGATCACCGACGTCTGAGACGTCCGGGCCGTGCGCCCGGCGGCCGGTGCGGACGCGCCGGGCGCCGGGCGCCCCCCTGGACCGGCTCCCGGGGTGAGGTCGGCGACAATGGGTGCCGACCGTCAGCCCGCGCTAGGAGCCCCCGCCATGCCCCGCACGTCCCTCTTCGCCTCGATCGTCGTCGTCCTCGCGCTGGCCGCCGCCGTGGTCTCCGTGGTGCAGGGCTGGTGGGTGGGGCTGATCTGGATCCCGATGGCGGGCATCGCCAGCAACGTCCTCTGGATGGACCTGCGCCGCGAGAAGCTGGCGAAGGCCAGGGCCGAGCGGGCCCAGAGCGCCGCCTAGGCCCCCCGTCCTTCCGTTCCTAGTTCTTCCAGAAGGAGAACAGGTACCGGCCGAGCGTCGCGTAGTCGGCGTCCGCGCCGAACAGGCCCATCAGCCCGTACACCGCGTCGAAGAAGAACCGGTTCACCTCGGGCTGCCAGAGCAGCGCGAAGACCGCCAGCATCCCGTACGGGGCGAACGGCTCGACCGCGCGCCGGGTCTTGTACGACAGCCAGGGCTCGATGATCCCGTAGCCGTCCAGGCCGGGCACCGGCAGCAGGTTCAGCAGGGCCGCGCTCAGCTGGAGCAGCCCGAGGAACCCGAGCGCGCCGGAGAACGGCGAGACGCTCAGCTCGTAGCCGTTCCACTGCGCGTGCACGGACGGGTCGTCCAGCCACCCCGCGCCGATCGGGATCAGCAGCAGGGCCGCGCAGACCAGGTTCACCAGCGGGCCGGCCGCCGAGATCAGGCTGTGCTTGAGCCGACCGCTGATCCGGTGGCGCTCGATCCAGACCGAGCCGCCGGGCAGGCCGATGCCGCCGAGGATCACGAACACGATCGGCAGCACGAAGCTGAGCAGGACGTTGGTGTACTTGAGCGGGTTGAGCGTCAGGTAGCCCTTGGCGCCGACGGTGAGGTCGCCGCCGTGCAGCGCGGTGCGGGCGTGCGCGTACTCGTGCAGGCAGAGCGAGACCATCCAGCCCGCGACCACGAACAGGAACACCCCGAACGAGGCGTTGCCGTACCCGGAGTACACCGCCCAGCCGGACGTGGCCAGTATCGCGAGCAGCACCCAGAACACCGGGCTGATCCGGCGGTCCTCGCTGCGCGAGCGCTGCGTTGCGGCGAAGGTCATGGTGTGGGTGCTCCGGGTGTCTGGGGTGCGGGGGTCGGGGCTGCGGGCAGGGACCGATCATGCCGGGCGGGTCCGTCGCCGGACAAGCCGTCCAGGGTGAACGTACGACGACCGGGCCCCGGTTCCGTGCCCGGGCCGCGGACTCCGCGGACGGCGCGGACAATTGTGCGCGGCGGCGGCGGCCATCGACCAGAATGGGCCGGTGCACTACGGCATCCTCGGAACCACCACGGCCCACCACGACGACGGCTCCCCCGTCCCGCTCGGCGGGGCCCGCCTGCGGGCGCTGCTCGCCGCGCTGGTCCTGCGGCAGGGGCGGCCGGTCCCGGCCGACCTCCTGGTGGACGAGGTGTGGGACACCGAGCCGCCGCAGGACGCCGCCGCCGCCCTGCAGACCCTGGTCGGCCGGCTGCGCCGCACCATCGGCCGCGACCGGGTCGGCTCCGGCCCGGCCGGCTACTGGCTGACCGAGCCGCGCACCGACCTCGGCGATTTCCAGCGCCTCGCCGGCGAGGGGCGCCGCGCGCTGGAGGACGCCGACCACGCGCTGGCCGCCGAGCGACTGCGCGCCGCCCTGGCCCTGTGGCGCGGCCCGGCCCTCGCCGACCTGCCCGACCGCAGCGGCCCCGCCATCCGGCTGGAGGCCCAGCGGGACGAGGCCCGCCGGCACCGGATCACCGCGGACCTCGGCCTCGGCCGGGCCGCCGAGCTGGTCGCCGAACTCGCCGAGCTCTGCGAACGGCAGCCGCTGGACGAGCCCCTGCAGTACCTGATGGTCCGGGCGTTGCACGAGAGCGGCCGCACCGCCGAGGCGCTGCGCCACTACGAGCGGAGCAGGCGCGCCCTTGCGGACGAGCTCGGCGTCGACCCGGGACGCCAACTCCAGGCCCTGCACGCCGAACTGCTGGCCCCCGCCGAGGCGGTCGAGCCGGTCGCGCGCGAGCGGGCCCAGCCGGCGGCCCCCCGGCCGCCGGCCTCCCAGCCGCCACGGCCGCCGGCCTCCCAGTCGCCCCGCAGCGCGGGCAACCTGCGCGGCCGGCTGACCAGTTTCGTCGGCCGGGAGGGCGATCTCGCCTCCCTGCGCACCGCCCTGACCGGCAGTCGGCTGGTCACCCTGACCGGGCCCGGCGGCTCGGGCAAGACCAGGCTCTCGGTCGAGGCCGGCCGCGCCGAACAGGGCGCCGGGAGCTGGCCGGACGGCGTCTGGCTGGCCGAACTCGCCCCGCTGGAGAGCGCGGCCGCCGTCCCGGCCGCCGTGGTGTCCGCGCTCGGCCTGCGCGAGACCGTGCTGCACACCGGCGGCATGGTCGCCGACGTGATCGAGACCCGCACCGAGGACCCGCTGCGCCGACTGGTCGAGCACTGCGGCCACCGCCGGATGCTGATCGTCCTGGACAACTGCGAGCACCTGATCCAGGCCGCTGCCGACCTCGCCGACCAGCTGCTCGCCGAGTGCCCCGGCCTCACCGTCCTCGCCACCAGCCGCGAACCGCTCGGCGTGCCCGGCGAGACCGTCCTGCCGGTCGAGCCGCTGCCGGACCCGGTGGCGCTGCGCCTGCTCGCCGAGCGCGCCGCCTCCGCCAGTCCCGGCTTCGACCCGCAGGGCGACCCGGAGGCGTGCGCCGAGATCTGCCGCCGCCTCGACGGCCTGCCGCTCGCCATCGAACTGGCCGCCGCCAGGCTGCGGGTGATGACGGCCCGCCAGATCGCCGACCGCCTGGACAGCCGCTTCGCGCTGCTCACCGGCGGAAGCCGCACCCTTCTGCCGCGCCAGCAGACCCTGCGGGCGGTCGTCGACTGGAGCTGGGACCTCCTCGGCAAGCGAGAACGGGCGGTGCTGCGGCGGCTGTCGGTGTTCGCCGGCGGCTGGACGCTGGAGGACGCCGAGTCGATCTGCGCCGACGACACCGAGGTGCCCCGCGAGGAGGTCGCCGACCAGCTGCTGTCGCTGGTCGACAAGTCGCTGCTGGTGGCCGACCTGGGCACGGACGGCCCGCCGCGCTACCGGATGCTGGAGACCATCCACGAGTACGCCGAGGAGCGGCTGGCCGCGGCGGCCGAGCGGGCCGAGACCGAGCGCCGCCACGTCGAGCACTTCCGGGAGCTGGTCCGCACCGCCGACCTGCACGTCCACGGCCCGGAGCAGCTGAACTGGCTGGCGGTGCTGGAGCGGGAGCAGGACAACATCCGGGCCGCGCTGCGCCGGGCGGTGGACGGCCGGGAGGAGCAGGAGGGGCTGGCCCTCGCGCTCGGCATGAGCTGGTACTGGTCGCTGCGCGGCTTCAGCCTGGAGGCGCGCGGCTGGTACGAGGCGGTGGCCGCGCTCGGACCGGACCCGTTCGACCCGGACGGCCCGCCGCCGGAGCCGCTGGAGCGGCACGTGCTGGAGTACGGCCTGCCGATGCCGCCCGGGGTGGTGGCGGAGGCCCGCCGGCAGATGGCGCTGTACCGGCTGGTCGGGCTCTTCGAGGGCAACCTCGACGTGCTGGCCGACGAGGAGGCGACGCGCCTCTCCCGGCAGCTGTTGGAGGCCTACACCCCGGACCTTCCGCAGAGCTACCGGTTCCCGGGGCTGATGAGGGCGTTCGGGGCGTTCCTGGCGGGCCGGCTGGAGATCATGCGGGACCTGCTGGACGACGCGGTGGAGGGCTGCCGCCGCCACGGGGACGCCACCGACCTCGCGTTCATCCTGCAGATCCGGGCCAAGATGATGAACGACTGGCCCGGCGGCCTGGAGCAGTCGGTCCGCGACGGCGAGGAGTCGCTGGAGCTGTTCCGCCGTTCGGGCGACCGCTGGGGGATGTCCCAGGCGTACGCGGCCCACGGCGAGTCGATGGCCAATCAGGGCCGGGCCGAGGAGGCCGTCAACGCGTACCAGCGGGCGATCGAGCTGGCGGAGGAGCTCGGCGCCCCGCAGGAGGTGCCGATGCTGCGCGTCAACCTCGGCAACTCGCTGCTCGCCCGCGACCCCGTCGAGGGGGAGCGGCAGATCCGCGAGGCGCTGGCCGAGGCGGACCCGGACGAGAGCCAGGCGGCCAACGGCGCGGTGCTCTTCGGGCATCTGGTCCTCTGCGGGATCCACGCCCAGCGGGGCGAGTACGACGCCGCCCTGGCCGAGCTGGACCAGCTGAACTGGAACCGGGCGGGCTTCTTCGCCCCCGGCCTGGTCGGCGGGATGCTGACGGTCACCCGGGGCTGGGTCATGGCGCAGGCCGGGGACCCGGAGCGGGGGCGGGAGGTGGTCAACGAGGGCCGGCGGCTGCTGCACACGGTGCCGGACGCCGCGAGCGGGTTCGCCGATCAGATGTCGATCATGATGGTGCCGGCGGCGGCCGGGGTGCTGCGGGCGTTCGCCGAGCGTGACGGCGACCTCGACGCGGCCCGCCGGGCGGCGGTCCTGCTCGGCGCGCACGCGGGGCTGAACGGACCCAAGGGCGGCGGCTACCTGGAGCGCGTCGAGCGCGAGACCGCCGAGGCGCGCCTGCGCGGCCTGCTCGGTGACGAGGCGTACGAGGAGGCCGCCGCGGAGGGCGCGGCCAGGGCGGCCGGCCGGGTCGTGGACCTGCTCGACCTGATGAACGAATGACCGGCCGGCCCGCCTCGTCCCCTGAGGCGGGCCGGCCGGTGGCCGGGTGGCCCGTGGTGCTGCCGGGCCGGGGCCGGGCTCAGGTCCGCTTGCGGAACCGGGCCACGGCGAGCGGGGCGAAGACCGCGGTGATGCCCACCGACCAGCCCAGCACGATCAGCACCGGGTGGGCCAGCGCACCCTCGCCGTTGAGCAGCGCCCGGCAGGCGTCGGCCAGCGCCGAGAGCGGGTTGACCTTGGTGAAGGACTGCAGCCAGCCGGGCATGGTGTCGGTCGGCGCGAAGATCGAGCTGCCGAACTGCATCGGCATCAGGACGAGCATCGAAACCCCCTGGACGGCCTGGGCGCTGCTCAGCGCCATGCCGAGCAGCATCGAGATCCAGACGATCGACATGCCGAACACCAGGGAGAGGCCGACGGCCGCCAGCACCTCCAGCGGTCCCGTCTTCACCTCGAAGCCGAGGATCAGCGCGAAGCCGATCAGGATGGTGAAGGAGACCAGTGCCCGGCAGGTCTCCGCGACGATCTTGGAGAGCAGGACGGAGGCCCGGCCGATCGGCAGGGTCCGGAACCGGTCCATCACCCCGGTCTGGAAGTCGCTGTTCAGGCCGGTGCCGACGGCCATCGCCAGGGTGAGGCCGGTCTGCCCGAGCAGGCCGGGAATCATGTACTGCTTGTAGGCGTCCTGGCCGCCGGAGATGGCGCCGCCGAAGACGTAGACGAAGAGCACGGTGAAGATGACCGGCATCAGCACCGCGTCGAACATCGACTCCGGGTCCGCCTTGATCCGCATCAGGTTGCGGCGGGTCAGCGCGCCGATGTGGCGCAGCGTGCCGGACAGGCCGATCCGGGTGTCCTCCACCCGGGCGGGCGCGACGGTTGCGGTGGTCATGCGACGGGCTCCTTGGCGAGGCTGGGGGCGCTGTCCGCGGGGGCGGCGGACTTGCCGGTGATGGCGAGGAAGACCTCGTCCAGGCTGGGCACCTTGGTGTCGATGCCGGCGATGGCGAAGCCGCGGGTGCCGAGCACCCCGACCACGGCCGTCAGCTGGTCCTCGCCGGTGATCGGTACCGACAGCTGTCCGGTGTCGGCGGAGAAGGTGGCCTCGGCGATCCCGGTGTCGTGCAGGCAGCGTGCCATCTCGGGCAGTTCGGCGCCGTGGGCCGGGCGGACCTGGAGGGTCTGGCCGCCGACCTGGGCCTTGAGTTCGGCCACCTTCCCGGCGGCGATCACCCGGCCCCGGTCGATGACGGTCAGCTCGTCGGCGAGCTGCTCCGCCTCCTCCATGTACTGGGTGGTGAGCAGCACCGTGGAGCCCTCGGCGACCATCCGCTGCACCTCGTCCCAGACCTCGTTGCGGGTGCGCGGGTCCAGGCCGGTGGTGGGCTCGTCCAGGTAGAGGACCCGGGGGCGGCCGATCATGGAGGCGGCGAGGTCGAGCCGGCGGCGCATGCCGCCGGAGTAGGTCTTCGCGACGCGCTTGGAGGCCTCGGTGAGCGAGAACCGCTCCAGCAGTTCGGCGGCGCGGGCCTTGGCGTCCTTGCGGGAGAGGTCGAGCAGCCGGCCGATCAGGTAGAGGTTCTCGTAGCCGGAGAGCATCTCGTCGACGGAGGCGTACTGGCCGGTGAGGCCGATGGTGCGGCGCAGCTGCTTGGGCTGGCGCAGCACGTCGTAGCCGCCGACGAAGGCGGTGCCGGCGTCCGGC
Organism: Kitasatospora sp. RG8; assembly: GCF_017813315.1. Taxonomy (NCBI): domain Bacteria; kingdom Bacillati; phylum Actinomycetota; class Actinomycetes; order Kitasatosporales; family Streptomycetaceae; genus Kitasatospora; species Kitasatospora sp. RG8. Next base: position 29,754 of record NZ_JAGIYX010000036.1, read on the forward strand.
TTGATCAGCGTGGAGAGGACGCGGACGAGCGTCGTCTTGCCCGCGCCGTTGGGGCCGAGCACACCGAGCACGGTGCCCTCGCGGACCGTGAGGTCGACCCCGTCGAGCGCCTTGGTGGCGCCGTAGTGCTTGACGATGCCGCGGACCTCCACGGCGTTGCCCGCGGCGGGCCCCCGGTCGTTCGGGGTGGTGGCGATTCGTGTCATGCCCCCAGGCTGTCCGGCCCGGCTGTCAGCGGGCTGTCACCGTCCGGCCGCCGCCGGGGGGCCGCTGTCATCCCGCTGTCGTGCCGCTGACAGCGGGCTGACGGCGGCTGACGGCGGCCGTTCCGGGCGGTGGGGGCCGGTGCGGCCGGGGGCGGGGGCCGGGTGTGAGTTGCCCCGGGCAGGGCAGGGCAGGGCAGGCCAGGGCTGAGTCGGGCAGGCCGAAGGCCCCGCTCCCGGCCGGGGAGCGGGGCCCTGGCCCTGCGTCAGTGGAAGGTGTGCTCGGGCGCCGGGAAGGCGCCGGACTGCACGTCGTCGGCGAACGCGCGGGCGGCCTCGCCGAGCACGGCCCGCAGGTTGGCGTACTGCTTGACGAACTTCGGCACCCGGCCGGCGGTCATGCCCGCGAAGTCCGTCCAGACCAGGACCTGGGCGTCGCAGTCGACGCCCGCGCCGATGCCGACGGTGGGGACGGCCAGCTGTTCGGTCACCTGGGCGGCCAGCTCGGCGGGCACGGCCTCCAGGACGACGGCGAAGGCGCCCGCCTGCTGGACGGCCTTGGCGTCGCGCAGCAGCTGGTGCGCCGCCTCGTCGCCGCGGCCCTGGACGGGGTAGCCGCCGAGGGCGTGCACGGACTGCGGGGTGAGGCCGATGTGCGCCATCACCGGGATGCCTGCCTCGACCAGCAGCTCGATCGAGCGGGCGCTGCGCTCGCCGCCCTCCAGCTTGACCGCGCCGACCCCGGCCTCCTTCATCAGCCGGGCGGCGTTGTGCATGGCCTGCGCGGGGGACTCCTGGTAGGAGCCGAACGGCAGGTCGGCCACGATCATGGCCCGCTTGGTGCCGCGGACGACGGCGGCGGAGAGCATCACCATCTGATCCATGGTCACCGGCACGGTGGTCTCGTAGCCGAGGTGGCAGTTGCCCGCCGAGTCGCCCACCAGCAGGACGGGGGTGCCGGCCTCGTCGAAGACGCCCGCGGTGAGGGCGTCGTAGGCGGTGAGCATCGACCACTTCTCGCCGCGCTGCTTGGCGGCGGCGAGGTCGCGAACGGTGACGCGGCGGTTGGTGACCCCGCCGTAGAGCGTGGCGGTCGACGCCTGGTTCTGGGCAGGCGAAGGCGAAGAAGCGTTCATCGAACAGGCTCCTGAAGGGTTGTCGTCTCGTGGCGCCGTGTGGCGTCCCCGGATCACCTCCATGCTTGCACGCCCCGGCACGCGCGCAAAGGGGCTTGCCGCGGGTGGGGTGCGATCTGCGGCACACCGGGCCGGGCGGGCGGTGTCCGGCAGGCCCTTTGCCCGAACTTTACGAAACGGGCTCGTCTCGTATCGAAAATCGCGCTACGCTGGCCGAGGGGGTTACGAGACGCTTGCGACTCGGAATTACCCGCCAGTGACACGCCACCACGGACGGGAACCGTAATGACCACCGCAGCCGCGCCACCTCGCGTGCCGGAAGCCATCCATCGCCGGCGCTGGGCGATCCTGGGCACCCTCGTGCTCGCCCTGCTCGTCGTCGTCCTCGACAACTCGATCCTCAACGTCGCGATGAAGACCATCGCGGCCCCCGCGCCGACCGGGCTCGGCGCCAGCCAGAGCGATCTGGAATGGTCGATCAACTCGTACACCCTGGTCTTCGCCGGGCTGCTCTTCACGGCCGGCCTGTTCGGCGACCGCTTCGGCCGCAAGCGCTCCCTGCTGGCCGGCATGGTGGTCTTCGGCATAGCCTCGCTGCTCTCCGCGATGGCGGCCTCGCCGGGTGAACTCATCGGCTACCGCGCCCTGATGGGCGTCGGCGGCGCGCTGGCGATGCCCGCGACGCTGGCCATCATCATGAACGTCTTCGAGCGCTCCGAGCAGCCCAAGGCGATCGGCATCTGGGCCGGCGCGGTCGGCCTGGCCATCGCCATCGGCCCGATCACCGGCGGCCTGCTGATCGAGCACTTCTGGTGGGGCTCGGTCTTCCTGGTCAACGTGCCGATCGTGATCGTCGCGGTGATCGCGATGGTGGTGCTGGTGCCCGAGTCGAAGGACCCGAACCCGGGCAAGCTCGACCCGGTCGGCGTGCTGCTCTCGATCATCGGCCTGGTCGCGCTGATCTACGGCATCATCAAGGGCGGCGAGCTGGCCGACTTCACCGACGCCGGGGCCTGGGTGCCGATGCTGGTCGGCGTGGTGGCACTGGTCGCGTTCGTCTGGTTCGAGCGCCGCGCCGCGCACCCCGCGCTGGACGTCAGCTGGTTCCGCAACAAGGTGTTCAGCGCCTCCGTGGTCGTCGTCGGCGTGGTCTTCTTCGCGCTGATGGGCGTCTCCTTCTTCGGCGTCTTCTACACCCAGAGCGTGCGCGGCTACAGCGCCCTCCAGGCCGGTGTGCTGATGCTGCCGCTGGCCGTCGCCCAGCTGATGTTCGCGCCCCGGGCCCGGCTGGTGGTCGACCGCTTCGGCGTCGCCGCCACCTGTGCCGGCGGCATGGTCCTGATCGCGGTCGGCTTCCTCGGCTACCTGCTGCTGGACGCGACGACCCCGATCTGGATCCTGGTGGTGCTGGGCTTCCTGATGGGTGCCGGCATGGCGCACGTCATGCCGCCGGTGACCGTCGCCATCATGGGCTCGCTGCCGCGGGAGAAGGCCGGCGCGGGCTCGGCCGTCAACAACACCTTCCGGCAGGTCGGCGGCTCGCTCGGGGTCGCCGTGCTCGGCGCGGTGCTCTCCACCGTCTACCGCGACGGCATGGCCGACAAGCTGGACCAGCTGCCGACCGAGGCGCTGCGCGAGAAGGCGGGGGAGTCCCTGGAGGCCACCCTGGCCGTCGCCGACCGGCTCGGCCCGCAGGGCGCCGCGCTGGTCGGGCCGGCGCACGACTCCTTCATCAACGCCATGCACGTGGTGGCCGGGCTCTCCGCCGGCATCACCGCGGTCGGCGCGTTGCTCGCCTGGTTCCTGCTCCCCGGCAGGCTCCCGGCGGGCGGCCCCGGCGCCGCGCCGGGCGCCACGCCCGCCCCCGAGGCGGCGGCCGGTGCCGCAGGCCCGGCGCGCGAGTCCGAGGTCGCCGGCACCTGACCCGGCCGCAGGCTTCTGACCTGCGGCTGAGCTGAGCGACAATAGGGCCCTGCCCGTCCGGCCGCGGCCGGACGGGCAGGGCCGTCGTCCGTACCGGGGTACTCACCGGCCCCGGAGGGCGGACGACAATTGGAGTGGGAACGGCGCCTCGCGCCCGTGAGCATCCAGGGAGAAGAGCGGGGATGAAGACGGACACCACGGCCGTGCCGGACTGCACCGGTCCGCGTCGGGGCCGCCCGCGCAGCGAGGCGGCCGAGCAGGCCATCTTCGCCGCCGTCGAGGAACTCATGGCGGGCGGCACCAGCCTGCCCGAGCTGACCATCGAGGGAATCGCCACCGCGGCCGGCGTCGGCAAGGCCACCATCTACCGGCGCTGGTCCAACAAGGAGGCCCTGCTGATCGACATGGTCAGCCGGTTGGAGGCCCCCGTCCCCGAGGCCACCGGCGACTCGGCCCGGGACGATCTGGTCGCGATGCTCGAGTACATGCGCATCCGCGGCCTCGCCAAGCGCTCCCGCTGGGTGCTCAAGGCCGCGCTCGGCCAGATGCACAGCTGGCCCGAGCTGCACGCCGCCTACCGCGAGCGCGTGATCATGCCGCGTCGGCGGATGGCGCGCGAGGTGATCCGGCGCGGCGTCGTCGAGGGCGAGCTCCGCGCCGACCTCGACGAGGAGCTGCTCGCCGACCTGCTGCTCGGTCCGATCCTCGCCCGCAGCGTGCTCTGGGAGGACTCCGACCTGGAGGACCCGGACCTGGCCACGCGGATGGTCGACGCGCTGCTCCAGGGTCTGGCGGGGCCGGCCGCCCGGGGCTGAGCCACCCCGTTCCGGACTCCTTCGTTCCGGAACGAGCGCTTCCGGCCCCCGCGGCGCCGTTCCGGCGTGGCCTGGCTCACCAAACCGGGCCACGCCGGAACCCGCTCCACCGGCCCCGCGTCTGTCCCGGCATAGGCTGAGCCGGGAATCCGATCAAACCGGCACCAGTCCGGCACGTGCCCGCCCACCGGCGGCGTCGGGCGCCGGACCGGCAGGCGGGACGAAGGACGGGAGCCACGGCATGGCGCAGGCGGACAGGGCGGACCGGACGGCGGCACCGGTGGCGGGGGGCAGCGGCCCGGCCACCGGCGGGGCCGACGCCCGCCCTGACGGCCCCGGCGGCCCGGCGGACCCGTCCGGCCCGGTCAACCCGGCGAGGCCGGGCGACGCCGTCGATCCGGTCGACCCGAGGAGCCAGGTGGGTCCGGCGGATCCGGTGGGCCGGGTGGACCCGGCAGGACCGGAACGCCCCGGCGGCCAGGTGGTCCCGGCAGGCCTCGCCGGCCCGGCAGGCGCTGCGGGCCGGGAAATCCCCGCCGGCCCGGAGATCCCCGCAGGCCAGGCAATCCCCGCCGACCCCGGGATCCCCGAAGACCAGGCAATCCCGGCCGGCCCGGCCGGCCCGGACGCCCCCGGGCCGTCCGGCGCGGGCTTCCTGGGCCTGCGCCGCTGGGGCCGGGACGGCCGGGGCAGCACCACCTGGCGTCGCGGCCTGGTCGTCGCCGCCCTCGCCCTGCTCACCGCGGCCCTGCTGGCCTTCCACTCCGAGGTGCCCAACAACGTCGGCAACCTCGGCAGCCTGCTGGAGACCTTCCTGCCCTGGCTCGGCCTGGCCGTCCCGGTGCTGCTGGTCCCCGCCCTGCTGCGCCGCTCCGCGACCGCGCTGGTCGCGCTGCTGCTGCCGGTGCTGATCTGGTTCAACATGTTCGGCGGCCTGCTCGGCGACAAGAGCGGCGGCACCGGCGACTGGACGGTCGTCAGCCACAACGTGGCCGCCGCCAACACCGACCCGCAGAGCACGGTGAAGCTGCTGAAGGAGTCCGGGGCGCAGATCGTCGCCCTGCAGGAGCTGGCCGGCAAGCCGCTGCGCGGCTACGAGTCCGGCCTGGCCGACGCCTACCCGTACCACGTGGTGGAGGGCACCGTCGGCCTCTGGTCGAAGTACCCGGTCAGCGGGGTCTCGGTGGTGGACATCAAGATGGGCTGGACGCGGGCCTTCCGCGCCCAGGTCGCCACCCCGCAGGGGCCGGTCGCGGTGTACGTCGCGCACCTGCCGTCGGTCCGGCTGAAGGCCGAGGGCGGCTTCACCGTCAAACAGCGGGACGCCAGCGCGCAGGCCCTGGGCGACGCCATCGAGGCCGAGCCGCTGAAGAAGGTGCTGCTGCTCGGCGACCTCAACGGCACCATGAACGACCGCAGCCTCGCGCCGGTCACCTCGCAGATGCGCTCGGCCCAGGGCGCGGCCGGCGACGGCTTCGGCTTCAGCTGGCCGGCGTCCTTCCCGATGGCCCGGATCGACCAGATCATGAGCAAGGGCGGCCTCCGGCCCACCGACTCCCGCACGCTGGGCCGGGACGGCAGCGACCACCTCGCGGTGGCCGCCACCTACCGCTACCAGTAGCGGCCGGCCCCGGCCGGGGTCAGCCCCGGCGCCACCGGTTGGTGATCGGGAGGCGGCGGTCCCGGCCGAAGCCCTTGACCGAGATCTTCGGGCCCGGCGGGTACTGCCGCCGCTTGTACTCGGCCGTGTCGACCAGGCGCACGACCCGGTCCACCACCGCCGGGTCGAAGCCGGCCGCCACGATCGCGTCCCGGCCGTGGTCGCCCTCGACGTAGAGGTCGAGCACCGTGTCCAGCAGGTCGTAGTCGGGCAGCGAGTCGGTGTCCTTCTGGTCCGGCCGGAGCTCGGCGGACGGCGGCTTGCTGATGGTGTTCTCGGGGATCGGTGGCACCTCGCCGCGCCGCTCGGCCTCCTCGTTGCGCCAGCGGGCGAGGCGGAAGATGAGCGACTTGTAGACGTCCTTGATCGGCCCGAACGCGCCGACCGAGTCGCCGTACAGGGTGGAGTAGCCGACCGCCAGCTCGCTCTTGTTGCCGGGCGCGAGCACGATGTGCCCCTCCTGGTTGGAGATCGCCATCAGCAGCGTGCCGCGCAGCCGGGACTGCAGGTTCTCCTCGGCCAGGCCGGTCAGCTCGGTGGCCGCCAGGTAGGCGTCGAACATCGGGGCGATCGACACCGTTCGGAAGTGCAGCCCGGTGCGGCGGGCCAGCTCGGCGGCGTCGTCGCGGGAGTGCTGCGAGGAGTAGCGGCTCGGCATGGAGACGCAGTACACGTTCTCGGCGCCGATCGCGTCCACGGCGATGGACGCCACGAGGGCCGAGTCGATGCCGCCGGAGAGGCCGATCAGGACCGAGCGGAAGCCGTTCTTGCGCACGTACGCCTGGGTGCCGGAGACCAGCGCGGCCCAGATCTCGGCCTCGTCCGAGACGCGGGGGGCCACCTCGGCGCGCACCGGTTCGGCGGGCGCCGGAAGCGGCTCGCCCCCCAGCTCGGTGCGGACCAGGCGCAGGCCGTCGCTGAGCAGCAGCCCGTCGGTGTGGTCGCTGCTCGCGGCCGGCAGCTCCAGGTCGAGGACGAGCAGGTGCTCCTCGAACTGCGGGGAGCGGCCCAGCACCTCGCCGTCCGCGCCGACCACGATCGAGTCGCCGTCGAAGACCAGCTCGTCCTGGGCGCCGACCATGTTGACGTACGCCAGCGGGCAGCCCGCCTCCGCGGCACGGCGCTGCACCAGCTCCAGCCGGGCGTCGTCCTTGTTCCGCTCGTACGGCGAGCCGTTGATCACCAGCAGCAGGCCGGCCTCGGCCTCGCGGGCGGCGGTGACCCGGCCGCCGTCCTGCCAGATGTCCTCGCAGATCGCCAGGGCGACGTCCACCCCGTTCAGCCGCAGCACCGGCAGCTGGTCGCCGGGGACGAACCAGCGGTACTCGTCGAACACGCCGTAGTTGGGCAGGTGGTGCTTGGCGAACCGGGTGACGACCTCGCCCTGGTACAGCACGGCCGCGCAGTTCTGCGGGGAGCCGGCCGGGCGGCCGAACCGCGGCGAGGCCTGCTCGGAGCGGCCGAGGTAGCCGACCACCACCGGAAGCCCGCCCAACCCCTCGGCCGCCAGCCGGCCGGCCAGCTCGACCAGCGCGGACCGGGAGGCCTCGACGAAGGAACGGCGCAGGGCGAGGTCCTCGACCGGGTACCCGGTCAGGGCCATCTCGGGGAACGCGACCAGCTGGGCGCCGGCCTCGGCGGCCCGCTTGGTCCAGTGCACCACCTCATCGCTGTTGCGTGCGATGTCACCGACCCAGGGGTCGGTCTGGCTGAGGGCGAGACGGAGATTGGGCATGCTTCGGAGTGTAATCGTCTATCTGACGCAATGTCTCGGCCGGGGGTCGCCACTGCCCTCATGGCCGGTGATCCGCCATGATGGGGGCAGTCGCTCTCGAGTGGTTTCCGGGCGTAACACGAACGTAAAGAGCAGAGGTGAGACTGTCCCCATGGGCAAGCAGCAGGAGTTCGTGCTTCGGACGCTCGAAGAGCGTGACATCCGTTTCGTCCGGCTGTGGTTCACCGACGTGCTCGGGTTCCTGAAGTCGGTCGCGGTGGCGCCGGCGGAGCTGGAGCAGGCCTTCGAGGAGGGCATCGGCTTCGACGGCTCGGCGATCGAGGGCTTCGCCCGGGTCTACGAGTCCGACATGATCGCCAAGCCGGACCCGACCACCTTCCAGATCCTCCCCTGGCGCTCGGAGACGCCCGGCACGGCCCGGATGTTCTGCGACATCCTGATGCCGGACGGCTCGCCCTCCTTCGCCGACCCGCGGTTCGTGCTGAAGCGGACCCTGGAGAAGGCGTCCGACCTGGGCTTCACCTTCTACACCCACCCCGAGATCGAGTTCTTCCTGCTGAAGAACCTGCCCGGCGACGGCACCCCGCCGATCCCCGCCGACCAGTCCGGCTACTTCGACCACACCCCGCGCGGGGTGGGCCACGACTTCCGCCGCCAGGCGATCACCATGCTGGAGTCGATGGGCATCTCGGTGGAGTTCTCCCACCACGAGGGCGCCCCCGGCCAGCAGGAGATCGACCTGCGCTACGCCGACGCGCTCTCCACCGCCGACAACATCATGACCTTCCGCCTGGTCATGAAGGAGGTCGCGCTGGAGCAGGGCGTGCACGCCAGCTTCATGCCGAAGCCGTTCTCCGACCACCCCGGTTCCGGCATGCACACCCACCTCTCGCTGTTCGAGGGCGACCGCAACGCCTTCCACGAGTCCGGCGCCGAGTACCAGCTCTCCAAGGTCGGCCGCTCCTTCATCGCCGGCCTGCTGAAGTACGCGGCCGAGACCGCCGCCGTCACCAACCAGTGGGTGAACTCCTACAAGCGGATCTGGGGCGGCTCCCAGCGCACCGCCGGCGCCGGCGGCGAGGCCCCCTCCTACATCTGCTGGGGCCACAACAACCGCTCCGCCCTGATCCGCGTGCCGATGTACAAGCCCGGCAAGCAGGGCTCCACCCGGATCGAGGTCCGCTCCCTCGACACCGGCTGCAACCCCTACCTCGCCTACGCCGTCACCCTCGCCGCCGGCCTCAAGGGCATCGAGGAGGGCCTCGAACTCCCCCCGGGCGCCGACGACGACGTCTGGGCGCTCACCGACTCCGAGCGCCGCGCCCTCGGCATCCAGCCGATGCCGCAGAACCTCGGCGAGGCCATCGACCTGATGCAGCGCAGCGAGCTGGTCGCCGAGACCCTCGGCGAGCACGTGTTCGACTTCTTCCTCCGCAACAAGCGCCAGGAGTGGGAGGAGTACCGCTCCGAGGTCACCCCGTTCGAGCTGCGGAAGAACCTCCAGGTGCTCTGACGTTTCGTCAACTTCCTTGCGGGCCTGCTCCGGTCGGAGCAGGCCCGCGCTGTTCGTGCCGGGGGTTTCGGCACCCCGGGTGCCGTCGGCGGGTGCGGGTCGCGGGGTGGGGTGCACGGCTCGGCCGGCGTCCTCCGCGCACGCTAATTCCTTGGGCCAATGTGATTACTCTGCAGCGGTGCGAACCGTGGCGGGTGATGGAGGGGCGTATTCAGAAGATCCGTTTTGCGGATCATCCTGGAGTGTCATGCGTACTCGAATCAGCACCCTGGTCCTGTCCGGACTGGCCTCGGCCGCCCTCGTGTGGGGCGCCGGCTCCACGGCCTACGCGTCGCCCCTCGTCGACCACGGCGCAGCCACCGAAACGGCCGAGGCGAAGGGGGGGTGGGTCGACAGCCTCCTGCGCCAGGCGGCGGAGGGCAGCGGCTCCGCCGACGGCGTCTGGACCTTCACCGGCCGCAGCAGCCTCTACTCTGCGCCGGTGGTACGTCCGGCCCACCGGAGCGAGGCCGACGCCACCGGGGTCGACGGCATGGAGTCCGAGGCCACCGAGGTCGAGGCCACGGAGGCCGACGGCTGGGCGCCCGACTTCGCGGAGCGGGTCGCCGCCGCAGTTCCCGGGAAGGACGCATCGGTGGAGCCGGGCGCGGCCGGCCCCGAACGCGGTCAGCCGGCGGTCCAGCCGGCGGTGCCCAAGCCGCAGGAGGGGCACGCTCAGCCGGCGGTCCAGCCGGCGGTCCAGCCGGCGGTGCCCAAGCCGCAGGAGGGGCACGCTCAGCCGGCGGTCCAGCCGGCGGTGCCCAAGCCGCAGGAGGGGCACCCGGCCGGTGGTGGTGAGCACTGCGAGGAGGAGGGGCACGGCCACCCCGGCGATCACGGTTCCCCCGGCTGCGACTGCTCGCCCGGCGGTCACGGTGGTCACGGCGGCCACGAGGACCATGGCGGTCACGAGGGGCACGAGGGTCACGGCGGTCACGAGGGCCATGGCGGTCACGAGGGGCACGGCGGCCAGGACCAGGGCCAGAGCAACGAGCAGCACCAGGGTCAGGGCCAGGCGCAGGACCAGAGCCAAGGCCAGGGCCAGGACCAGCACGTCAACGTCACCGTCGTGGTGAAGAACAACGTCGTCAACCACCTCGACAACAGCGCGAACAACAGTGCCACCAGCAAGGCGAACAACTGGGCGAAGAACAGCCAGAGCCAGAGCAACCACCAGGCCGCGCAGAACGTGAACAAGGTCAAGTTCGTGGCGAAGGAGGGGGCGCCGTCCAAGCCGGGCCACTCCGGCGGTCACACCTACGAGGGCAAGCCCCCGCAGCACGGTGGGGGCGAGCAGCACCACTCCGGGTCCCACGACCACGGTGAGCTGGCCGAGACGGGCAGCGAGGGGATGCCGGTCCTGGCCGGCTTCTCGGCCGCCCTCCTCGCCGCGGGCGCGGCGGCGATGCGGCTCGGCCGACGGCGGTCCTGACCGGAGGTGTCCCCCGGAGAGCGGGGTGGCGTCGTACGGGCCGCCCCGCCCGGCTGTCCGGCGGGTGCCGTCCCGGCCGTCCGACGGCCGGGACGGCTGAAGCGGACCGGGCGAGGCACCGGGCTCCGGGGCGGTGCGAGTATCCGGACGGGTGAAGGGTGGCGGCCGGCCTGCGGTCGGCGGCCACCCTTCACCTCGTCGAGGGATACCGCTCCCGCAGCCCGGGCGGCGGCGTACGGTCCGGGTCCACCGGCTGCTCCCGGACCGGGCTTGCCCCAGACGGCCATCCGCTACAGCGACGTGTAGACCGGGGTGCAGGTCGTCAGGGTGATGTAGCGGCCCGGCCCGGTGCACGGGGGCCGGTGGGCACCGGGGCGATGACACCGGTGTCGTACCTGGAGGTCTGGGGCAGTCGTCCGGTAGCCGCTGCCCATGGCAGGCACGTGCAGGAAGCCGATTCCGCCGTCCGCCGCGTACGGGGGCGGGGCGGGGGTGCCCGCGGTGCCGGCCAGTGGGGCCGCCCGGGCCGTCTGGGCCGCCGACGACCAGTGCCGACGCAGGTCGTCGGCGGCCGCGTCCGCGTGCCGGGCGGCCGTGAGGTCCGTCCACCACAGCGAGTGGAGAACCAGCAGGGCGAGCGGCAGGCCGGTGGTGAACAGCAGGTCGCCGATCACGCCGGCCGCGACCCGGAGGGGGCGTCGGCGCGGGGCGGGCGCCTCGGCCGGTCGCTCGGTCGCCATGGCTCGTCCTTCGATCGGGAGCGGGGGAGGAAGGGCGCCGGTCCGGAGAGCGGTGTCCGGCGCCGGTGCCGTGCCGTCGGGCGGGCGGGGACACCCCGTCGCGGGCAGGGGCCGGAGCGGGCGGCGCCGGGGGTCGACGTCGAGGGCGTCCGGGCCGGCATGGGCGTACTTCACCGCGTCCTCGAACGGCCGGGCAGGCCGATACGCCACGTCACCGGCCGGGGCCCCTTCGGCCGGTCCGGGCGGGGCCGGTCCGTGGTCAAGCCCGGCGCGGCACCGTGGGGGCGCGTAACCTGCTGAGCGGACGGATGGAGGGGCCATGGCGGTGGAGGAACAGCGGGCCGGGAGCCGGGTGAGCCGGCCGGAGATCCGGCTGGTCCGGCGCGGGTTCACCGATCCGGCGCAGGCCGTCCGCCTGCTGGCCGGGCCGGGCCTGGAGGGACTGGCCGACGACCCGGTGCTGCTGGACGCCCTGGGGGCCACCGCCGACCCAGACCTCGCCCTGCTGGGCCTGGGCCGCCTGCTGGAGGCCGCCGACGAGCCGGACCGGCACACCCTGCGCGACACCCTGACCACCTCCAAGCCGCTGCGCGACCGGCTGCTCGGCGTGCTCGGCGCGTCCACCGCGCTCGCCGACCACCTGGCCCGGCACCCGCACGACTGGCACGCCCTGGTCACCTTCGAGCTGCGCGACATGCACCCCGGCCCGGACGACTTCCGGCGCGCGCTCCACCAGGGCGTGTGGGAGAGCGGGGCCGGCAACCGGGCGGACGCGCTGCGGGTCGCCTACCGCCGCTGCCTGCTCGCCATCGCCGCCCGCGACCTCACCGGCACCACCGACCTCGCGCAGACCGCCGCCGAACTCGCCGACCTGGCCGGCGCGACCCTGCAGACCGCCCTGGACATCGCCGCGGAACAGGACGAGGCGGCCGCCCGGGCCTGCCGCCTCGCCGTCATCGGCATGGGCAAGTGCGGCGGACGCGAGCTGAACTACGTCTCCGACGTGGACGTGATCTTCGTCGCCGAGCCGCAGGAGGGCGTCGACGAGCACGAGGCGCTCAAGGCCGCCACCCGGCTCGCCGCCGCGCTCACCCGGCTCTGCGGCGACACCACCGGCGAGGGCACCATCTGGCCGGTGGACGCCAACCTGCGCCCGGAGGGCCGCAACGGCCCGCTGGTCCGCACCCTGGCCAGCCACCAGGCGTACTACCAGCGGTGGGCCAAGACCTGGGAGTTCCAGGCCCTGCTCAAGGCCCGCCCGGTGGCCGGGGACGCCGAGCTGGGCGCCGCCTACCTGGCCGCGCTGGAGCCGATGGTCTGGCAGGCCGCGGCCCGGGAGAACTTCGTCGCCGACGTCCAGCAGATGCGCCGCCGGGTGATCGACTCCATCCCGCACACCGAACTGGACCGCCAGCTCAAGCTCGGCCCGGGCGGGCTGCGCGACGTCGAGTTCTCCGTCCAGCTGCTCCAGCTCGTGCACGGCCGCACCGACCCGGCGCTGCGCAGCGGCAACACCCTGGAGGCGCTCGCCGCGCTCTCCCGCGGCGGCTACGTCGGCAGGGCCGACGCCGCCTCGCTCGACGCGGCCTACCGCTTCCTGCGCTCGCTGGAGCACCGCATCCAGCTGCACCGGCTGCGCCGCACCCACCTGATGCCCACGCGCGCGGAGGACCTCCGCCGGCTGGCCCGTTCACTCGCCCCGCTGATCAACGACGACACCCGGGCCGACCCGGTCGCCGCCCTCCAGCGGGAGTGGAAGCGGCACGCCGTGGAGGTCCGCCGGCTGCACGAGAAGCTGTTCTACCGGCCGCTGCTGGACGCCGTCGCCGAACTGCCGCCCGGCGCGGCCGGCCTCACCGCGGACGCCGCCCGTGCCCGGCTGGAGGCGCTCGGTTACGCCGACCCGGCCGCCGCGCTGCGCCACCTCACCGCGCTGGCCTCCGGCGTCAGCCGCAAGGCGGCCATCCAGCGCACCCTGCTCCCGGTGCTGCTCGGCTGGTTCGCCGACTCCGCGGACCCGGACGCCGGGCTGCTCAACTTCCGGCAGGTCTCCGACGCGCTCGGCCGCACCCCCTGGTACCTGCGGCTGCTGCGCGACGAGAGCGCCGCCGCCGAGCAGCTCGCCCGGGTGCTCTCGGCCGGGCGGCTCGCTCCCGACCTGTTGCTGCGGGCCCCCGAGGCGGTGGCCATGCTGGGCGACCCGCACGGCCTGGTGCCGCGCGGCCGGGCCGCGCTGGAGCAGGAGATACTGGCCGCCGTCGGGCGGGCCGACAGCGCCGGGGCGGCGGTCGCCGCCGCCCGGTCGGTGCGCCGCCGCGAGCTGTTCCGTACCGCTGCGGCCGACGTGCTCGGCCGTTTCGGCGACGACCCCGCCGAGTCGCTGGACACCGCCGGGGAGGCGCTCACCGCCCTGAACGCCGCCACCCTGCAGGGCGCGCTGCGGGCCTGCATCGCCGGCTGGGAGGCGAGCAACGGCGGTCTGCCGACCCGGATCGCGGTGATCGCGATGGGCCGGTTCGGCGGGCACGAGCTCGGCTACGGCTCCGACGCGGACGTGCTCTTCGTCCACGAGCCGCTGCTCGGTTCGCTGGAGCACGACGCGGCGAAGGCCGCCCAGGCGGTCTGCCACGAGCTGCGCTCGCTGCTGGCCGCGCCGTCCACCGAGCCGCCGCTGGAAGTCGACGCGGACCTGCGCCCGGAGGGCCGGAACGGGCCGCTGGTGCGCACCCTGGCGTCGTACACGGCGTACTACCGGCGCTGGTCGCACGCGTGGGAGAGCCAGGCGCTGCTGCGTGCCGAGCCGGTGGCCGGGGACGCGGACCTGGGCACGCGGTTCCGGCAGCTGATCGACCCGCTGCGCTACCCGGGCACCGGGGTGCCGGAGCGGGACGTGGTGGAGATCCGGCGGATCAAGGCCCGGATCGAGGCCGAGCGGCTGCCGCGCGGGGCCGACCCGACCACCCACACCAAGATCGGCCGGGGCGGGCTGGCGGACGTCGAGTGGACCGTCCAGCTGCTCCAGCTCCAGCACGGGCACGAGCTGCCGGGCCTGCGGACGACCCGGACCAGGGCGGCGCTGGCCGCGGCGGTCGAGGGCGGGCTGGTCGGGGCGGAGGACGCGGCGGTGCTGGACGCCGCCTGGGTGCTGGCCTCGCGGGTGCGTTCCGCGGTGATGCTGGTGCGCGGGAGGCCGGGGGACAGCTTCCCCGGGGACGCCCGGGAGCTGGCCGGGGTGGCGCGCTACCTCGGCTACGGCGCCGGGCACAGCGGCGAGCTGGTGGACGACTACCGGCGCACCACCCGGCGGGCCCGGGCGGTGGTGGAGCGACTGTTCTACGGGTGAGGCGGGCCCGCGGGAGGCACGCGAAAGGGGCCCCGACCGGGGCCCCTCTCGTCGTTCACGCGCTCAGCGGCGGGCGGTGCTCACCGCCGGTTCGCTCCACTGCTCGGGGACGGTGACCGGCTCCTCCGCCGTCTCCCGGGCGGGCACCTGGGGGAGCCTGTAGACCCAGTCGTGGTAGAGCCAGCGGGCGGTGAGGAAGCCCACCAGGAGGCAGATCTCGCCGCCGACGGCGTCCATCCAGAAGTGGTTGGCGGTGGAGACGATCACGATCAGGGTGGCCGCCGGGTAGAGCAGGCCGAGCACCCGGACCCAGGTGCGGCGGGCCAGGAAGAAGAGGGTCAGACCGCACCACATCGACCAGCCGATGTGCATCGAGGGCATCGCCGCGAACTGGTTGGAGACGTGCGTGGCGGGTCCGGAGGCCATCGAGCCCCAGGTGCCGTGCGTCTTCACGGTGTCGATGAAGCCGCCGTCGGTCATCAGCCGGGGAGGTGCCAGCGGGAAGGAGTAGAAGCCGACCAGCGCGATGGCGGTGGTGACGAAGAGCACCGTGCGCACCGCGACGTAGCGGCCCGGGTGCCGGCGGTAGAGCCAGACCAGCACGCCGATGGTCACAATGAAGTGCAGCGTCGCGTAGTAGTAGTTCATCCCGGTGATGAGCCACCCGATGCCGTCGATCCCGTGGTTGATCGAGCGCTCGACGGCGATCCCGAGGGACTTTTCGAGGTCCCAGATCCACGACGCGTGCTTCTGGGCTATCGACTCCTGCTCGGGGACGGCGTTGCGCACGAGGGAGTACAGCCAGTAGCTGATCCCGATGAGGGCCAGCTCGAACCAGATCCGCGGCCGGGCCGGGGAACGCCGCTGGTCGCGGATGCGGCTGCGGAGCGCCGCCGAGCGCGACTGGGCCGCGCGGGTGGCTCCTTCGGGCATCCGGCCGGGCGCGGCAGGGGCCGGTCCGGAACCACCGTCGCGCGCCGCGTCGGCGTCTGCGGCGCCAGGCTGCTGGATCTCAGTAGGTTCCCCCATGACCGAGAAGTCTGCCAGACGTCCCGTAGCCGTCTGCTCATCCTGTGGAAGTGGATTCTTCATCGGCTGTCCCCCTTGAGGGTTAGGGGGTTTCTCCCACCGGGGTAGGGGGTGAGGCTGGATCTGGTGCAAACCGGTGGAACGGGCATACGTCCCATTGTCACGCCGGGTGGACGGGCCGGCGCAATCGGGGGTCGGGGCAGCGGCACGACGGGCGGATTTTCCCCGGAGGAAACGGTTTCTGCATCTTGCTGAAACATATTGCAGGCCGCTAGCGTCCTGGCAACTCGATCACCCCTTTCCCCCGCAGGGAGCCCTCAGTGGCCGATGTCCCGCCCCGCCGCCGGCGGAGCACCACCCGCAGACCCGGCCGCACGGCCGTACTGCTCGCCGCCTCGCTGACCGCCGCCACCCTCGGCACCGCCCCGGCCGTGTTCGCCGCCGCCCCGCCCGCCCCGCCGTCGGACGCCGCGCTCGCCGCCACCGCCGGGCGGCACGACCTCACCCGTGAGCAGTTCTACTTCGTCCTGCCCGACCGGTTCGCCAACGGTGACCACGCCAACGACACCGGCGGCATCACCGGAAGCCGGCTGGAGAACGGCCTCGACCCGGCCGACAAGGGCTTCTACCACGGTGGCGACCTGGCCGGCCTGATCCAGCGGCTCGACTACATCCAGGACCTCGGCACCACCGCCATCTGGATGGCGCCGATCTTCAAGAACAAGCCCGTCCAGGGCACCGGCGACAACGCGAGCGCCGGCTACCACGGCTACTGGATCACCGACTTCACCCAGGTCGACCCGCACTTCGGCACCAACGACCAGCTCAAGGAGCTGATAGCCAAGGCGCACCAGCGGGGCATCAAGGTCTTCTTCGACGTCATCACCAACCACACCGCCGACGTCATCGACTACCAGCAGCAGCAGTACGGCTACCGCTCCACCGGCGCCTACCCGGTGCTGGACGCCGACGGCCGCCCGGTCGACGAGACCGCCGTCGCCGACGCGGGCGCCGCCTGGCCGAAGCTGACCAAGGACTCGTTCCCCTACAGTCCGGTCTTCCGCAACCCGGCCGACGCCAACGCCAAGACCCCGGCCTGGCTCAACGACCCCTCGCTCTACCACAACCGTGGTGACTCGACCTTCGTCGGCGAGTCCGCCACCGAGGGCGACTTCTCCGGCCTGGACGACCTCGACACCCAGAACCCCCGGGTGGAGAAGGGCTTCGAGAAGGTCTACCAGCAGTGGGTGAAGGACGCCGGCGTGGACGGCTTCCGGATCGACACCGTCAAGCACGTCAACATGGCCTTCTGGCAGCAGTGGGCGCCCGCGCTCAAGGACTTCGCGGCCAGGCAGGGCAACAAGCGCTTCTTCATGTTCGGCGAGGTCTACTCCGGCGACCCGGCGGTCACCTCGCCGTACGTCACCAAGGGCAGGCTCCAGGCCACGCTCGACTTCCCGTTCCAGAACGCCGCCCGCTCCTACGTCTCGCAGGGCGGCTCGGCGAGGAACCTCGCCGACGTGTACGGCCAGGACTACCGCTACACCACCGCCGACACCGACGCCTACGAGCTGCCGACCTTCCTCGGCAACCACGACATGGGCCGCTTCGGCTCCTTCCTGTTGAGCGACAACCAGGGCGCCGACGAGGCCACCCTGCTCAGGAAGGACCGGCTCGGCAACGAGCTGCAGTTCCTCACCCGCGGCCAGCCCGTCGTCTACTACGGCGACGAGCAGGGCTTCACCGGCGCGGGCGGCGACAAGGACGCCCGGCAGGACCTCTTCGCCTCGCAGACCCCCTCCTACAACTCCGACCGGGTGCTCGGCGGCGCCGCCGGCCCCGCCGACCGCTACGGGCAGGGCGGCGAGCTCTACCAGGGCATCGCCGGCCTGGCCAAGCTGCGTCGCGACCACCCGGCGCTCGCCGACGGTGCCCAGATCGAGCGGTACGCCGCCGACGGCGCGGGTGTGTACGCCTTCTCCCGGATCGACGCCGGGCAGCAGGTCGAGTACCTGGTCGCGGTCAACAACGCGACCGAGGCGAAGACCGTCACCCTGGACACCTTCTCGGCGGGCCAGGGCTTCGACCGGATCTACCCGGCGGCGGGGGAGCGGCTGACCAGCGGCGCGGACCGCAAGGTCACCGTCACCGTGCCGGCGCTGTCGTCCGTCGTCCTCAAGGCGGCCGGCCGGCTCGCCCCGGTCGCGGCCGCACCGGCGATCGGCCTGGAGACGCCGGCCGACGGCTCCACCGGCACCGTCACGGTCGGCGCGAGGGTCGACGGCGGCGGCTTCAACCGCGTCACCTTCGCCGCCCAGATCGGCGACGCGCCCTGGCGCACCCTCGGCACCGCCGACAACGGTTCGTTCAAGGTCACCCAGGACCTGTCCGCCGTCGCCCCCGGCACGGTCGTCCGGTACAAGGCCGTGGTCCAGGACTCCAGCGGCCACCTGCGCTCCGCCACCGGCAGCTTCACCACCGGCGCCCCCGCGCCCAAGCCGGCGCCCAGCGCCACCGCCCGCCCGTACGCCGTCGTGCACTACCAGCGCAGGAACGGCGACTACGACGGCTGGAACCTCTACGCCTGGGGCGACCTCGCGGACGGCGAGAGCACCCCGTGGCCGGCCGGGCACGGCTTCACCGGCCGGGACGCGTACGGCGCCTTCGCCTACGTCCGGCTGAAGCCCGGTGCCTCGGACGTCGGCTTCATCGTCGAGAAGGACGGCGTCAAGGACGTGGACGCCGACCGCCACCTCGACGTCGGCGCGGGCGGCGAGATCTGGCTCAAGGAGGGGGACCCGGCCGTCCGGACGGCCAACCCCGGGCCGGCGAACACCCAGCCCGCCAACACCGCGGTGATCCACTACAACCGGGCCGACGGCGACTACGACGGCTGGGGGCTGCACGACTGGACCGGCGCCGCCAACCCCACCGACTGGGGCAACCCGCTGCAGCCGGTGCGCCGCGACGCCTTCGGCGCCGTCTTCGAGGTGCCGCTCGCCCCCGGGGCGACCAGCCTCAGCTACATCCTCCACAAGGGCAACGACAAGGACCTGCCGGGCGACCAGTCGCTGGACTTCGCCGTCAACGGCCACGAGGTCTGGATCCTCGGCGGCCGGGAGGGCTACCTGCTGCCGCAGAGCGGCGCCGCCTCCTCGCAGGTGGACCTCGGCTCGGCCAAGGCCCAGTGGATCGACGCCCGGACGGTGGTCGTCCCCGCCAACTACGGCGCCGCCGACGCGGCCCTGGCGGGCGGGACCAGCGCCCAGCTGGTGTACGACCCCGAGGGTGCCCTGGGGAGTGGACAGAGCACGGCCGACAAGGGCGTGCTGGGCAAGCCCGGCCAGTGGATCCGGCTGACGCCCGCCCCCGGCGGCCTGACCGACGCACAGAAGGCCAAGTACCCGCACCTGGCGGGCTACCGCGCCTTCACGGTGGACCAGCGGGACACCGGCCGGGTCGCCCAGGCCCTCCGGAGCCAGCTGCTCTTCACCGAGCACCTGCCCAGCGGCGCGGCCCTGGCCGCCACCGGCGTGCAGACCCCGGGCGTGCTGGACGACCTGTACGCGCGCCGCACCGGCCGGGTGGACTTCGGCCCGGCGTACTACAACGGCAAGGTGGCGCTCTCGGTCTGGGCCCCGACCGCGCAGGAGGTCTCCGTCCAGCTCTTCGACGGCCCGGCGGGCGGCACCCCGAAGACCGTGCCGCTGAAGCTGGACGAGGAGACCGGGGTCTGGGAACTCGTCCGTGACAAGGCCGAGCTGGACGGGAAGTACTACCTGTTCCAGGTGAAGGTCTGGGCGCCGTCCGTGCAGCGGGTGGTGGTCAACACCGTCACCGACCCGTACTCGGTCGCCCTCTCCACCGACTCCAAGCGGAGCCTGGTCGCCGACCTCGCCGCCAAGGAGCTCAAGCCGCAGGGCTGGGACGACCACGCCGTCCCGAAGGCCGTCCCGCCCGCGCAGCAGCAGATCCAGGAGCTGCACGTCCGGGACTTCTCGGTCGAGGACACCACCGTGCCGGCCGCCGAGCGCGGCACCTACCTGGCCTTCACCGAGTCGCAGTCGGCCGGCATGCGGCACCTGCGCGAGCTGGCCGCGGCGGGCGTGACCACCGTCCACCTGCTGCCGACCTTCGACATCGCCACCATCCGGGAGAACCGGGCCGAGCAGAAGCTGCCCGCCTGCGACCTGAAGTCGCTCGCCGCGGACGGCGACAAGCAGCAGGAGTGCGTGGCGGCCGTCGCCGCCGAGGACGCCTACAACTGGGGCTACGACCCGCTGCACTACAACGTGCCGGAGGGCTCCTACGCCACCGATCCCAACGGAACCGCCCGCACCGTGCAGTTCCGGCGGATGGTGCAGGCGATCCACGCGGCCGGACTGCGCGTGGTGCTGGACGTGGTCTACAACCACACCGCGGCCAGCGGCCAGGCGGAGCACTCGGTGCTGGACCGGGTGGTGCCCGGCTACTACCAGCGGCTCGACGCCAACGGCAAGGTGACGACCGACAGTTGTTGCTCGGACACCGCGCCCGAGCACGCCATGATGAACCGCCTGGTGGTGGACTCGGTGACCACCTGGGCCCGCGAGTACAAGGTGGACGGCTTCCGCTTCGACCTGATGGGCCTGGACCCGAAGTCCACGATGCTGGACGTGCAGGCCGCGCTGCGGAGGATGACCCCGGACTCGGACGGCGTCGACGGGAAGAACATCCTCCTCTACGGCGAGGGCTGGAACTTCGGCGTCGTCGCGAACAACGCCCGCTTCGAACAGGCCACCCAGCTCAACATGGCCGGAACCGGCATCGCGACCTTCGACGACCGGATCCGGGACGCGGCGCGCGGCGGCAACTTCCAGCTCTCCTCGGCCCCGCAGCAGGGCTTCGCCTCGGGCCTGTTCACCGACCCGAACGGCTCGCCCGCCAACGGGACCCCGGAGGAGCAGAAGGCCCGGCTGCTCAAGCAGATGGACCAGCTGAAGGTGTCGCTCACCGGCAATCTGGCCGGATACCGCTTCACCGACAGCTCGGGCAGGTCCGTCACCGGCGCGGGCGTCGACTACAACGGTGCCCCGACCGGCTACGCGGCCAAGCCCGGCGAGGCCGTCGAGTACGTGGACGCGCACGACAACACCGGCCTGTTCGACGCGCTGGCGTACAAGCTGCCGGCCGGCACCGAGCCCGCCGACCGGGCCCGCATGCAGGCGCTGGCGCTCTCGCTGACCGCGCTGACCCAGGGCCCGGGCTTCGCCCAGGCCGGCAGCGACCTGCTGCGCTCCAAGTCGCTGGACGCCAACTCCTACGACTCCGGTGACTGGTTCAACGCCATCCACTGGGACCCGGCCGAGGGCAACGGCTGGGGCCGGGGCCTGCCCCCGGCGGCCGACAACAAGGAGATGTGGCCGGCCGCCAAGTCCCTGCTGGCCAACCCGAAGCTGACCGTGGGCGCCGCGGACATCCGGGCGGCCGGGGCGCAGTACCAGCAGTTCCTGCAGACCAAGCAGGGTTCGCCGCTGTTCTCGCTGCCCACCCTGGCCGACGTGCAGCAGCGGCTCTCCTACCCGCTCTCCGGCACGGCCGGCGAGACGCCCGGGGTGATCACGATGCACCTGGACGGCACCGGGCTGGCCGGCGCGGAGAAGGGCGTCACCGTGGTGTTCAACGCCACGCCCGGCGCGCAGAGCCAGACCGTCGCCGCGCTGAAGGGGACGGCCCAGGCGCTGCACCCGGTGCAGGCGGGCGGCGTGGACCAGGTGGTCCGGCAGTCCGGCTTCGACGCCGCGACCGGCACGTTCACCGTGCCCGGCCGCACCGTGGCGGTGTTCGTCCAGCACTGACGGGCCGCCCCGACCGGGCCCCGTGCCGCCTGAGGGCGGTGCGGGGCCCGGTGCGTTCCGGACCGGCCCTGGCGGGGGTGGCCGAAAATCGACCCTGGCACGGCCGGAATGGTGACGTGCCGTGCGTGCGCGGCGCTGCCGTCCACCATGCGGACGCCCGAGGTGCCCTGAGTGCTGGTCAGTGGCCGCCGGGGGTGATCGAACGATTCCGCGACAATGAAAACCGTCTTCGGAAGTTTGTGCGCCTGTAACACGGAGGCCGGTCTGACGGATGAACGGGTCCGGTAGCTAATCGGCCATTCCGTGGCATGCATCTGTCATTAACGGCTCGTTTGCTGCCACGATTCCTCCGGCTGCAGACGAGGGGGCCCCACCCCCCGGTGCGGCTGTCCCACGGTCAGGAACAGCGCTCCCCCTGCCAAGTACTTGCTCCGCAACTGCTCCGCAACCGCACCCGCGCCGCGAACCCGGCGGCGGGGGCCCCCACTGTGCCGCAACCCTGCGGCCAGGTTCTCTCCACCGGTCGCGAACCCGCGCCGGTCGGAAAAGGAGTCCGCATGTCCCGTTACACCCAGGCCCGGAAGGCAGCCGTTGTCATGGCCGCCTCCACCGCGCTGCTCGTGACCGGCATCCCGGTCATCGCGCAGGCGGCGACCCCGGACGCTCCGGCGGCCGTCGCCGCCGCGCAGGCGAGCCGCGCCCAGCTGATCGCCTCCGCGAACCAGCAGACCACCACCCTCGCCCAGAGCCTGGGCCTGGGCAGCGAGGAGAAGCTGGTCACCAAGGACGTCGTCCAGGACGCCAACGGTGCCCGCCACCTGCGCTACGAGCGCACCCTCAACGGCCTGCCCGTGCTCGGCGGCGACCTGGTGGTGCACCAGGCCCCGGGTGGCGCGACCACCGGTGTGGACCGCGCGAGCACCGCCGCGCTGACCGGCGTGAGCACCACGCCGAAGCTGGCCGCGCCGGCCGCGCAGTCCGCCGCGCTCGCCGCGCAGGCGGGCACCTCGCTGGACACCGCGCCCCGCCTGGTGGTGTGGGCCGCCGACAACACCCCGCGGCTCGCCTGGGAGACCGTCGTCTCCTCCACCGAGGCCGACGGCACCCCGAGCAAGCTGCACGTGATCACGGACGCGACCTCCGGCCAGGTCATCCACAAGTTCGAGGGCATCCAGACCGGCACCGGCAAGGGCGTCTTCGTCGGCAACGTCACCATCGGCACCACGCAGTCGGGTTCGTCCTTCCAGATGAAGGACGGCACCCGCGGTGGGATGTACACCACCAACCTGAACCACGGGACCTCGGGCACCGGCACCCTGTACAGCAAGTCCAGCGACAGCTGGGGCGACGGCACCGTCGCCAACAGCGAGTCCGCCGCGGTCGACGCCCACTTCGGCGTCGCGGCCACCTGGGACTTCTACAAGAACACCTTCGGCCGCAACGGCATCAAGAACGACGGTGTCGGCGCCTACAGCCGCGTCCACTACGGCAACAACTACGTGAACGCGTTCTGGGACGACAGCTGCTTCTGCATGACCTACGGTGACGGTGACTCCAACACCCACCCGCTGACCGAGCTCGACGTCGCGGGCCACGAGATGAGCCACGGCGTCACCGCCGCCACGGCCAACCTCGACTACTCGGGCGAGTCCGGCGGCCTCAACGAGGCCACCTCGGACATCTTCGGCACCATGGTCGAGTTCTACGCCAACATCCCGACCGACAACCCCGACTACCTCATCGGCGAGTTGATCGACATCAACGGGAACGGCACCCCGCTGCGCTACATGGACAAGCCGTCCAAGGACGGCGGCTCCGCCGACTACTGGTCCTCCACCGTCGGCAACAAGGACGTCCACTACTCGTCCGGCGTCGGCAACCACTTCTTCTACCTGCTGGCCGAGGGCAGCGGCGCGAAGGTGATCAACGGCGTCAGCTACAACTCGCCGACCCAGGGCAACATCACCGTCAACGGCATCGGCCGGGACAAGGCCGCGGCGGTCTGGTACCGCGCGCTGACCACCTACATGACCTCCACCACCAACTACGCCGCGGCGCGCATCGCGACGGAGAAGGCGGCCACCGACCTGTACGGCGCCGGCAGTGCCGAGCTCAACGCGGTCAGCACCGCCTGGGCGGGCGTCAACGTCGGCACCGCGCCGAACCCGGGCGGCGTCACCGTCACCAGCCCGGGCAACCAGAGCACCGCTCTGAACGGCTCGGTCAACCTGCAGATCGCCGCCACCGGCGGCACCGCTCCGCTGACCTTCTCGGCCACCGGCCTGCCGACCGGCCTGTCGATCAGCTCGACCGGCAAGATCACCGGCACCGCGACCGCGGCCGGCACGTACAACGTGACCGTCACCGCGAAGGACGCCGCCAACAAGACCGGTTCCACCAGCTTCACCTGGACCGTCTCCGGCGGCGGTGGCGGCACCTGCACCCCGGCGCAGCTGCTCGGCAACGCGGGCTTCGAGACCGGCTCCGCCGCCCCGTGGACCGCCTCCAGCGGCGTGGTCGACAACAGCGCCTCGCAGGCCGCCCACGGCGGTTCCTGGAAGGCCTGGATGAACGGCTACGGCTCCACCCACTCGGACAACCTGTCCCAGACGGTGACCATCCCGGCCGGCTGCAAGGCGTCGCTGAGCTTCTACCTGCACATCGACACCGCCGAGTCCGGCTCCACGCAGTACGACAAGCTGACCGTCACGGTCAACGGCACCGCGCTGAAGACCTACTCCAACGTGGACGCGGCCGCCGGCTACCAGCTGCGCACCTTCGACCTCTCGTCCTACGCGGGCCAGACGGTCACCCTGAAGTTCGCCGGCACCGAGGACTCCTCGCTGCAGACCAGCTTCGTGATCGACGACACCTCGATCGCCACCAGCTGAACCCCGGCCGGTGACACCGGCTGAAACCAGGTGAGACAGGGAGCGGGGCCCGGCAGCGACGGCTGCCGGGCCCCGCGTCGTCCGCCCGCCCGTGAGCTTCCGGAAACCGCCCGGCAACCGCGGGGCAACCGCCGGGCAATACGAAACACGGGCGAAACGTGTCCGTCCGCGACCGGAAACCCGTCCTCGCGACACTCTCCCAACCGCGACCTGCGAACCCCACCCCGACGCAGGCCCTTGGGAAGGCACGCCCTATGTTCCTGGCTGACTCGTCGCCCGGCCTCGACACCGGTGACACCGCCTGGCTGCTGGCCAGCACCGCGCTCGTCCTGCTGATGACCCCCGGTCTGGCGCTCTTCTACGGCGGCATGGTCCGCACAAAGAGCGTGCTCAACATGATCATGATGAGCTTCGTCTCGATCGCCGTGGTCACCGTGGTCTGGCTGCTGGCCGGCTACTCGCTGGCGTTCGGCCGGGACGTCGGCGGCTGGGGCCTGATCGGCGGACCGGAGCACCTCGGCATGGCCGGGATCACCCCGTCCTCGCTCACCGGCCACGTGCCCACCGTGCTCTTCGCCACCTTCCAGCTCACCTTCGCGGTCATCACCGCCGCCCTGATCAGCGGCGCCATCGCGGACCGGGCGAAGTTCGGCTCCTGGGTGGCCTTCACCGCCGTCTGGACGCTGCTGGTCTACGTCCCGGTCGCGCACTGGGTGTTCGCGCCCGACGGCTGGATCCTGTCGGGGCTCGGCGCGCTGGACTTCGCCGGGGGCACCGTCGTCGAGGTCAACTGCGGTGCCAGCGGCCTGGCCCTGGCGCTGCTGCTCGGCCCGCGGATCGGGTTCCGGAAGGAGGCGATGCGCCCGCACAACCTGCCGTTGGTACTGCTCGGTGCGGGCCTGCTCTGGTTCGGCTGGTTCGGCTTCAACGCCGGCTCGGCGCTGGGCGCCAACGGCCTGGCCGCGTCCGCACTGCTCAACACCCAGGCGGCCGGCTGCACCGGGCTGCTCGGCTGGCTGCTGGTGGAGAAGCGGCGGGACGGCCACGCCACCACCCTGGGCGCCGCCTCGGGTGCGGTGGCCGGCCTGGTCGCGATCACCCCGTCCTGCGGCAGCGTCGACCTGGTCGGCGCGCTGGTGATCGGGCTGGCGGCGGGCGTGGTCTGCTCGTACGCGGTCAGCTGGAAGTTCCGGTTCGGCTTCGACGACTCGCTGGACGTGGTGGGCGTGCACTTCGTGGCCGGTGTGATCGGCACCGGGCTGATCGGCCTCTTCGCCACCGCCGCGATGACCGGCGGACCGGCCGGCCTGCTGCACGGCGGCGGCCTCGGGCAGCTCGGCAAGCAGCTGGTGGCGGTCGCCGCCGTCGCGGCCTACGCCTTCGCCGCGACCTACGGGATCGGCCGGGCGGTCGACCGGGTGATGGGGTTCCGCGCCAGCGAGGAACACGAACTCACCGGCCTGGACCTCGCCGTGCACGCCGAGACGGCGTACGATCACGGCGTCCTGGGGCACGGCACGACCGCCCACGCCACCACCACCGTGTTCACGCACCCGTCCGACAGGACCCCCTCCGCATGAAGCTGATCACCGCGATCGTCAAGCCGTTCAAGTTGGACGAGGTGAAGAACGCGCTGCAGGCCGTCGGCGTGCACGGACTGACCGTCACCGAGGCCAGCGGGTACGGCCGGCAGCACGGGCACACCGAGGTCTACCGGGGCGCCGAGTACCGGATCGACCTGGTGCCCAAGGCCCGGATCGAGGTGGTGGTCGAGGACGAGGACGCCGAGCGGGTGATGGACGAGATCGTCCGGGCCGCCCGTACCGGGAAGATCGGGGACGGCAAGGTCTGGGCGGTGCCGGTGGAGTCGATCGTCCGCGTGCGGACCGGCGAACGCGGGCCCGACGCCGTCTAGTTCCCTCTCCCTCCTGCCGTCGGGTGTCGTGACCCCGGCGGCTCCGGCCGCCGGCGGCGGTCCGCCGCCACCGGGGGCGGGCCGTCAGGACCTGTGGGTGGGGCCCGGACCCGTGGGCGAGGGGGCCGGTGGCGGCCGCCCCGGGGCCCCGAGGGCCTGCGGGCCGGCGCCCTGCCTTCGGCGAAGCGGCCCCGGCCGGACGGCCCGTGCCGGCCCGCCGCGGGCGTCGCAGGGTGATGTGAAGGCCGGTGAGGCCGGGCCGTGCGCCTCGACCGGGACCGTCCCCCGCGCCCGGCCCGCCCGGGTGTGCGGCCCCGGGCCCCTGCCCGTCCGTGGTCCTCCGCGCCCGTCCGAGCCCGCCCATGCCCCGCCCCCGGCCGGTCCCGGCCGTTCCTGCCCGGCCCCCCGTCGTCCGCGCCCGTCCATGCCGGGCGCGCGGGAAAGTCGCATACGAGCTTTCCGGAGCTGCAGAAACGTTGTTTCCAAGGCCTTGACGGGTCCAGGTCGCGACCCTAAGTTCAGCGCTGCAAGTTTCAGAAACATTTCAGCAAGTTTCACGAGCGGTACCCCAGGCTGCCCCCACCCCAGCCCCCAGGAGACATCGTGGTCACCACCGCCCCCACCCGCCGGCCTGCCCGGACGGCCGGCGCGCTCACCGCCTCGGCGGCGCTCGCCCTCTCACTCACCGCGGCGTTCGGCGCCGCCCCCGCCCAGGCCACCCCGCCCGGCAACGGCAAGGACGTCACGGCGACCCTCTTCGAGTGGCGCTTCGACTCCGTCGCCAAGGCCTGCACCGACACGCTCGGCCCGAAGGGCTACGGCTTCGTCGAGGTCTCGCCGCCCCAGGAGCACATCCAGGGCAGCCAGTGGTGGACCTCCTACCAGCCGGTGAGCTACAAGATAGCCGGGCGCCTCGGCGACCGGGCGTCCTTCAAGCGCATGGTCGACACCTGCCACGCGGCCGGCGTCAAGGTGGTCGCCGACTCGGTGATCAACCACATGTCGGCCGGCTCCGGCACCGGCACCGGCGGGACGAACTACAGCAAGTACAACTACCCCGGGTACTACCAGGACCAGGACTTCCACTCCTGCCGCACCGCGATCAGCAACTACGCCGACCGCTCCAACGTGCAGAACTGCGAGCTGGTCAACCTCTCGGACCTCGACACCGGCAGCGCCTACGTCCAGCAGACCATCGCCGGCTACCTGAACGACCTGGCCTCGCTCGGCGTCGACGGCTACCGGATCGACGCCGCCAAGCACATCGCCGCCGCCGACCTCGCCGCGATCAAGGCCCGGACCGCCAACCCCAACGCGTACTGGGTCCAGGAGGTCATCTACGGCGCGGGCGAGCCGATCCAGCCCTCCGAGTACACCGGCACCGGCGACGTCGACGAGTTCCGCTCCGGCACCTGGCTGAAGAGCGCCTTCCAGGGCGGCCGGATCGCCGACCTCGCGAACTGGGGCTCCGGCCTGCTGCCGGGCGACAAGGCCCGCACCTTCGTCGACAACTGGGACACCGAGCGCAACGGCTCCACGCTGACGTACAAGGACGGCTCCGCCTACACCCTGGCCAACGTCTTCATGCTGGCCAACCCGTACGGCGCGCCCAACGTCTACTCCGGCTACGCCTTCACCGGCCACGACGACGGCCCGCCGAACGGCGGCACCGTCAACGCCTGCTACAGCGACGGCTGGAACTGCACGCACGCCTGGCGGCAGGTGGCCAACATGGTCGGCTTCCGCAACGCGGTGGCGGGCACCGGGATCACCAACTGGTGGTCCAACGGCAACAACGCGATCGCCTTCGGGCGCGGCAACAAGGGCTTCGTGGCGCTGAACCGCGAGTCCGGACCGGTCACCCAGACCTTCCAGACCTCGCTGCCGGCCGGTTCGTACTGCGACGTCCAGCACGGCGACCCGGCCGCGGGCGGCTGCACCGGGCCGTCGTACACCGTCGGTTCGGACGGCCGGTTCACCGCCACCGTCGGCGCGGGCGACGCGGTGGCGCTGTACGTCGGCGCGCCGGGCGGCACCGGCGGCGGCAACCCGGTGGGCGGCGGCGCGTCCTTCGCGGTCAACGCGACCACCGTCTACGGCCAGAACATCTACGTGGCCGGCAACACCGCCGCGCTCGGCGGCTGGGACACCGGCAAGGCACTGCCGCTCTCCTCGGCCGCCTACCCGGTCTGGAAGCTGGACGTGGCGATGGCCGCCGGTACCGCGTTCGAGTACAAGTACATCCGCAAGGACGCCGCCGGGAACGTCACCTGGGAGTCCGGCGCCAACCGGACCGCGACCGTGCCGGCCTCCGGCCAGGTCACGCTGAACGACACCTGGCGCAACTGACCCCGGTCTCCGCGCCGACGGCCGCCTCCCGTGCACCAAGGAGGCGGCCGTCAGCCTGTCGTGACGGAGGATCACCCGGGCGAGTGGCTTCACGGGGTCCAAACCCCCGGGTCGGGTGAACGCTGCCACCATCGCGGGATGAGCACCACCCCCGTCGTCCTCGACGTCGAACTCTGCGGCGGCCGCTGGGACGGCCACCGCAAGCGCGTCAACGCCACCGCCCCGCCGCCCTCGCTGCGGATGGTCCTGCGCGCCGAACTGCCCGCCACCGACGCCGGCGAGTACTGGCCGACCACCAGCGTGTACCGGCTGGACGAGGAGGGCGGCCGACGGCGCTACCGCCACTCCCACGACGAGTAGCGCCGGCTTCCCCGGTACCTCCCGCGGTGGCTTCCCCGCCCTCCCGCGGTGCCGGCGCCGGCTCCTCCCGCGGTGGGGGCCCCGCCACCGGACCGGCTCAGCCCCGTCCGATGTAGGGCATGGCGGTCGCCATCACGGTGGCGAACTGCACGTTGGCCTCCAGCGGCAGCCCCGCCATGTGCCGCACGGTGCGGGCCACGTCGGCGACGTCCATGGTCGGCTCCACCGCGACCCGCCCGTCCGCCTGCCGCACGCCGACGCTCATCGCCGCCGTCATGTCGGTCGCGGCGTTGCCGATGTCGATCTGCCCGCAGGCGATCCGGTACGGGCGGCCGTCCAGCGACAGCGACTTGGTGAGCCCGGTGACGGCGTGCTTGGTCGCGGTGTACGCGATCGACTGCGGCCGCGGCACGTGGGCCGAGATCGAGCCGTTGTTGATGATCCGGCCGCCCTGCGGGTCCTGGGCCTTCATCTGCCGGAACGCGGCCCGGGCGCAGAGGAAGGCCCCGGTCAGGTTGAGGTCGACCACGGCCCGCCACTCGGCGACGTCCAGCTCGTCCACCGGGGTCGGCGCGCCGAACGTCCCGGCGTTGTTGAACAGCAGGTCGACCCGGCCGAACCGCTCGGCGGCCGTCGCGAACAGCGCGTCCACCGCCGCCGGGTCGGTGACGTCGGTCGGCACCACGGCCACCGCGCCGCCCGCCGCACCTCCCGTTCCCCCGCCGGCCGTCCCGTCGCCGCCCGTCCCGGCCGCGGCCGCCGCGCAGAGCCCCGCCGTCTCGCGCAGCGGCGCCTCCCGCCGGCCGGCGAGCACCAGCCGCCAGCCGGCGGCGGCCAGCTCCACGGCCACGGCGCGGCCCACCCCGCTCCCGGCTCCGGTGACGACGGCGGTCTGCTGGGGCATGGCGGCTCCTCGGGCGCTGGTACGGGCGAACTGATCGTCCCCGATCGGGCTCCCGGGGTCACTGGTACGAGGGCCCAAAACACGGCGGGCCCGGACCGCGCGCGACTGTGCTCCCCGCCGTCCGGCGGGGACGCCCCCCGCCGATCGGCAGGGCTGTCGAAAGCCTTTACCGGATCGGGAACAAACATTGGATTGACACTGGTCCAACCGCAACCGGCTCGCCCCGGCCCACGTCATAAGATCGCAGGACGGCACGCCTCCGCGAGGGGCGGCGCGCCGCCTCCCGGGGGCCACGGACGACGTCGTGCCCCCGGCCTGTCCGGCCCCACCCGGGGGCCACCGCCCGGCTCCCGACGGAGCGGGCGCGACACCGGTCGGAGAGTCCTCACCGTGCAGCCGCAGTCCACCCGTATCCGCGCCGTCCTGACCGGCGCCGCCGCCTTCACCCTGGCCGCCTCGCTGGCGGCCTGCGGCAGTACGGACGCCGGCGGGAAGAAGGGGGACACCGCCAAGGCCGCCGGCACGGCGAGCGCGAGCGGCAGCACCGCCCCCGGCTCCCCGTCGGCCACCGGCAGCACCTCCGCGGCGCCCGCCAGTGCGACCCCGACCGCCTCGGGCAAGGTCCTGATGCCCACCGGCCCGGCCGCGGCCCTCACCAAGGCCCGGGACACCGCCGCGGGCCAGATCCTGGTGACCACGCTGGCCGGTCCCAAGTCGGGCGTCTCCGGCAAGGTCTGGGTCTGGCTGCCGCCCGAGTACAACGACCCGAAGTTCGCCAAGACCGGCTTCCCGGTGCTCACCCTCTTCGCCGGGGGCCAGAGCAACGGCTACAACACCTGGACCGACGACCAGCTGCCGATCCAGCAGGTGAACGCCGAACTGTCCAAGGCCGGCAAGGCGCACCCGTTCATCATGATCATGCCGGTACAGAACTTCAACAGCGACGAGAAGAACGCCCTGGACTGCGCCGACATCCCCGGCCAGCCCAAGATGGGCACCTGGATGGCCGAGGACATCCCGGACTTCGTCCGCGCCAACTTCCGCACCGTGAAGGGCCGTGACGGCTGGGGCCTGATGGGCGCCTCCACCGGCGCGTTCTGCAGCGCGAAGCTGGCCCTGCAGCACCCGGACAAGTTCAAGGCGGCCGTGCCGATCGACGGCTACTTCAACCCGGACTCGGGGCTCTGGAAGGGCCACGAGGCCGAGCGGCAGGCCAACAGCCCCGAGACGATGGTCGCCCTGGGCAAGGCCGACGTGAAGATGCTCGTCACCGCCGGCGGCGCCAACGCGTACGAGACCAAGCTGGTCAAGGCGTGGGTCGCCAAGGCCACTCCGCCGCTCGCCATCGAGTACTACGAGCAGCCCGGCGGCAAGCACCTCACCAGCGACTTCAAGAAGATGATCCCGGACACCCTGCAGTGGCTCACCAAGAACCTGGCGGGCCCGCAGAGCGACTGACCCGCAGAGCGACTGATCCCCGAGCGACCGACTCCTGGGGGCGACCGACCCCGGGGCGACCGTCCTCGGGAGCGACCGACCCGAGCCGCCCGCTCGACCCGCGCTGATCCGCTGACCCGCCGCCCGGTGCGGCCGCCGACGGCCCGGCCCCTTCCGGGGGCCGGGCCGTCGGCTTCGGCGCCGGGCCCTCCGGGGCGCCCACAGGGCGCTGACCTGCACGTCAATCGGACATTGATTCGGCTCTGATCGACTACGGCCACTGTGGTGGGACCGCCTACCGCCAGCCGCGAATCCGCCCATGGCGATTCCACCAGCCGTGCCAAGTCGTGAAGAGAGTGCCATGCCGAGCCATCTGCTGCCCGTAGCGTCCCCGCCCGCAGCCCCCGCCCAGGGGGGCTCCGACCGTGAGCACGCCGCCGGCGAGGAGCCGCAGGCCGTCCGGTTCGCCGGACTGCGGCTCGTGCACGCCGCGCTCCGCCGCGACCTGGCGCGGCTGCCCAACTCGCTGCGGCTGCTCCAGCCCGGCGAGGACGACAAGGGCGAGGCGCTGCTGCGGCACTGGCACTTCGTCAACGCGATGCTGACCTGCCACCACGAGCAGCAGGACACCCGGATCTGGCCGATCGTCCGCCGCTTCGCGCCCGAGCTGCGGCTGCTGCTCAACTGGCTGGAGGCGGACCACCACAACCTCGACCACTCGTTCACCCGGGTCAGCACCCTGGTCCGGATCGCCAGCCGGGACGCGGGCAGCGCCTGGCCGGTCGCCTACGCGATGGAGGACCTCGCGGCCCGGCTGGAGACCCACCTGCGGATCGAGGAGCGCCAGCTGCTGCCGCGGATGGAGCTGGTGTTCACGGAGACCTCCCGGGTCGGCAGCCTGCCCGAGCTGCTGGACCTGCTGCGCTCCGCCGACGGCCCCGGCACCGCGGACGCGCTCGCCTGGCTGCTGGACGGCGTCGAGCCGGCGCTGGTCGAGCGGCTGATCGCGGACTGCGACGACGACGTGGCCCGCAACTGGCCGCACTGGCAGTCCACCTACCAGCGCTGCACCGCGCAGCTCTGGGGCCGGGCCGACATCCGGGACGGCGCCGCGGGCATCCTGGGAGGCGCCGCCGAGTGACCGGCGGCCGCTTTTTCGGGCCGATGATCTACGCGCGTGGCATATGCCCCTGCCACCTGCCCGGGGGATGTGCCAGGCCTGCCCGGGGCGTCAGCGGAGCCCGAGTCGGGCCAGGTATCCCGGCAGGTCGGCCGGGTCGTCGGTGGCCAGCCCGAGGTAGCCGTCCGGCCGGATGACGAAGAGCCCTTCGCCGTAGACCGCCTGCGCGACCCCGCCGTCCACCCGGTGTGCCCGCACCCCGGCCGGCACCGCCGGCAGCCGACGGCCGACGGCGAGCACCGTCACGTGCGGGCCGCGGAACAGGTCGAACAGCCGGGTGCCCGCCGGTGACCCGTCCAGCGGTGCGTCCGGTGCGCGGTCGCCCGCCCGCAGGGCCTCCTCGGGCAGGCCCGGGCGCGCTTCCACGGTGAGCGGCCCGTCCGGATAGCCGACGCCCAGCTGCTCCGTCCGCGGCCCGCGCAGCCTGCCGTGCCGTACGGCGCCCGCGCGGTGCAGCCGGGTGGAGATCTCCAGCACGTCGGCGGCGACCGGCAGCCGTTCCTGCTCGTAGCTGTCCAGCAGCTCCTCGGGCGCGTCGTGCAGCAGGACCTGCCCGAGCTTCCAGCCCAGGTTGTAGGCGTCCTGGATGCTGGTGTTGAGGCCCTGTCCCCCCGCCGGGGAGTGGATGTGCGCGGCGTCGCCGGCCAGGAAGACCCGGCCGGACCGGAACCGCTCGGCCAGCGCCGCGCTCGGGCGGAAGGCCGAGGCCCAGCGGACGTCGCCGACCGCCGCTGCGGCGAGGTGGGTGCGGGCCGCGATCAGCTCGCGCACCGCGGCCGGCGAGGTGTCCGGTTCCGCGTGCTCGCCGAACTGGGCGAGCAGCTGGAAGTCGGCGGTGCCGGGGAGCGGGCAGAGCAGCAGCGGGCCGCCGGCGCCCTTCGGCCAGAAGTGCCAGTTGTCGCGGTCGAGACCGGTGACCCGGACGTCCGCGACCAGCGACTGCTGCGGGTCGACCTGCTCGCCGGCCATCGGGATGCCGGCGAGCCGCCGGACGGCGCCGCGCCCGCCGTCCGCCGCCACCAGGTACTGCGCCGAGACGGTCCGCAGGCCGCCGTCCGGACCGGTCAGGGTGGCCGTCACCCGGTCGGGGCGCCGGTCCGGGTGCTCGTCGAGGGCGGGGGTTTGGCCGAGGTCGGGGTGCCGGCCGGGGTCGAGGGGCTGGTCGAGGCCGGTGAGCGCGGTGCCGAAGCGGACCTCGCCGCCGAGCTCGCGCAGCCGGGCGTGGAGGATCTCCTGGGTGCGCCACTGCGGGAGCATCCAGGTGTCCGGGTACGGGACGGTCGGGTCGTCGGCGGTGCTGCGCTCGACGAGGTCCCACTCGCCCTGCCGCTCGCCGTCCTGCCAGGACAGGATCCGCGGGTAGGGGCCGCCGGCCTCACGGACGGCGGGCAGGATCCCGAGGTCCTCGAAGACCTCCAGGGTGCGCGGCTGGAGCCCCTTGCCGCGCGAGCCGGGGAAGAGCTCCGCGGCGCGCTCGACCAGCAGGGCGCGCACCCCGCGGCGGGCGAGGTCGCAGGCAAGGGTGAGGCCGGTCGGTCCGGCGCCGACGATCAGGACGTCGGTCTGCTCCTGGTGCGGGGCGGTCCGGGGGCGGGGCTGGGCAGGCAGCACGAGCACTCTCCTTAACGACGTTAAGTTGGCGATGGGGAGAGCATGGGCTTAACGGTGTTAAATTGTCAATGCCGGGAGTCCGCGACCGCGGGCGCCGAGGTGCGCGACCGCGTGCCGGGAGCGTGCAACCACGGGAAGGAAGGCCGGTCGTGCCACCGAAGCTGGACCGTGCCCAGGTCGTCGACACCGCGCTGCGGCTGCTCGACGAGACCGGCCTCGACGGCCTCACCCTGCGCCGCATCGCCACCGAGCTGGACGTCAAGGCGCCCGCGCTGTACTGGCACTTCGCCAACAAACAGGCGCTGCTGGACGAGATGGCCACCGAGATGCTCCGCCGGATGTCCGCCGGGCCCGCCGCTCTGCCGGACTCCTGGCAGGAGGCGCTGGCCGGAACCTGTCGCGGCCTGCGCACCGCCCTGCTCGGCTACCGGGACGGCGCCAAGGTCTTCAGCGGCACCAGGCTCACCGACCAGGGCCACGCCGAGGGCCAGCACGCCCTGCTCGGCGTCCTCACCCGGGCCGGCTTCGAACTCGCCGATGCCGTGCAGGCGTTCACCACCGGGTACGCGTACACCATCGGCTTCGTGATCGAGGAGCAGGCCGTTCACCCCGTGCCGGGGGAGCGGGCGCCCGGCTACGACGCGGAGCAGCGGGCCGCCGAGATCGATCCCGCGTACGAGCTGGCCGCCGCCGCGGGGCAGGACTTCTTCGGGGACTTCGAGCGGCGCTTCGAGCGCGGCCTCGCCGTCGTGGTGGCCGGCGTCGAGCGGGTCCTCGGCCCTTAGGCTCCCCGGGCCCCCGGCCCCATCGAGTCTTTCTCCCCCTGCCGGCTCCCGGGTCTTCGCCTCCGGCCGGCTCCCGGGTCTTCGCCTCCGGCCGGCTCCCGGGTCTTCGCCTCCGGTCGGCCCCAGGGGCGGCCCGCCGCCGGGCGGCGGGCCGTCGACGGCTACTCGGGCAGCCGGTTGAGCCAGGTCAGCGGGGTGACCGCAATGGCCTTGGCCGGCGAGCCGTCCCACTCCACCGGCAGGCCGGCCGCCTCCAGGGCCGCCACCACCTCGCGGCCGATCTCCACCGTGCGCCGCTCCGCCGACTCCTTGGGCTCGCCCTCGGCCCGGAACCCGCCGTACCGCAGCATCAGCCCGTGCCCGGCGGCCGCGCTCTCGGTGTCCTGCTGGTGGAAGAAGACGAAGCCGCGCGAGTCCGCCTCGGCCTCGCCACCGATTTCGTGGTAACCGCAGTTCGCGCAGCAGGTGAAGTCCATCGCCGCGACGATGCCCTGATCCTCCAGGGTGTCGAACGCCTCCTCCAGCCGGTCCACGTCGGTCGTCTCCGGCCAGGACGCCTGCTCGGCCAGCCGCTCCCGCCAGAGCGGGGCGACGATCTCCTCGGCGTCCTCCTCCTCCAGCCCCTGGTCCTCGAACTCCTCGACCAGGGACTCGGCTATCTCGTCCTGCTCCTGGAAGCCGCACCGGATCAACTCGCGGGCACGCTCCTCGGCCTCGCGCCGTACGTCGAAGGTGAGCTCGGTCTCCTGGTTCATGACCGCATCCTCGCACCGGCCACCGACACCCGCTCCGCCGGGCCCCCGGGTACGGTCGTCCGCCGGTGGCCTCGCTGCCTGAACGGCCCCTGACGACCAGTCCGACATCCGCCTGACAGCCCGCCCGGTGGCCAGGGTTGACGGCCCGACGGGCTGATCCGGAGCGCCGGCGCGGGGTCGGTGGCCCGTCAGGCCGCCTCCGCTTCCGGGGAGTTCCGCGCCGACTCCCGGCCGGGGTGGGCTCAGCCCGAGGCGAGCCGGAACTCCAGGTTGCCGAAGCGGACCTGGTCGCCCGGGCGCACCCGGACCCCGCCCGCGATCCGCAGGCCGTTCACATGGGTGCCGTTGGTCGAGCCGAGGTCGTACAGCACCCAGTCGGCGCCCTCCCACCGCAGCTCGGCGTGGTTGCGCGAGACCGAGATGTCGTGCAGCCGCAGCCCGGACCCGGGGACCCGTCCGATCGTCAACTTCCGTTCCCCCGACTGCGGCAGGCTCAGTCCGGGCAGCCGCTCGATCCGCCACGCCCCGCGCAGCCGTACGCCGAACGCCGAGACCTGGCCGACCGTCCGCAGCAGGAAGCGCCCGACCGGGTTCCCGGCCGGCAGGCCCGCCATCGCCTGGTCCAGCTCGGCCCGCGTGCCGGCCTGCAGCACGAGCTCCATCCGGCCGAGGAAGGTGTCGTGCGAGAGCCGGCCGCTGCCCGCGCCCTCCCGCAGCACTCCGAGCGCGTGCTCGCGCTCGACCTCGGACGGCCGGACCACGTGGGTCCGGATCTCAGGAGACGTCATGGCCCGATTGTCGGCTCACCGGCCCCCACCTGTCCAGATTGCGGTCCTCCGCCGCGTCAGCTCCTCCTGGCGGCGGCCAGGATCTTGACGGTGGTGTGCAGGAACCGTGCGGTGGCCGAGCCCCGGTAGGACCTGCCGAAGAGGTTGCCGGGGGTGTTCCACCGTCCGTCCCGGAGGTGGACCACCACGTAGGCGGTGCCGTCGTCGGCGCCGATCACCTCGTAGTCGCCCTTGGGGGAGGTGTACGGGACGGGGAAGTCCGCCGGAAGCGGCTCGGAGAGGAAGTTGACCACCAGCCGGATGTCCGGCGTGACCTCGATGCCCGCGAACGGCTCGGCGGCGAGCAGCGCCTCGACCTCCTCCACGGTGCGCAGCATCACCGGGACGGGGTAGCCGAGCGCCTCCGCCAGGTGCTGCTCGATGCGTCCGGCGAGCGCGGCGCGATCCGGCTCGTCGGTGGTGAAGAAGACGTTGCCGCTCTGGATGTACGAGCGCACGTCGCCGAGGCCCAACTCGCCGAACAGGGCCCGCAGCCGTTCCATCTTCACCGTCCGGCCGCCGACGTTGACGGCTCGCAGGAAGGCGATGTACGTGGTCGTGGTGGTCACCGGGTCAGTCTGGCACCGGCCACCGACGAACGCCGCGGCCGCACCGGCGGTTGTCGGCCCCCGGTGCCAGACTGACGCCATGGCTACCTGGCAGGATTTCGAGCACGAGGCACCCGATCTGGCCTCCGCCGTGCGGGCCCGTTTCGAGGCCAACAAGCACCACGTCCTGGCGACGCTGCGCAAGGACGGTTCACCCCGGGTGAGCGGCACCGAGGTGGAGTTCGTCGGCGCCGACCTCACCCTCGGGTCGATGTTCGGCGCGGTGAAGGCCCGCGACCTCCAGCGGGACGGCCGCTTCGCACTGCACGCCCACCCGGGCGACGCGACGATGGAGGGCGGGGACTCCAAGGTCTCCGGCCGCGCCGTCGAGATCACCGACGAGGTCGAGCTGGCCGCCTGGGAGGCCGATCTCCCGGAGCCGCCGCCCGGCCCGTTCCACGCCTTCCGGCTGGAGCTGGAGCAGGTGGTGCACACCACCGTGGGCGAGGACCACCTGTGGATCACGTCCTGGCGCCCGGGCGAGCCGGTGAAGCGCATCCAGCGGCACTGAGGCGGCAGGCGGCACTGAGAGCGGCACTGACGGAGGTAGCGGCGGCGGCACTGAGAGCGACACCGGCGGAGGTACCGGCGGAGGCGGAGGCACCGACGGAGGGGAGCCCCGCCACCGGTGCACCCCGGCCGGGATCAGCCCCGCTGCGGCAGGACCGACTTGAGGGCGTCGGGCGTCCGGGCGACCACGGCGTGGCCGTCGTCCGCGGTGATGATCGGGCGCTGGATCAGGATCGGGTGCGAGGCCATCGCCGCGATCCAGCGGGCCCGGTCGCCCGGCTCCCTGGTCCACTTCTTCATCCCGAGGTCCTTGGCGGACTGCTCGTCGAGCCTGGTGATGTCCCACGGCTCCAGACCCAGCCGCTCCAGCACCTGCTCCAGCTCGGCAGCGGTCGGAGGGTCCTCCAGGTAGCGCCGCACGGTGTACTCGGCGCCCACGGCCTCCAGCTCGCCGAGCGCCGTTCGGCACTTCCCGCAGCGCGGGTTGATCCAGATCTCCATACGGCCAGCGTACCGACCGCCCGCCCCGGCGCAGGCGAACCGGAGTCGGGCCGGGCACGACCGGCCGGGGACGCACGGGAACTTCCCTCCGCCCGCGGAGGGTTGAGAGGCCAGGGCTCGGGTCTCGGGAGGGGAGCACCGGATGGACGGCGCATCGATCATCGAGCAGCTGATGACCGGCGAGGGCAGGGCGGACCCGTACCCGCTCTACGCGCGGGCGCACGGGCTGGGCGCGGCCGCCACCGCCGGGCCGGGCACCGTCCTGGCCATCGGGCACGCCGCCGCGAGCCAGGTGCTGCGCAACCCGGCCTTCGCGCTGGAGGACACCGAGACGCTGCTGCTGTCCGACCCGCTCCTCGCCCGGCACTCCTCGGTCACCCTGCTCGGCCGCTCGATCCTCCAGCGCAACGCGCCCGACCACGGCCGGGTCCGCTCGTTGATCGCCTCGGCGTTCAACGCCCGCCGGGTGGCCGCACTGCGGCCGGCCGTGGTGGCGGCCACCGGCCGGCTGCTGGAGGGCATGGCGGAGAGCGGCGCGGACGGCTCGCCCGTCGACTTCATGGACGCCTTCGCCTTCCGGCTGCCGGTCGAGGTGATCTGCGAGCTGCTCGGCGTCCCCGGGCCGGACCGCTTCCGCTTCCGCGGCCTTGCCGGGGACCTCACCATCGCGCTGGAGCTGGTGCAGGACCTCGACGAGCTCACCGCCGCCGACGAGGCCGCCGACGAGCTGTCCGACTACTTCACGGAGCTGGTCGCGCAGCGCCTGGCCCACCCCCGGGACGACCTGGTCAGCGACCTCGCCCGGACCGCCGCGGACGCCCCCGGCCGGATCTCCGGCGCCGAGCTGCTGGCCAACCTGGTGCTGCTGCTGGTGGCCGGCTTCGAGACCACCACCAACCTGCTGGGCAACGGGCTCGCCCTGCTCTTCCGCCACCCGGCGGTGATGGACGGCTTGCGGACCGGCTCGGTCGCCCCCGCGCTGCTCACCGACGAGGTGCTCCGCCACGACTCGCCGGTCCAGCTCACCGTGCGGGTCGCGGCCGCCGAGGGGCTCGCCGTGGGCGGCGTGCCGACGCCGCCCGGGACCGTGGTCGTGGTCCTGCTGGGCGCGGCCAACCACGACCCGGCCCGCTACGACCGCCCGGAGCTGTTCGACCCGGGCCGCACAGACAGCCAGCCGCTCAGCTTCGGCGGCGGCCCGCACTACTGCCTGGGCTCCCAGCTGGCCCGGCTGGAGGCGGAGGTCGCCGTGCCGGCCCTGCTGGACCGCTTCCCCCGGCTGGCCCCCGGCGGCGTGTCCACCCGCCGGGACCGCCTGGTCCTGCGCGGCTACGAGACCCTGCCGGTCACCGTGCGCTGACCCCGGCCGGTCACCGTGCGCTGACCCCGGCCGGTCACCCTGCGCCGACCCCGGCCGGGCGCCGCGGAGACCTGGGGCGTCCGGCCCCTGCGGGCGGGACCACCGGAAGGCGCCGCCGCGCCGCCGTTGGGGGAGCATGGAAGGGCGAACCGGTCGTCCCGGAGCGGTCCGCCCCGGACCGGTGCCCCCACCGGCCGGCCAGGAGGTCTCCGTCGTGCCCGCAGTTCCCCGCCCGCCGCACCCGGTGGCCGAGGACCCGAAACCGCCGCGCTGGGTGGCCTGGCTCCCGGCGGTGCTGGTGATCCTCGACCTGGCGGCCGAGGCGGTGGTCCCGGACGCCGTCGCGGCCGGTTTCCTGCTGACCGCGCTGCCGGTCGTGGTGGCGTTCAGCTACGGCCCGGCCGTCACCGCGGGCGCCACGGCCGGCACCCTCGCCCTCCAGCTGCTGCTGGCCCATCGCGCCGGGCACCTGGGCGAGCAGCACCACGTCTGGGTGTACATCTCCACGCTGCTCGCCGGGGTGATGGGCACCGCCCTGTCCTGGCAGCGGATCCGGCAGGGCCGCACCCTGCTGCGCGCCCGTACGGTGGCCGAGACCCTGCAACGGACCGTCCTGCGCCCGGTCCCCGAACGGGCCGGCGGGCTGCGGGTGGCGGGCCTGTACCGCCCGGCCGAGGCCGAGGTGCTGGTCGGCGGCGACCTCTACGAGGTCTGCGACACCCGCTTCGGCGCCCGGGTGCTGCTGGGTGACGTCCGCGGCAAGGGCCTCGGCGCGGTCCGGACGGTGGCGGACGTGCTCGGCGCCTTCCGGGCGACCGCCCATGACACCGCCGGCCTGGTCGAACTGGCCGAGCAGCTGGACCGCGCGGTGCTGCGCGACGCGGCCGCCCGGGGCGACGAGGAGCTGTTCGTGACCGCCGTCCTGCTCCAGTACCGGCCCGGCGCGGAGTACGTGGAGATCGTCAACCGGGGTCACGTCACGCCGCTGCTGCTCTCCGGTCACACCATCACACCGGTGCGCTGCCCGTTCGAGCTGCCGCTCGGCCTCGGCAGCCTCGGCCGGGCCGTGCCCGGCGAGCCGGGCGCGGCCGCCGTGTCCGAGGGGCGGGCCGTGCCCGAGGTGCCGACCGGGCCCGCGGCCGTGGCCCTGCCGCCCGGCCACACCCTGCTGCTCTACACCGACGGAGTGAGCGAGGCCCGTGACGCCGCCGGAGCCTTCTACCCGCTGGCCCGCCGCCTGGCCACACTCGGCACGACCGCCCCGGACTGCCTGGTCGCCTTCCTCGCCCACGACGTCCACGCCTACGCCGGCGCGCTCGCCGACGACCTCGCCGTCCTCGCCCTCGCCCGGG
Organism: Kitasatospora sp. RG8; assembly: GCF_017813315.1. NCBI lineage: Bacteria > Bacillati > Actinomycetota > Actinomycetes > Kitasatosporales > Streptomycetaceae > Kitasatospora > Kitasatospora sp. RG8. The sequence continues at coordinate 70,504 of NZ_JAGIYX010000036.1, forward strand.
ACTGACCACTGCCGGGACCGACCACTGCCGGCATCGGCCGTGGCGGTGTCGTCCCACCTCGTCTGCGTCACGCCACCCGGTACGCCACGGCGAGGCGGACAGATCGATTTCCTCCCACGGGTGGGGGATGCTGGGAAGCGGCCTTCAACCGGTCGAGCGCGGCCGGTCCCGCCCGGGTGGCCGGCTCGGACTCCCGGCCCCGCCTTCGCGGGGAGGACACGGACGGTGGCGTCACCGGCGTGGAGCCGGAGGCCCTCGACACCGAGGAGGCATCGGTGTCCGGGAGCCTCGACGGAGAGGCCGGCGGTTCGACCGGCGAGGGCGGCGCGGTCCGGGTGCGGCTCCGCGAGCCCGGGCCCCCGGGGCCGGGAACATCCGCGAGGCAGATCGGCGCGGCTCTTCGGGGCGTGCGATCCCACCGAGGGTTGGAGGAAGCTGTGAAGGACCTCAAGTTCGAGCAGAAGAAGTCTCTGTCGCGCCTTGAGGCCGCGGACCTGCTGTCGGCGATCGCCGACGCGCTGCGGCACGGCGATGGTGCCAAGCTGGATTTCGGCCCCGGGACGGTGAGCCTGCGGATCCCCGAGGAACTCCGCAGTGAGATCGAGATCGAGCTCGGCGATGGCCAGCTCGAACTCGAAGTCGAGCTCAAGTGGCCGGTCCCGTCGGCCGGTACGGGTTCGCCGCGGCCGGCGACCGGCCCGCAGGACGAGTCCTCACCGGGCTGAGGCGGGCTGGGATCCCGCCCGGCCGGGGCGCCCGCCGCAGATCGCCCGAGCCCCCGGCCGGTCACCGGCCTGGGCGCCGAAGCTCCTGGAATCCGCCGTCACCGGCAGGGGGGCTTCGGCGCCCAGTGGTTCGCGCCGGCCGTCACGGCGGCGGCGCTGGCGATGCCGATCAGCGCCCCGACCGCCACGTCGCCCGGGTAGTGGACTCCGGTGTGGACGCGGGAGTACCCGACCGCACAGGCGAGCGCGCCGAGCGGGAACGCGAGCGCGGGAAGAGCGGATCCGGTGACCGCCGCGAAGGCGACCGCGGCGGCGGTGTGCCCGGAGGGGAGGGAGGGGGTGGAGGGCATGGGGACGTGGCGCTCGATGGTGCTCGCGGCCGCCAGGCGGTCGGGCCGTGGGCGTCGCACCAGCTGCTTGACCACCAGGTTCGCGCCGGCCGAGGCCGTCCCGACGGCGAGGACGCCGAGCAGTGCCGCGCGCCGCGTCCGGCCGGGGCGTAGGGCGAGCAACCCGGCCGTGGCCAGGGAGAGCTTGGAGTGGTCGGCGGCGGACGACAGGCGTCGCAGGCCGCGGTCGAGTGTCGGGGTGTCGGTGGCGGCCACCGTGGCGTAGACGGCGCTGTCGAGGGCCATCAGGTCGCGCACCACGTCACGGGCGCTAGCCATCGGCGCGGTCCGACGTGGCCGGGGCCGACCGGGGCCGGCCGAGGGCCAGCGAGAGCAGTGCGCGCCAGTCGAGGGGCGGCGCCTCCGTCGGCGTACCGGGCCGGTTCCTGGGTACCAGGACCCGCAGCGCACCGGGGCGGATGCCGCAGGTGACGGGGGTGGGCAGCTGGAGCGCTTCACCGTCGACGGCGATCGGGATGACGTCCGTGTCCGAGACCACGGTGACCTCGGGAGACGTCAGGACGCTCAGCCCGGGAGCCCGGGCGCCGCGGAGAGCGACCTGCGCCGCCTGTGCGGCGTTGCTCACGTGGATCCCGACGACACCCAGGGTGCCGAGGTCGAGCCGGGGTCTGCGGGCGGCCAGGGCCGCGGGAGTGGGCGCGGCGTAGGGGTTGTTGCTGATCAACAGGGCCTGCTGGGCCTCCAGACGGCCGGTTGCCGTCAGTGCGTCGACCAGGTGGCCGGTGTAGCCGTGCAGCAGGTCGGGCAGCGCGTCCAGGGTGGCGCCGGCCTTGGCGTCGCGGTACTCGGGGCTCTGCACGATCTGCGCGTACACCCCGAAGGAGACCGTGTTGACGAACGGCCGGCCGTCGACCGTGCCCAGGTCGACGCGCAGTTCCTCGCCGTCGCTGAGCGCGTCGAGGCACCGGTCGGGAGCGTCGCGGTCGAGGCCGAGGTCCATGGCGAAGTGGTTGCGGGTGCCGGCGCTGATCACCAGGAACGGCAGGTCGTGCTCGGCGGCGACCGCGGCCACGAGGGCCTGCGTGCCGTCGCCGCCGGCGACCCCGAGCAGGTCCGCGCCGTCGGCCACGGCGCGGCGGGCGATCGCCCCGACGTCCGTCCGGGTGGACGGGTCCAGCAGCACGACCCGCGCGCCGAGTGCCTCGGCCTTCTCCACCAGCCCGAAGCGTTCGACCTTGCCGCCCCCGGACTTCGGGTTCATGATCAGCACCGGATGCAGGGGAGCCCGGGACGGGACCGCCCGCATGCCCTGGGGCCTTCCGGTCACGCGCAGGGCCGCCCTGGCACAGAGCCCCGCCGCCCCGAGGAGCAGGACGGCGGCCAGTGCGGCGGGCCACAGGTCCGCCCAGGCGTAGAGCACCAGCACGGCCGCGGGGGCGGCGAGGGTGAGCAGCGCCCCGACCACCCGCAGCGTGCCGTGCTGGGACACCACCCACCAGGTCCCGGCCGCTGCGACGACCAGGCAGGCCACCCCGACGACGACGATCAGCAGGCCGCCGGGCCCGCGTACGGCCACCAGGGCCACCAGTGCGCCCGCCAGGAAGCCCAGTGCCAGCCGCGCCAGCAGACGTCCCCGCGCGGCCGTGGGTGAATCGGTCGGGCCCATTGCGCTCCCTCCTGCCGTCCCGGACGGCGCCAGGTCGGTCCCCGTGGCGGGAGGTACGACACGGTGGTGCCACCCGTGCCAGGATGTCCGCCACTGGCCGGCCCGGCACCCGGTGAGGGCCGAACGGCGGACGGCCCAGCGGGTCCGCCCGCATCGCGGGCCCGCGATGCGGGACGGCGGCCTCCGCGTGAGGGAAGCGCACACGCGGTTGCGTCCGATCGTCCGACAGTGCCGGCAACCTCCGTGTGGGCGGTCAGGCGTCGGATCTGCCCTCACGGCCGCTCCCCATCGGCACGAGACCCCTGGTCCGGCCACTTCGTCAGGTGGTCGGACCAGGGGTGTTCGTCTCAGCTGATCGGTCGGGCTGATCGGTCGGCCAACCGGGCTGACCGGCTGCACCCCGCGCCGGCTCGTGAGGGGCGGGGCAAACGAGGCCCGTCGGCCCGTCAGGCCACCGTCCCGCCCGCGTTGCGGATCAGCTGCTGGAGCACCTTCACCGTGGTGACGTAGTCCGCGTCGTCGATGCCCTTGTGGAGGGCGGCGCGGATCGCGGGGGCATTGCGCGCCAGGTCGACCCGGGCTCGTTCCCCTTCCCCGGTGAGCCACAGGCGGTCCTCGCCGTCCCGCCTCAGCCAGCCGCGCTCGACGAGCACCGCGGACTCCGCCGCCAGGTCGTCCTCGGGCCGGAGGTAGGACCTCATGGCCTCCGTCAGCTCGGGCAGGGTCATCCCCTCGCCATCGGGTGAGATGTCGTTCGCCGACAGGTTGCGCAGCAGCCAGAACTGCGGCTGGGTGTAGCTCTTCTCGGCCTGCCGGGCCCGGGTGTACGCGATCAGCGCCTCGTAGGCGACACCGGTCCAGTAGGCGGCGGGCTGTCCGGCGAGTTCCGCATCGGACATCTGCTGGTTCGTCATGAAATCTTCCTCTGCTGTCACTTCGGGCGCGAAGCCTGCCGTGCAGGCCGCGCCTGCCCTGCAAGCCGTGCAGGTCGTGCAAGCCGTGCAGGTCGTCAGTCGACCGCGACGGTGTTCTGGGCGGCGCCGATGCGCCAGGTGCCGTCCTCCTTGACCACGATGTAGAAGGGGCGGCCCTCGGGCCGGTCGGTGATCCGGGTGCCGTCGTGGCGGACCGGCTGCTGGCGGACGTTCACCGCGGCGACGTCGGGCCGCAGGAAGAGCACGCGCTCGACGTCGTAGACGGCGGACGACTCGGCCGTCGCACCGGGCAGCACCTTCCGGGTGAAGGCCGCGATCTCCTCGAAGCCCGACAGCCGCTTGCCGTGGCCGGTGGTCCACACCGGGTCCTCCCGGCGGAAGACGCCCAGGAACCGGTCGACCAGCTCGTTCTGCTGGGCGTGCTCGACCTCGGCGACCAGGAGGCGGATCGCGGTCACCTCGGCGTCGGTCTCCGGGCCGTCGGGGGCGCCGAACACCTCGACCGGCCGGTACGAGCCGGACACCAGCTCGGTCAGCACGCCCGGCCGGCCCGGTCGCCAGCCGAGGGCGGTACGGGCGGCGGCGCCGCTGACGCTCTGGTCGAGGGCGAGCGCGTCCGCGAAGAGCGGGCCGAAGATTTCGGCGGCCTGCTCCGCCGGCACCGCGTGCGGGGTGGCGAGCACCCCGGCTGCCCGGCCGGCGGCCCGGGCGAGGTCACGGACCGGGACGGCCGACTCGCCGACGCCGTGCCAGACGGTGCCGGCCCCGGCCCGCTCGACGGCGGCCACGAACAGCTCGGCCAGGTCGTCCACGTGGACGGTCGGCCAGCGCACACCCTCCTCGCCGTAGTACTCGGGCACCTCCTGCCGGCGGGCCCGGTCGACGAGGATGGCGGGGATGCCGCCGCCGCGGCCGTACACGATGCCCGGCCGGACGACGACCGCGCGTACGCCCTCGGCGGCCTCGGCCAGCACCCGCTGCTCGATCCGCGGGCGGTAGCCGACGATGTCGATCGGGTTGGTCGGGCTCTCCTCGCCGACCTCCTGGGCCGTGCCGGTGGCGCCGAGCACCCAGACGCCGCTGGTGTAGACGAAGGGGCGGCCGGTGCCGCGCAGCGGAGCGGCGAGCGCCTCGACGGCGGCGGTGTCGACATCGGCGTCGCCGCTCGGGGGAGCCAGGTGGATCACCGCCTCGATCTCGGAGGTCACCGCGCCGGCCAGCGAGGCCGGGTCGGCGGTGTCTCCGACCAGCTGGGCGTGCCAGGCCCGGCCGGGCCGCGGCTCGGCGCCGCGGGTGAGCGCGACGACCTGGTGGCCGGCGGCGGTGAGGCGGTCGGTGACGGCGGAGCCGATGTAGCCGGTGGCACCGGTGAGCAGAACCTTCATGACATTCCCGTCTTGACGAACGAGGCGTTGCGTCTCGTCCGATGGCATGGTGACGTGCTTCGAATCCGCGCAGTGCGCGCGGGGTTTCGTCTCAGAGATTGATCATTTGTCCGGCGATGCCGTGGATCGCCTCCTTCAGGGCCTCCCCGAGGGTCGGGTGCGCGTGGATGTTGCGCGCCACCTCGTGGACGGTCAGGGCCCACGGCTGAGCGAGCGTCAGTTCCGGCGTCAGCCGGTAGTGCCGCGAGTCCGCCAGACGGTCAGGCTGGTCAGCAGGCCGACCGCCGCACCGACCCAGAGCGCGGCGGTGAGGGTGGCGGCGTCGACGACGAGGCCGCCGAACAGGGCACCGAGGGCGATGGCGAGGTTGAACACCGAGGTGTTCAGGGCGGTGGCCGCCTCGGCCTCCCGGGGCGCCGACTGCAGGATCCAGGTCTGCACGCTCACCGGAACCCCGCCGAAGGCCAGGCCCCAGCCGATCAGCAGCGCGATCCCGCCGACGGGGCTGGTACCGACGATCGGGAACAGCGCCAGGATCACGGCGAGCAGCAAGCCGATGGCCGTGATCACGCGGCGGACGTCACGTCCCACCAGCGCGCCGGCCAGGAAGTTGCCGAGGATGCCGGCCGCGCCGAAGACGAGGAGGAGCGGGCCGACCATGCCCTGGCTGATGCCGGAGACGTCCTGCAGCACCGGGCTGACGAAGGTGAACGCCGCGAAGTGACCGCCCACCAGCAGGAACGTGGTCAGCACCCCGGCGCGGACGGCACGGTTGCGCAACTGCGCCCCGAGCGTGCGCAGCCGGACCGGGTCGCTCGCGGGCAGCGACGGCAGCAGGACGAGCAGGGCGCCCACGACGAGCAGGCCGAGGCCGCCGACGGTGGCGAACGCGGCCCGCCAGTTGCTGAACTCCCCGATCAGGGTGCCGGCCGGCACACCCAGGACATTGGCTGCCGTGGCGCCGCCGAACGTGATGGCGGTCGCACGGCCCACGTACGCGGCGGGCACCATGCGCACCGCGATCCCGGCGGCGAGCGCCCAGAAGCCGCCGATGCTGATGCCGACCAGGAACCGCGAGGCGAGCAGGACGGTGAAGTCCGGGGCGAGTACGGACAACAGGTTGGCCCCGGCCATCAGACCCAGCAGGACGATCAGGACCGTACGCCGGTCACCGCGCCGGATCAGCACGGGCAGCAGCGGCGCGGTGGCGGACGCGACGAGACCGGGCACGGTCACCATCAGGCCCGCCGTCCCCTCGGAGACGTCGAAGGAGCCGCCGATCGGAGTGAGCAGCCCCATCGGCAACTGCTCGGCGGTCACCATGGCGAAGGTGCCGACGGCCACCGCCGCCAGGGCGAGCCATCGTCGTAGCGGGACGACGGCCGGTAGACCGGGCCCGAGCGTCGGCACGTGGCCGGCGTCGGTGCCCTGGACGGGCTCGACGATGGTCATGAGGGAACTCCTTGTGTGGGACGGGCTGTGCGGGAACCGGTCCACGGGCAGGGACCCGCCCGTTGACCGCGGGAGAGGAAGGGACGCCAACCCGCCGAGAACGGCGGAGGGCATCGGGGGAGGGCGGGGCTCAGGGCGGGGTGACGGTCAGGGCGCCCCGGGTACCCCACCGGTCGAGCACCGCGTAGGCGGGCTGCCACCGGTGCGCGTACGCGTGGTGCGCGGACTCGGGCAGGAGCTGCGTCAGAACGGCGGCCACGGTCCGCCCGGTGACGCCGTCCAGGAGCCAGGGCAGGATCCGTGCCGCGTCGGCCCCGATCCGCTGGGCGTGGACGCGCCCGAAGTGCTCCCACTGCTCCTTGCCCAGGATGATCTGGACCAGCGGGAAGACGGCTTCCTCCTCGTGGCGGAGGTGTCCGCGTAGACCGGTGACCAGCGAGCCGACGAGCTCGCCGAACAGGTCGAGCCCGAGATCGGGGCCGGCCAGCGCCTGGTCGATCGCCTCGATCAGGAGGGCGAGCGAGGCGTGCTCGGCCTCGATCGCCTCCAGCCGCACCAGGGAGAAGGGGCGGCCGTCCAGGGCCTGGCGCAGCGAGGGCCACAGGGCGTCGTCCTCGGCGGTGTGGTGGGCGTGCAGAGCACTCCGGAACAGCTCCCAGCCCGCGGCGCTGCGCAGGACGTTCCGGGGATCGGGGTGGGCGCGGGTGGCGGCTCGGGCAAGGTGGTGCAACTCCCTTCGCAAGGCGTTGTGCATCGCGTACGTCACGGTCATGTCGAACCTGTCTCGCACGTCTGTCTGACTCCTGGTGCCGGTGACCGGGTGAGCCCGTGTCAGGCAGTGGCGTCGTGACTGGTTCTCCGGGAACAGGGCAGCGCAAAGCCACGCCTGACGAGCGGGACATCATGGAGAGGGCAGGGGCGGCGGGTTGGAACCGAGGCCCTCGACGAGCCCCCTGCCCGGGTGCCTCAAGCCTCCCGCGGGAGCCGTGTCCGGATCAACGCAGGCTTCGTGCGTCGATCGATAACCCGACCGTTATCGCTGTGCGGGAGCGGTGGCGGAACGACGCGACGGGGAGGACCTCCCGGCCTGGCGGATGAGTCGCACTCCGGTCGGGACGGCCGAACGGCTCCGTGCGGCCGGCGGCCTCGACGCACACCGCGCGGCTCCGCCGTCGGGCGGCGGGTCGGGCACTCCGCGGCAGCCGATCGCCACCTCGCCGGCGACGGCATCCTCACCCCGCCGGCGGCAGCGGCTTCCTCGGCTGCGGGACGTGACGGCGCGTCAGAACCGGAACGTGCCGAGTTCGCGCACGGTGTCGGCGAGCGCGCGGATCGGCTCGTTCTCGGCGTCGGTCCGCCAGACCAGGGCGTAGGAGAGCGTCGTCAGGTCCGGGACGGGTATCCAGCGGACGTTCGGCATGCCCCAGTGCCGGGTGACGTGGCTGGGGAAGCCGTGGATGATCTCGCCCATGCCGACCCGGTTGATCAGGTCCTCCGCGTCGGTCACGGGCCGACCGCGTTCGATCGTCCGGCCCCGGGGCGAGTGGAAGGGCAGGTAGCCGTCCTCCCAGTAGTCCGGCATGGCGGGTGGCATGGGGTGCGGGAAGTCGGCGAACATCTCCAGTCGCACCGACGTGCGCCGGGCGAGCTCGTGGTCGGCGGACACGCCGAGGATCCGGGGGTCCGTCAACAGGACCGGGCCGACGGTGAAGTCCGGTTCCTTCACGGGCAGCCAGACGACCAGGACGTCCAGGTCGCCGTCACGGAGCCGGCCGAACGGATCGATGTAGTTCAGCTGGCGGATCTCCAGCTCCCACTGCGGGCACCGGGAGCGGAACTCCCTCCAGTAGAAGTGCAGGTCGACGACGTTGAACGGCATCATGCCGACGCGGAGCCGGCCGGTGACGCCGCGGGCGGCGAGCCGGGCGCGTTCCAGGGACTCGTGCAGGCCCGCGTAGACCGGCTGCAGGTCGTCGCGCAGCTGGCGTCCGACGTCGGTCAGGCGCACGGTGCGGCTGGTGCGCTCGAACAGCACGGCGCCGATGCGCCGCTCCTGTTTCTTGATCGCCTGGCTGACCCGGGCCTGGGAGACCCGGAGCCGCTCGGCGGTCCGGCCGAAGTGCAACTCCTCGGCCAGCACCAGGAAGATCTCGATGTCCCGCAGTTCCATCACGCCCCCGTGTACTTCTGCGGCCCGACGACCCGGAGGCCGTCGAGCCGCAGAAGTATATGGTGATCGCTGCTCGGTGCGCAGGACCGGTGACCGGAACGGGTGCGCCGGTCGGGTTGTTCCCGCAGGTCGGAGGGAGCTTTACAGGTCGTAGTAGAGCTCGAACTCGTGCGGGTGCGGGCGCAGGGCGATCGGGGCGATCTCGTGGGTCCGCTTGAAGTCGATCCAGGTCTCGATCAGGTCGGGCGTGAAGACGTTGCCCGCGAGCAGGTACTCGTGGTCGGCCTCCAGGGCCTCCAGGACGGCCGGCAGCGAGGACGGCACCTGGGGGACGTTGGCGTGCTCCTCCGGGGCCAGCTCGTAGAGGTCCTTGTCGACCGGCTCCAGCGGCTCGATCTTGTTCTTGATGCCGTCGAGGCCGGCCATCAGCATCGCGGCGAAGGCCAGGTACGGGTTGGACGCAGGGTCCGGCGCGCGGAACTCGATGCGCTTGGCCTTGGCGTTGGAGCCGGTGATCGGGATGCGGATCGCGGCCGAGCGGTTGCGCTGCGAGTACACCAGGTTGACCGGCGCCTCGAAGCCCGGGACCAGCCGGTGGTAGGAGTTCACCGACGGGTTGGTGAAGGCCAGCAGCGACGGGGCGTGCTTGAGCAGCCCGCCGATGTAGTAGCGGGCGGTGTCGGAGAGCCCGGCGTAGCCCTGCTCGTCGTAGAAGAGCGGCGAGCCCTCGGTCCACAGCGACTGGTGGACGTGCATGCCCGAGCCGTTGTCGCCGAAGATCGGCTTCGGCATGAAGGTGGCGGTCTTGCCGTTGCGCCAGGCGACGTTCTTGATGATGTACTTGAACAGCATCAGGTCGTCGGCGGCGTGCAGCAGGGTGTTGAACTTGTAGTTGATCTCCGCCTGGCCGGCGGTGCCGACCTCGTGGTGCTGGCGCTCGACCTCGAGGCCGGCCGCGGCCAGTTCCAGGGACATCTCGGCGCGCAGGTCGGCGAAGTGGTCGACCGGCGGGATCGGGAAGTAGCCGCCCTTGTACTTGACCTTGTAGCCGCGGACGTCGCCCTCGGCGGAGCCGGTGTTCCAGGCGCCCGCCTCGGAGTCGATGTGGTAGTACGAGGCGTTGGCGCTGGTGTCGAAGCGGACCGAGTCGAAGACGTAGAACTCGGCCTCGGGACCGAAGTACGCGGTGTCGGCGATGCCGGAGGAGGCGAGGTAGGCCTCCGCCTTCTTGGCGACGTTGCGCGGGTCGCGGCTGTAGGCCTCGCCGGTGACCGGGTCCTGGATGAAGAAGTTGATGTTGAGGTGCTTCTCGGTGCGGAACGGGTCGAGCCGGGCCGTGGCCAGGTCCGGGACGAGTGCCATGTCGGACTCGTGGATGGCCTGGAAGCCGCGGATCGACGAGCCGTCGAACATCAGGATCTCGGACGGGTCGAAGGTGGCCGCGGGCACGGAGAAGTGCTGCATGACGCCCGGCAGATCGCAGAACCGGACGTCGATGAACTTCACATCGTTGTCCTGAATGAACTGCTTCACTTCGGCGGCGTTGTTGAACATCCATCCTCCTCGGCGTGCGAATGGGCTCACCCTAGGAATGGCCCGTTTCCAACCGGTGACCCGGTCGTTTCCTGAATGTTAACCGGCCGTGTTGAACGGGCGGCAAAGTCGTACGCTCCGGGACAAAACGCTTCGCCCTCCCGGGGCGGGCCTCCCGAGTGGTCTGGACCACTTGGAAACCGCCCGGAGACGCGATTCACCCTCCGGGGGAGGCGGTGCAGGTCCGGACCGCCCGCCCGGTTAGTGTGGATTCGTGGACACCAGAGAAGCGTTGGGATCGTGGATCGACGGCCCGAAGGCGGCCGCCGAGAAGATGGGCACCGACTTCGGCTACCGCGGTGAGCGCCTCGGGCTGCCGCAGGAGGGCCCCGGCTCGATCGCCGGCCCGGGCCGCCGGCTGGGCGCACTGTTCGTCGACGGCTGGCTCGTCTCCCTGGTCGCCTTCGGGCTGATCGCCAAGGGCTCCCCGGGCTCGGCCAACATGTGGACCACCCCGCTCTTCTTCACCGTCACCGTGCTGCTGCTCGCCACCACGGGGACGACCGTCGGCAAGCGGCTGTTCGGCCTGCGGGTGGTGCGCCTGGACGGCAGCCGCGCGACCATCCCGCAGGTGCTGCTGCGCACGCTGCTGCTCTGCCTGCTGGTGCCGGCCCTGGTCTGGGACCGTGACTCCCGCGGGCTGCACGACAAGGCGGTCGGCACCGCCGAGGTCCGCATCTGACGCCGGAGGGTGGCCCCTGAACGCGCCCCTCGGCGGTCGAGCGCCGTGGAGGCCCGGCGGTGAGGTCCTGGAGGTCCGGCGGTGAGGTCGTGAAGGCCCCCCCGCAAGGCCCCTGCAAACGTCGAACGGCCCCGCCGCGGAACTTCCGCGGCGGGGCCGTTTCGTACGAATGGGGAGGGGTGGATCAGCGGGCCTGGCCGCCCTTGGGCATCCGGGCACCCTTGGGCATCGGGCCCTTGGGGATCGGCGCCTTGGAGAGCAGGTCGCCCAGCGCGCGCAGCCGGTCGTTGGTCTCGGTGACCTGGGCCGGGGTGATGGCGCGCGGCAGACGCATCAGGTGGATCTGCAGCTTCTTGAGCGGGATCTCGCCCTCGCCGTCGCCCACCACGATGTCGTGCACAGGGACGTCACCGACGACCCGGGCCATCTTCCTCTTCTCCGAGGCCAGCAGCTGGCGCACCCGGTTCGGGTTGCCCTCGCCGATCAGCGCGATGCCGGCCCGGCCCACGGCGCGGTAGACCGCGTCCTGGTTGCGGGTCACCGCCACCGGGGTGGGGCTCGCGCTCCAGCCTCGCCGGATGTTGTTGAGCACCGCCGCCACGGCTCCCGGCTGCCCCTCCATCTGCCCGAACGCTGCGCGCTCGGCCCGGCGCCCGAAGACGATCGCCATGGCCAGGAAGGCCACGATGAAGCCCAGGATGCCCAGGTAGATGGGGTGGTCGATTGCGAAGCCGATGGCGAGGAACACGCCGAAGGTCAGCAGGCCGACGCCGGCGATGATCAGGCCGATCTTGGTGTCGACCTTCTTGGTCATGGTGTACGCCAGGCGGATCTGCTTCAGCCGCCCGGGGTTTTCGGATGTTTCCCTCGCCATAACGCTCATGGTACGTGCCGTGGGTACGGGATATCCAAGCCCGGGTGCCCGTTCGCCCCGAACCGTGACCCGGGTGAACCCGCGCGGCTGCGTACGGGTACGAACACCGGGCACCCGGCCGACGGTGCGGGGCCTGTCGGGCGGGCCCCGCTACCGGTGTGCCGCCCCGGCTGCCGGGCTGCCGGGGCGCGTGTCGCGCTCGCGGTCCGCCGCGTACCGGCGGTTCTCGCAGACCGCCGCCCAGGCGTTGCGCCGGGCCTGGCGCTGGCCGCCCGCCAGCAATACGCTCTCGGCCAGCCGCAGCGCGGTGCCCACGGACCGGATGCCGACCTGCATGTCGAACAGCTCCCCTCGTGGCGGAAATGATTCGAACGGTCTCATCATCACCACCCCGTGTTACCAGTCCGTGACCTGCCAGTCAAAGCAGGATGAACCCGAAGAACCCGAAGGGCGGAGCCTCGGCTCCGCCCTTCGGTGGCCTGAAGTCGCCGGTCCGGTCAGACCGCCGCCTGCTCGCGGCGCTCCAGGGCCTGCCGGTAGAGCCGCCCGGCGCGGTACGAGGAGCGCACCAGCGGGCCGGACATGACGCCGGCGAAGCCCAGCTCCTCGGCCTCCTGCTGGAGCTCGACGAACTCGTGCGGCTTCACCCAGCGCTCCACCGGGTGGTGGCGCAGCGACGGGCGCAGGTACTGGGTGATGGTGATCAGCTCGCAGCCGGCGCCGACCAGGTCGGCCAGCGCCTGGCTGACCTCCTCGCGGGTCTCGCCCATGCCCAGGATCAGGTTGGACTTGGTGACCAGCCCGGCCGCGCGGGCCTGGGTGATGACGTCCAGCGAGCGCTCGTAGCGGAACGCGGGCCGGATCCGCTTGAAGATCCGCGGAACCGTCTCGACGTTGTGCGCCAGCACCTCGGGGCGGGACGAGAAGACCTCGGCCAGCTGCTCGGGCACCGCGTTGAAGTCGGGGATCAGCAGCTCGACGCCGGTGCGCCCGGCCTCGCGCGCGGCCGTCATCTCGTGCACCTGGCGCACCGTCTCGGCGTACAGCCAGGCGCCGCCGTCCTCCAGGTCGTCGCGGGCGACGCCGGTGATGGTGGCGTAGTTGAGGTCCATGGTCACGATGGACTCGGCAACGCGGCGCGGCTCGTCGCGGTCGAACTCGGCGGGCTTGCCGGTGTCGATCTGACAGAAGTCGCAGCGGCGGGTGCACTGGTCACCGCCGATGAGGAAGGTCGCCTCGCGGTCCTCCCAGCACTCGAAGATGTTGGGGCAGCCGGCCTCCTGGCAGACCGTGTGCAGCCCCTCCTTCTTCACCAGCGACTGGAGGGCGTTGTACTCCGGGCCCATCTTCGCGCGGGTCTTGATCCACTCGGGCTTCCGCTCGATGGGGGTCTCGCTGTTGCGGACCTCCAGGCGGAGCAGCTTCCTGCCGTCGGGTGCGACAGCGGACACGTGCGACTCCTAGAACTAGACGGGGTACCCCCAGGGTACGCCTGTGCTTGTACGGCTTTCGCCGGGCCTGCAGCCCGCAATCGCAGGGCAACATCGCTACCGGCGGGTAGATTCCCCGGGCGTTCCGGGGGATTGCCCGGAACGCCCGGGCGGACGGCCCCGGACAGGGCCCGGGCGGACGGCCCGGGCCCTCCCGGTCAGCGGCCGAGTGCCGGTTCCGGCAGTTCGGCGAACACGTCCGCCAGGTGCTTCTCGACCGCGTCCAGCGCCTCGCCGACCGGGAACTCCCGGTCGAGCTCGCCGGAGAGCGAGGCGACGCCCGCGTCCCGGATGCCGCACGGCACGATCCGGTCGAACCAGGTCATGTCGGGATTGCAGTTCAGCGCGAAGCCGTGCATGGTCACCCCGCGCGAGACGCGCACGCCGATCGCGGCGAGCTTGCGGTCGTCGCCGCGCTGCCCCGCGTTGGACGGCGCGTACTCCGGCCCGGCGAGCCGCGGGTCGATGCCGAGCGGCAGGCCCATCCGCAGGGTCAGCTTGCCGAGGTCGACCACCTGCGACGGGTCCACCACCGCGTCCGGGATGGCCTCGCCCAGCACCCAGACCCCGCTGCGGCCCTCGACCCGGGTGGTCTCCACGCCGAAGTCGCCGCAGGCCCGGATCAGCGACTCCTCCAGCCGGCGCACGTACGCGACGACGTCCATCGGCTCGGGGAGCTTCACGATCGGGTAGCCGACCAGCTGGCCGGGGCCGTGCCAGGTGATCTCGCCGCCCCGGTTGACCTCGACCACCGGGGTGCCGTCCAGCGGCAGGTCGGCCGGGTTGGTGCGCCGGCCCATCGTGTAGACGGGCGGGTGCTCCAGCAGCAGCACGGTGTCGGGGATCTCGTCCGCGACCCGCAGCGCGTGCAGCCGCTGCTGCTCGGCCCAGGCCTCCTGGTAGGGGACGGCGCCCTCGCCCATGCCCATCCGCACGAACCGCACGTTCGCGCTCATGCGCCCACCTCGCCGTGCTCGGCGGTCACGTCGCGCAGCGCGGACCTCTCGATGGTTCGCTCGCTCACTGCTGCTGCTCCTTGCCAGGCGTTCGAGACCAACCTCGCCACTGTACGCCCCGGCCGTGACCGGTCGTTCAGGTGTCCGAGGGCGGCCCGGGTCCGGCGGTCCGCTCAGGCGCCCGCGAGCAGTTGGAGGCGCAGCGCCAGTTGGAGCTCCAGCGAGCGCTCGGGGTGGTTCCAGTCGCGGCCGAGCAGCACCTCGACCCGGTCCAGCCGCTGCACCACCGTGTTCACGTGGACGTGCAGCTCGTCCTTGGCCCGGGTCAGGCTGCCGCCGCAGTCGAAGTAGGCGCGCAGCGTCCGGACCAGTTCGGTGCCGCGCCGGGCGTCGTAGTCCAGCAGCGGGCCGAGCGTCGCGCCGACGAAGCCGTCCACGTCGTGGCCGTCCCCGAGCAGGACCCCGAGGAAGCCGAGTGCCCGGGCCGAGGCGCCGTCCCCGGCCCGGCCGAGCACCCGCAGCGCCCGGACGCAGCGCAGGCCCTCGGCGTACGAGGCGGCGAGCGCCACCGGGCCGCCGGCGGGCCGGCCCGCGCCCACGGTGACCGGGAACCCGGCCAGCCGGGCGAGCCGCTGGGCGGCCCGCTCGGCCGCTTCCTGGGGGGCGCCCGCCGAGCCGTCGTCCGGGAGCAGCAGGACGACGGCCTCGCCGTGCTCCGCGCTGATGCCGCGCGAGCCGAACAGGTACCGCCCGGCGGCGCCCGCCAGCCGGCTGCGGTCGGTGGCGGCGGTGCCGGGGGCGCCGGCGGGCTCGGCGACCAGTACCAGGTGCGGGCGGCCGAGGTCCACGCCGAGCCGGCGCCCGCGCGCGGTCAGCCCGGCCGGGTCGCGGTCGGGGGCGGTGAGCAGGTCGGCGAGCAGCTCGCCGCGGACCCGGTTCTCGGTCTCGGCGACCGAGCGGCGCAGCAGCAGGAGCAGCGCGGTGACCACGCCGGCCCGCTCGAACAGCCGCCGGTCGGCGTCGTCCAGGCCGGGCCGGCCGCGCAGCACCAGGGTGCCCAGCGGCTCCTGGCCGGCCAGCACCGCGCAGACCCAGGTGTCGCCGTGCCGCACCGACCGGCCCTCGGAGCGGGACGCGGCCACCGCCTCGGCCAGCCCCTCGGCGGGCGCGGCCCGGCCGGCCAGCGGTTCACCGCCGGTGTCCAGCACGGCTATCTCGCCGCCCAGCAGGGCGGCCACCGCGGCGGCCACGTCCGGCACCTCGGCGCCGCGCAGCACCAGGTCGGTGAGCCGGTCGTGGCCCTGCTCGGCGCGCTGGACGGCGGCGGCGTGGGCCCGGACCAGCTCGTTGGCGGTGTTCAGTTCGGCGAGCGCGGCCCGGGTGTCGGCCAGTGACTTGGCGGTGTCCAGGGCGATCGCGGCGTGCGCCGCCAGGGTGCAGAGCAGCGCGACCTCGTCGGGGGAGAAGGCGCGCGGCGAGCGGTCGGCGGCGAACAGGACGCCGATCACCTGCCCGCCGAGCAGCAGCGGCACCCCGATGATCGCCACCAGCCCCTCGTCGAGCACCCCGGCGTCGATCGTGCCGGTGTGGTGGAAGCGCTCGTCGGTCCGGTAGTCGGGGGTGGCGTACGGGCGGGCGGTCTGGGCGACCAGGCCGCCGAGGCCGTCGCCGAGGCTGAGCCGAAGGGTCTGGAAGAGCACGGACACCGAGCCGTCGGTCACCCGCATGTAGGTGTCGCCGGCGGCCTCGTCCGGGAGGGTCAGGTAGGCGGTGTCGGTGCCGAGGAGCATCCGGGCCCGGCGGACGATCGCCTGGAGCACGGTGTCGAGGTCCCGGGAGGCGGCGAGGTCCCCGGCGGTGTCGAAAAGGGCCGTCAGCTCGGCCTCGCGTCGGCGGTGCTGACGCAGCGTCCGGTGCACCCGCAGCGCCTGCCAGGTGGCGTCGTCGATCTCGCTCAGCACGGCGCCCGGCGCTCCCCGGCGGCGGGCGTCGGCCAGCACGTCGGCGAAGTCCTCGGTGGCGGCGCCGGAGGCGAGCAGGTCGAGCAGCCGCCGCAGCGCGGGCGCCGAGCCGGTGTGGGGGAGGGGGTCGTTCACGGTACGGCCGCCAATCGGCAGTGGGTCACAGGCCCCAGGGACGGAAGCGCGATCGTAGCTGTTCAGCCCCGGTGCCCGTGGCGGGCCGGCGCTCGTGCGGTCAGGAGCGCCGGCCGTCGAACGGGGCGTCAGGCGGTCGCGGGCTCCCCGGCCACCGCGGCCCCGGGAGCGGATCCCGGTTCGGCCCCCGGTTCGGCCCCCGGCTCGGTCTCCGCCAGGTCGCTGCCCCGGGTCTCCCGGCCGCAGACCACCGCGAGGACGGTGATCGCCGCCGCGATCGCCACGTACACCGCGATCGGGGTGGAGCTGCCGTAGTCCTTCAGCAGCGCGGTGGCGATCAGCGGGGCGGGCGCGCCGGCCGCCACCGAGGCGAACTGGGCGCCGATCGACGCGCCCGAGTACCGCATCCGGGTGGCGAACAGCTCGGAGAAGAAGGCGGCCTGCGGTGCGTACATGGCGCTGTGGAAGACCAGTCCGACGGTCACCGCCAGCACCAGCGAGCCGAACGACCGCGTGTCCACCAGCCCGAAGAAGACGAACGCCCAGATCCCGACGCCCACCGCTCCGGCCAGGTACACCGGCTTGCGGCCGACCCGGTCGGAGAGCGCCCCGAAGAGCGGGATCAGGGCGAACTGGACCGCGGAGGCGATCAGTACCGCGTTCAGCGCGGTCTGCTTGGGCAGGTGCACCTGCGTCACGGCGTACGCCAGGACGAACGTGGTCATCACGTAGTACGAGATGTTCTCCGCCATCCGCGCGCCCATCGCCACCAGTACCTCCCGCCAGTGGTGGCGCATCACCGCGACCAGCGGCGGCTGCTCGGGCTGCCGCCGCGAGGCCTTGCGCGCCTCGGCCCGGGCCAGCGCCTCCTTGAACAGCGGGGACTCGTCCACCGCCAGCCGGATCCACATCCCGACCGCGACCAGCAGCGCGGAGAGCAGGAACGGCACCCGCCAGCCCCATGCGAGGAAGGTCGCATCGGACTGCACGGTCGTCAGCAGCGACAGCACGCCCGCCGCCAGCAGGTTCCCGGCCGGCGCGCCGCCCTGCGGCCAGGACGCCCAGAACCCGCGCCGCCGCTGGTCGCCGTGCTCCGAGACCAGCAGCACCGCGCCGCCCCACTCGCCGCCGAGCGCGAAGCCCTGCACCAGCCGCAGCAGGGTCAGCAGCACCGGCGCCGCCACGCCGACCTGGTGGTACGTCGGCAGCAGCCCGATCAGCGTGGTCGAGCCGCCCATCAGCAGCAGGCTCACGACCAGCAGTTTCTTGCGGCCGACCCGGTCGCCGAAGTGCCCGAAGACCAGTGCGCCGAGCGGCCGGGCGGCGAACCCGATCGCGTAGGTGAGGAAGGAGAGCAGCGTTCCGGTCAGCGGATCGCTCGCCGGGAAGAACACCTTGCCGAAGACCAGTGCGGCGGCCGTGCCGTACAGGAAGTAGTCGTACCACTCGATGGTGGTGCCGATCAGGCTGGCACCGACCACCTTCCACAGTGGTGAGCCCGGTCTGGCGGCGGTGGGAGAACTGGCCATGGGGGTCGAGCCTCTCGGACGGGGGACGGGAGGGGGGAGGGTCAGCGCGCGGTCCAGCCGCCGTCGACGGGGAGGCTGGCGCCGGTGATGTAGGAGGCGTGCGGGGAGCAGAGCCAGACGGCGAGCTGGGCCACCTCGTCGGGCTCGATCAGCCGCTTGACGGCGGTGCGGTCGAGCATGATCTGCTCCACCACCTCGTCCTCGCGGATGCCGTGCGCCAGCGCCTGGCCGGCGATCTGCCGCTCGACCAGCGGGGTGCGGACGTAGCCGGGGTTGATGCAGTTGCTGGTGACGCCGTACGGCGCGCCCTCCAGGGCGACCGTCTTGCTCAGCCCCTCCAGCGCGTGCTTGGCGGTCACGTAGGCCGACTTGAACGCGCTGGCGCGCAGGCCGTGGACGGAGGAGATGTTGACCACCCGCCCCCAGTCCTGCTCGTACATGTGCGGCAGGGTGCGGCGCAGGATGCGGAACGGGGCCTCGACCATGACCCGCTGGATCAGGGTGAAGCGTTCGAGCGGGAACTCGTGCACGGGCGCGACGTGCTGGAGGCCGGCGTTGTTGACCACGATGTCGGCGTCGTCCGGCAGGCCCTCGACCGCCTCCGGGTCCGAGAGGTCGGCGACGTGGGCGACGCCGCCGATCCGCTCGGCGACCTCCCGGGCCGGGGCGGCCGCGAGGTCGACGACGTAGACCCGGGCGCCGGCCTCGGCGAAGGCCTCCGCGCAGGCCCGGCCGATGCCCGAGGCGGCCCCGGTGACCAGGGCCGTACGGCCGTCGAGCGGGCGGGCTGAAGTGGTGTCCATGGCCGAGAACGGTAGGAATCCGGCGGCCCGGCTCCTATGTGGTGGTGGCCTACAGCAGGCCGGTGAACTGTGGTGGTCAGCACTACGACGGCCGATCGGCGGTTCAGCCACCCGGAGCCAAACCCATCCTGTCCGGGCTTCCCCACAATGGGCGCCGATGGTTCACCCGTTCGGAGGATTGCTCGGCCAGAACCACCCATAGCGCCCGAATGCTCGCTACATTCGCGCCGATTCCCGACAGGGGGCGCCGCCACGGGCAGCCGAAGTGCTGGTGGAGCCGGTGCGGCGTCCGAGAGGTGTTGACTGACTATGCCCCAACGGCCTGCAACCGACAGCCCGGCGTACGGACCGCTCGACCCGCTCGACCAGCACAGGGGTCCGGTCGGCCGGGCCCTTCCGGACGCCCCCGACGCCCCGACCGCCGACGAGTTGCGAGTGCCCGTGCAGATCACGTCCGTCACGCCCGAACGGCACCAGGGCCCCGCCGCCCCGGACGACTCCGTCCCGGACGGCTCCGCGGCGCCGGCTCCGCCCGCACCCGCCGCACCCGCCGCACCCGCACCGTCCCCGTCGACGGCCGGCCACTCCGGCCCGGGCCCGCAGAACGGCCAGCTGGCCGCGCTGATCGAGGAGGCCGGCTTCTCGCACGCCGGCCTCGCCCGCCGGGTCGACCAGCTCGGCCTGGAGCACGGCCTCGACCTGCGGTACGACAAGACCTCCGTCACCCGCTGGCTCCGCGGCCAGCAGCCGCGCGGCGCCACCCCGGCGCTGATCGCCGAGGTCTTCACCCGCCGGCTCGGCCGCCGCCTCACCGCCCAGGACCTCGGCCTGGACGCCTGCGCGCCGGTCTACGCCGGCCTGGAGTTCGCCGAGACGCCGCAGGAGGCGGTGGACATCGTGGCGAGCATGTGGCGCAAGGACAACGGCCCGCAGTCCGAGCTGCGCCGGATCGCCTTCACCCCGGCCGGGCTGGTCGTCCCCAGCCGGGACTGGCTGATCGGCCGGACCGACGAGCGCGTCGCCCGGGACGGCTCCACCCTGCCCCGGCCGGACGCGCCCGGCGCGCCGCCCGCCACCGCGCCGGGCGCGTCCGCCGCACCCCCGGCGCGCGGACCGGTGTCCGGGCCCTCCGGTGCGCCCCGGCCGCCGGCTCCGGCCACGGCCCAGGCCTGCCAGGGCAGGTCGAGGCCGTGGGAGGCGGCGGTGAGGTGG
>NZ_JAGIYX010000037.1:0-86500 GCF_017813315.1 Kitasatospora sp. RG8
GCCAGCTCGACTCCGAAACCGGCCGCTCCATCATGCAACTACTGCGCGCCGTCGTCCGCAGCGAAGGCGTCACCGCCCTGGTCGCCACCCACGACCAGACCCTCATGGGACTCGCCGACCGCGCCATCGAGCTCCGCGACGGCACACTGGCCGAAGAGGCCTGAGCGGGCCGAGTTGCGGGTGGCGCCGGGGCTACCCCTACAGCGCCCTGAACGCCGCCCGCACCGCCCGCACCGCGGATCGTGGGGTCGGATGCCACCAGGCCGAAGAGGTCGGGCTCGGCCCGTGGCACGGCGACATCCGCGAGACAGTCCCCGCCCAGAGCCGTCGAGCGCGACATCCAGCAGGACCCTGCCCGGGTCGTGCGCCGCCCGCGGCTTGGGCCAGGGCACCAGGACCGCCGAGGCCGCCCGTATCGCCTCGTCCAGGCCGGGCTTGCGAGCCACCCCGACCAGCAGCACCGCCCCGGCCTGCGGGACCACTCGAACGGCCACCACTCCCGACACGAAAACGCGGGTGGCACCCGATATGCTTCCCCGCCAGGGAGGTGCCTCCGACCGGAGTGGGAACAAGGGCCTCGACGATCCTCATTCCTGCTGGTCGTGGGCACTTTCGTTTTGCCTGACCACCTGTCGGACACCACATTTCATGACGTGACGATGGGGTGAATGCGATGCCTCTTGAGGGCGAGTACGAGCCGAGTCCGGCGCAGTGGGTGCGCGATCAGGTCGAGCTGTACGAGAGTTCGGGCGGCACCCAGGGATTGACACTCTGGGACACGGGCCTGCCCGTCGTCATTCTCACGACGCGCGGCGCGAAGAGCGGCAAGATCCGCAAGACCCCGTTGATGCGCGTGGAGCACGAGGGGCGGTACGCGGCCGTGGCCTCGAAGGGCGGCTTCCCACGTCACCCGGTCTGGTACTTCAACGTCAAGTCCGACCCGCACGTCGAGCTCCAGGACGGGCCCGTACGGCAGGACATGACGGCCCGGGAGGTGACCGGGGACGAGAAGGCCGAGTGGTGGGGGCGCGCGGTCGCCGCGTATCCGCCGTACGCCGAGTATCAGGAGAAGACCGACCGTGTGATCCCGGTCTTCGTGCTGGAGCCCGCGCGCGGATAGGACCCGACGCTTCTTCATCTGGGAAGTTCCTCCGACCGGTACGCGAACAAGGACTCGACTTGTCGTTCAACGTCCGGCTTCGAACAGGTGAGCCCGGTGATCACTCGCCTGCCCAACCATCGGCCCGCACACGGCGCACCGGGTGCGGGCTCCGCGCCAACGGGCATCAGCTTTCCGCGAGGAGGATTTCCTTCAATTCGCTCAGGCTGTCGATCCGGTAAGTTGCCTGGGAGACGTCGTCCGCCTTCGTGAACTCGTTGTAGACGATGGCGCAGTCGATACCAGCGGCCACCGCCGAGGTCAGTCCCCTGGCTGAATCCTCCACGACAAGGGTCTCTTGCGCGGTGGCGCCGAAGCGTTTCAGCCCGGCCAGGTACGGTTCCGGGTTCGGCTTGGCGAGTTCGTAGTCCTCGCGCACAATGACGAAATCCATGAACTGCCTGATTTGGCGCTTCTCGTGGATGATGTCAAAGTCGGCCCGCTTCGCGGTCGTCACGATGGCCATGCGGGCATACCTCGACAGTTCGGCGAGAGTGTCGACGACGCAGTCGATCTCGATGGCCTCGATCCGCAAGTACTCCTGGTAGTAGCCGTTACGGGCCTCGCGAACCCGGATGAGGGTCCGGTCGTCGATGCCAGCCGCCCTGGCCTGACCCCAAGAGCCCGCCCCCCGGGCCATGTCCCGGAGGTACTGATCCTTGTCCAGCCTGAAACCGGCCTCCGCCAGGGCGCGTTCTGCGGATCTGAAATACCAGAACTCGGTGTCGACCAGGACACCGTCGTGATCGAAGAGTATGAATTTCTTCACGACATCATTCCTTCCCGGCGGCCGCGACGGACCGCGCGCCCCCGCGGATCGTACGGCGCCAGCTGGTATCGATCAGCTGGAGCCGTTCGCCGAACAGGTGTATTCATGCTCCTACCCGGAGATGCCAGGCGCATCCATGCATGAAGAAAACTGCCGGCTTCGCTGCACCGTGCTTGAACCGAAGCTGTCGAACGCTGCTCGGCGTGATGCGACTCAGGCCTCAACTTGCCAACCAGACAGGGGGATTAGACACAGCCTCTTGTGGGTCATCCATTGATACGGTTCGTCGTGGTTTGGTGGCCTTCTGGTGATGGGCGGGCCGGTGTAATGCCTCTCCGGTGGCGAGGACTCTGCCCACCTCGTCGTGGGCGCGGGCCGCTGGTTCTTCGAGCCGGGCGGTCGGCCGGGCCCGCGACGGGTGGGCTTCGGTTTGCACGCGCTGGTGAGAGGGCTTTCGTGTGGGAGTTCCTGACCCCACGTCGCACCCGGGCGGGGGTGAGCTTGTTCGGTTCCGCCGGTCGCTCCCAGGGCCGGCGGGAGGCCGGCGACCGGCGGCGGGGCGAGGCGAGGCGGAGCTGAGTGTGCGCTGCGATCACCAGCCACGTCCAGCGGTCGGTCACCGCCGAGTCGCGCATGCGCGGGCCAAGCCGCCCCGCCAACGATCCGGCGATCCAGTGCGGCTGAACGCGAGCCGGCACCGTGCGGCGCCGGCACCGTGCTTCGTGAAAGCGGCTGACGAACTCACCTGCCATGACCACCGGTGCCATCGCGGAGCGAAGCCGCCTCACCAACAGCGGCAAGCAGTTGGAACGGGAACTCCGGATCGGCCTGGCCGATGGTCAACGCGAGCCAACGGCCGGTGGACGGCAGCTGCCATACCTGCATACTGCCGGCGACGTTGCTCAGGAAGACGAGCGGCTCGGGCGCCGTGTAGTCGGGGTCCGGATGGTCGAAGCCGAGGTACGGCCACAGGTCCACCGACGTCGGACTGCCCCATCGACCGGTCAAAGTCGCAGTCAGCACGACGAGGTCGACCTCCAGCTCTTGCTCGGCCGCCTCGACGACCTCCTCGCTCCGGTCGTCCCAGAAATCCTGGCTCTCCCGGAGCACGGCCAGGTGATAGCCGGGCCCGCTCCAACCGCCTTCCCTCCCCGGGTTCTCGTCTTGGCGAGGGAACGGCAAGTCAATCAGGTTCTCGATGATCGACAGCTGGCCATCAGCGGAACCTGCCGCCCCGTGTTGACTCGACATGGTCGAAGCCTAGTCAGCGGCACCCGTCGCGTTGACAAGGGGCATTGAGAAGTCCGGATCGGCTGGTCAACACCGGCCACCAGGTCACCGTGAACGGCCCCGACCACCGACCTGACGAACGCCCCGAGAACCCCACCTCGGCCGGCGCTGTCGCATCCGGTTGGCCCGGTGCGGACGCGGCACAGCGCAGCGCGGCGATGCCTTGGTGACCTGCCCGGCAGGCCCCGGTGGCGGGCTGCGGGGCGGTCCGTTCCTCGAAATCCATACCGGACGGTCAGATGTCCATGCTCTAATGCGCTGTCACACCGTCCGTGTACGACATCCGAAGCGGGAGCGAGACCGACCGATGAGTGCCACCTGCCCCCAGTGCGCCGAATCCGACCAGGCTGTGGGCGTGCCGCACGCCTTGGCCGACACCGCCGGCCCGCTCGACGAGGCGGCGCGCAGTCTGCTCTCGCCGCCGCCCGCGCCGGGGCCGGCGGCGGTCAAGCGCAGCGGGGCCGCCACCGTGATCTACGCCGCGGCGGGGCTGTTCGCCGTCGTCGGGCTGATGGGGATGGCGACGGGTGGTCAGGATGTGGAGGGCGCCGATCCCGGTTACAGCGCGGGCTACTACCTGGGGGCGGTCGCTGTGCCGGTGCTCGCGGCACTGGTGGGGCTGGTCGTGCAGCTGGCGACGAAGCAGCGGCGGGTCCGGACGGCCGAGGCCGGGGTCACGGCGCAGCGGGCGGCCTGGGAACGGCGCCACAAGGTCTGGCAGGCGGCCTGGCTCTGCCGGCGGTGCCGGGTGGGCTTCTTCCCGGAGGGGGCGATCCGCCCGGACGTCCCCGCTTCGGCGGCCGTACCGGTCACGGAGCTCCCGATGTGGGTGACGACGACCGCCGAGCGAGTGCTCGGCGCGCCGGAGCCGGCCGTGGCACGCTGACCCCGGCCGCCGTTCAGCAGCAGCACCGTGCGGTCGCGCCGGACCTCGCGGCTGACGGTCGAGGTACTGAAGTGGTGCTGAACTCAAGGGGTTCGCAGGGCCTCGCAGGTCGCCAGCAGGCTTCAGGGGGCTTTGAAGAGCAGGGGGAACCCCAGAGCGAGCCAGGGCTTGCGGCCCCAGGCGAGGACCTTGCCGCGGGCCAGCACGGCGGTCGGGTTGCACCGGCCGAGGGCGAGCAGCAGGAAGGCCACCGGCTCGGTGAGGATCGTGCAGTCGAGCCGGTCCGCGAGGCCCGGGGAGACCTCGGCCACGCCGTCGCGGAAGGTCACCGTGAAGCGGGCACCGCCGCGTACCCGCAGGCCGTAGCGGGCGGTGTGACCGGCGGCCGAACGGGCGTCGACCACCCACGGCATGGCGGTCGTCAGGAACGGAAGGGTCAGTGCCACCCGGTCGCGGTCGACCATGTGCGGCCGCCGCAGCGCGACGGCCAGGTCGTACCCGTGGCCGAGCATGTGGGTGAGCAGGTACGAGGCCAGCGTGGCGAGGTCCATCGGTCCGAGCGGGGTCAGCACCGGGGCCGACGCCGGCCGCTCGGCGCAGGCCTCGGTGAAGACGCGGGCGTGCCGGACGACCTCCTCGGCGAGGACCGTCGCGTCTCGCTCGGGAAAGGCGGCGAGGGACGCCGCGTTGGCCGCGGCCAGGCTGTCCGGCGTCCCGTCGCCGTAGGTCCTTTGCTCGCCCGCGGCCAGTGCGGCCATCAGTTCGTTGGCCAGAGCGAGATGGGCGGCCGCCTCGCCCACGGTCCACTGTGCTCCGGGGATCGGCCGGCCGGTGTCGGGACGGTCGCGGAGCAGTGCCGCGATGTCCTCGGCCACGCCGAGGACGGCGTCGAGGAGCGCGGGGTGCACGGAGTCCCGCGGGACCGGGGCAGGGATCATGGTGGTGAATCGTGGACCACCCCAGCCCCGCTGTCCAGAGTTCCTGCGGAACTGATTACTTGCGGGTAGCCCCGGTGGCCCCGCCCGTGAGACTGCGCGTGGCCCCGCCCGTGACCCCGTCGGCGAGGAGGGCGTCGGCGAGGAGGTCGTCGGTGCCGGTGACGATGACGCCCAGGGCGCGGAACGCCTGCAGGGCGGCGACGTGGCCGGCGGCGGAGAGGGCGGTGACGGCGTCCTCGACCACGGTGGTGGGGTGGCCGAGGGCCACGGCGGTGCGGACGGTCTCGCCGACGCCGTACTCGGTGGCGATTCCCGCGACGACGAGGGAGGTGGCGCCGAGGCGGCGCAGCCGGTCGGCGAGGTCGGTGCCCGCGAAGGCGTCGATGCCGTACTTGGTGACCACCTCGTTGCCGGGGCGGGTGTCCACATCGGCGGCGAAGCGGTTGACGTGGGAGTCGGGGCCTCCGTCGCTGCCGTCCGTCCGGGCGTGGCGGACCAGGACCACCGGCAGTCCGGCGGCTTCGAAGGCGGTCTTCAACCGGGCGGCGGAGCGGACCACGGCCGCGCCGGTCAGCGGCGTGGCGGGGCGGTCGACGATCCACTGCTGGAGGTCCACCAGCACCAGGACGGTGCCAGGGGCGGGGCTGGTCGGGGTGTCGGTCATCGAGACTCCTCGGGGTGGGGCGGCGGGTGGTTACTTGTCGGCGGTGAGCTTGCCGGCGTGGGCCCAGTCCTCGCCCTGGTACTCCTGGATCCAGACGAAGACGCTCTCCGCCGGGACCTCCAGGGCCTCCACGAACGCCTCGGTGATCTTCTTGACCAGCTCGCGCTTCTGCTCGACCTTGCGCGGGCCCTGCTGGATGGTGACGACGGGCATCTTCGGCTCCTCGGTCCTCGGTCCTCGGTTGGGACGTCTCCTGCGGGATTCCTCCCGCCGGGAACCAGTCCACCGGATCGCGGGCCGCGCACCCAGACCCGATTTCGGCTGGCAGCGATCACGAATCCTGATCGTCCCAGCTCACGGGCTCGGTCCGGCAGGCGTCCAGGAGCAGCCGCGGGACCGGGTCGGCGCGGCGCACGGCGAGCGCCGTCGGCAGCGCCAGCGGTCTGCGGGGCGAACGGAAGACGATCCGGCGGGTGCTCGCCGTCCGCGCGTTCGCGGCGTAGACCACCGTCCACATCGGCGCGCCCGTGCCGATGGCGGCCAGGGTGTCCTGGAGGGAGCCGGTGGACGGGCCGAGGACGGGGCGGAAGCCGGCCTCCTGGCAGGCGGACATGACGAGGTCGACCAGGGCGGGATGGTTCGACCGCTCGGTGAGCCGGAGTGGAAGCCCGGCGAGCTCGGACAGGTCGATCACGGGGTGCACGGCCTGCGGGTGCCGCGCGGGCAGGGCGAGGACCAACTCGTCCTGCCAGACCGGCAGGAAGCGCAGAGCGGGGTCGGACTCCGGGATCGCGCCCCGGACGAAGGCGGCGTCCAGCCGCCCGTCCGCGAGCCGGGCGAGCCGGTCCCCGACCGGGGCGGAGTGCAGCTCGACGCGGGTGCCGGGGGCGTGCTGCTGGTACGCGTCCAGGATGGCGTCGAGGCGTTCGCCGAGGCCGGTGACGGTTCCGAGCCGGAGCGTGCCGGGCGAGGCGAGACCGGCGGCAACGGCCCGGGCGGCGGCCTCGGCAGCCAGCACGTTCCTGGCCGCCGGAAGGAAGCGCTCGCCGGCTGGCGTCAGCCGCACGTACCGGGGTGACCGGTCGAACAGTTCTACCTTCAACTCCCGTTCCAGGCGCCGCACCTGCTGGCTCACCGCGGGCTGGCCCAGCAGCAGCCGCTCGGCCGCCCGGCCGAAGTGCAGCTCCTCGGCGACGGCGACGAAGCAGCGAAGCTGTCGTAGCTCCATGGGACCCCCGCTCGGTGTGTCGACGGCCCATCGTCGCAGGGCCCCGCGGGCGGGCCGCGCGCACCCGTGCCCCGAGAACCCGCAGGCGGGCCACGTGCACCTGCGCACCACACGTACACCTGCCCACCAAGGGCGGCACCCGATCGCCGGCACCTGTGCACCGGGGGTGGAGCCCGATCGCCAACCGGCGGGTTGGCGGCTTCGTATGCTGGGCGCATGGCATGGGACACCGCGAAGACCAAGAGACTGCTCCTCGACGCCGCCGTGGAGGAGTTCGCCGCGCACGGGCCCGAGGGCGCGCGGATCGACCGGATCGCGGCCTCGGCCGGGGTCAACAAGGAGCGGATCTACCCCTACTTCGGTGGGAAACGGCAACTGTTCGCCGCCGTGGTCGAGCGTGAGCTGGAGCAGCTCGCCGGCGCCGTGCCGATGGAGGGGGCGGACGGGCGGGCCGTGGACCTTCCGGAGTACGCCGGCCGGGTGTTCGACTACCACCTCGCCCATCCGCACCTGCTGCGCCTGCTGCAGTGGGAGGCCCTGTGCGGCGACGCCGCCGCTCCGGTGGCGGGTGAGGAGCGGCGGGCCGCCTACTACGCCGAGAAGGTCGCCGCGGTCTCCCGCGCCCGCCGGGAGCCGGACGGCGGGGCGGGGGTCGGGGCGCAGCTCCCGCCCGCGGAGCTGTTGTACGCCGTCGTCGCGCTCGCCGGCTGGCAGTTCGCCGCACCGCAGCTCGCCCGGATGATCCTGGGCGGGGCGGTCGGCGAGGACCCGGCCGCGCGGCGGGCCGCCGTCGTGGACCTGGTGCGCAGGCTGGCGCTCTGACCCTTCTTCAACCCCATTTCCAACCGGGCAGTTGGAAATGGGGGCCTGGTCGCACTACCATCCAACTCGTCAGTTGGAATTGCACCGACCAAGGAGCCAGACCATGACCGCCACCCCCGCGCGCCCGAACGCCGCCCTCGTCCTGATCGAGTTCCAGCGCGAGTGGCTCGACCCCGAGCACGGCCGGCTCAACCACCTCGTCGAGGACCGCGACCTGCTCGACACCGCGGTCGGCGGCGCGGCCGCCGCGCTGGCCGCCGCCCGTGCGCACGGCGTCCCCGTCGTGCACGTGCCGCTCGTCCTCACCCCGGGCGCTCCGGAACTCGAGGGCTGGACCCCGGCGCGGCTCGGCCTGCGCGCGGTGATCCCCCGGGCCGGCACCTGGATCCGCGGCAGCGCCGGCGCCGAGTTCGCCGAGGCCTTCCGGCCCGCCCCCGGCGAACCGGTCGTACGCGGACGCGCGGGCGCCAGTGCCTTCGCCGGTTCCTCCGACCTCGACCTGATCCTGCGCCGGCTCGGCGTCACCGACCTGTACCTGGCGGGCTTCGCCACCCACGTGTGCGTCGAGTCCACCCTGCGCGAGGCCCACGACCGCGGCTACACCGCGCACGTCATCCACGACGCCTGTGCGGCCTTCAACCGCGCCCAGCAGGACCACGTCCGCGAGCACGTGATCCACCACTTCGGCGGCGAGACCGATGCCGCCGCCTTCACCGCCTCGCTCGACGCCACAGCCGCAGCCGCAGCCGCCTGACGTCCCTCGGGGAACACGACAGCCGACCGTCCGTCAAGAAGCCCGTACCGCAGCCCCCTGTGGCTCCGGGCAGTCAACGGGCCGGTTGAGAACTCCGTACCAACGCGTCGGTCACCCCTCCTCGGTCACCCCTCCTCGGCGGCCGCCGGGCGGCGGAGCCGTCGCAGGTACGGGTCGTAGGAGGGGCGGGGCTCCAGCCTGACCCTGGCGTCCACGCAGACGGCCCCGTCGGGCCGGGCGATGACGGGGTTGAGGTCGGCCTCGACGAGTTCCGGGACGTCGGCGGCCAGCCGGGAGAGCCGGGCGAGTACCGACCGCACCGCGGGGAGGTCGACCCCGGGCGCCCCCGGGTACCCGGACAGCAGCGGTGCGCCGCGCAGGTCGGCGACCATGGTGGTGAGGTCCCGTTCGGTGAGCGGGGCGAGGCGGGCGACGCGGTCGTCCAGCACCTCGGTGGCGGTGCCGCCGATGCCGAGGAGCACGAGGGGGCCGAAGACGCGGTCCTGGACGACGCCCGCCAGCAGTTCGACGCCGGGTGCGGCCATCGGCTGCACCACCGCGCCGGCCAGCTCCGCCCCGAAGGACTCCTCGAACTCGCGGTAGGCGGAACGGACTTCGGATTCCGTCCGGAGGCCGGTCCGGACCGCGCCCGCCGCACTCTTGTGGACCTGGCCCGGCCAGTACGCCTTCAACGCCACCGCGCCCTCGTGCCCGAGGCGGCACATCGCCCGGGCGGCGATGACGGCGGTGCGCTCGTCCCGCGCCCAGACCGAGGTGGTCAGCGGAAGGCCGTGGCTTTCGAGGAGATCGGCGGTGCCCACCGGGTCGAGCCAGCCGCCGGCGGGATTGGCCGCGAGGAAGCCGGCCACCAGGCTGCGGGCGGTCCTGAGGTCGCAGCCCGGGGCGTCGGCGTCCTCACTGACGGGCTCGGCCAGCCAGCGGGCGCGGTCCCGGGCGTGGGCGAGGGCCCGGGCGGCGGCGACCGTGTCCGAGTACACGGGCAGCCGGTTGCCGTCGGCGCAGGTCAGATGGCGGACGGGGACCTCCTGGTCGGGCAGGACGGCCGCGATCGGGATGCGGCGCCGGGCCGGGCCGTCCAGCAGGGCGCGGACGGGGTCGTGAGCGGCGTCGGTGGCGAGCGCGGTCGGCACCAGGCAGACCAGCAGGGCGTCCACGGCCCGGCTCTGTTCCACCTTCTCCAGGAGCCGGGCGAGTTTGGCGGGGCCGACGGCGGCCGTGGTGTCGACGGGGTTCCGGGCGGCGGCCCCCTCGGGGAGCAACTCCTCCAGCTCGCCCGACAGTTCGGGGAGGATCAGCCCGGCGTCCGCGAGCGCGTCGGCGGCCAGGATGCCGATGCCGCCGGCGTTGGACACCACCGCGACCGCGCCGCGCGGATCCGGCAGCGGCTGCGCGTGCAACAGCGCCGCCGTGTCCACGAGTTCGCCGATGCTGCGGGTCGCGGTGATCCCGGCCTGACGGAACAGCGCCTCGCGGACCACCGTGGGGGTGGCCGCCGCCGCGGTGTGCGAGGCCGCACCCCGGCGCCCGGCGGCCGAGCGCCCGGCGTCGACGGTCAGCACCGGCAGCCTGCGGGTGACCCGGCGGGCGGTCCGGGCGAAGGCGCGCGGGCCGCCGAAGGACTCCAGGTGCAGCAGGGCGAGATCGGTGCGGCCGTCCCCCTCCCACCACTGGAGCAGGTCGTTGCCGCTGACGTCGTACTTGTCGCCGAGCGACACGAAGCTCGACACCCCGATGCCCAGCCAGGCCAGCCGCTTCAGGAGGGCGATCCCGACGCCACCGCTCTGCACCGCCACCCCCGCGGTGCCGGGAAGCGGGAAGGCCCCGCCGAATTCGGCGTCCAGCCGGACGGCGGGATCGGTCTGCGCGATACCGAGGCTGTTCGGCCCGACCAGGCGCATGCTGTGCTCACGGCAGGCGTGCACCAACCGCCGCGCATCCTCGGACCCGAGGCCCGACGCGAGCACCACCAGGGCCCGGACACCGGCCCGTCCGCACTCCTCGGCCACGCCCGCCACCGCCGGCGCCGGCACGGCCAGCACCGCGAGGTCCGGCACGGCCGGCAGCGCGCCCACCGACGGGTACACGGGCTCGCCGTCGATCGACCCGGCCCGCGGGTTCACCGCCATCACGGGCCCGGGGAACCCGCCCTGCCGGATCTTCGCGAGCACCGTCCTGCCGACCGAACCCGCCCTGCGGGAGACGCCGACCACCGCGACCGACCCCGGCCGCAGCAGTGCGCCGAGGCTGGCGACGTCGGCGCGGCGGCCGCGTTCGTCGACCGCCGCGCGGTAGTGCTCGTCCGATTCGTCGAGGGGCACCCGCACCCGGATCTCGCCCCGGTCGAGCCGCCGGTGCACGGGCAGGCCGAGACCGGCGAAGACCTTGTGGACGCCACGGTTGCCGGCCAGGGTGTCGGCCTCGAAGACACGCACGCCCCGGCCACGTGCCGCGTGTATCAGGTGTTCCAGCAGGAGCGTCGCGGCGCCCCGTCGTTGCCACCGGTCGGCGACCACCAGCGCCAGCTCGCCGGTCTGCGGACGGTCCTCGGGGATCTCGCAGTCGGCCTCGCCGATCAGCTCCTCACCCGCCCACGCGCCCAGGGAGAGCAGCCGCTCCCCCGGTTCCCCGCAGAGCCGGTCCGCGGCGAGCCGCGGCGCGTTGCGGCTGACGCCGAAGAAGCGCAGCCGCCGGCTCTCGTCGGACATCCGGTTGGCGTGCAGGTCCAGGACGGCCTCGCGGTCCTGCGGGCCGAGCGGGCGGATCACGACGGTCGTGCCGTCCGCGAGCAGCGCCTCGGCGGTGGTCCGGTGAAAGTGGGCGATCGACATGTCGGCTCTCCTCGGCACCCGGTTCTGCGCCCTCCAGCCTGCTCCCCTGCGCCCACCCCGGGTAGGGCCGACCGGCCCCCGCACCGGGCCACCGGGCCACCGGGCGCAGGGTCCCACCGGGCGCAGGGTCCCAGCGGGCGGACGGCCGGGCCCGGCCACAGGGCCCCACCGGACGGACGACCCGGCCCGGCCCGGCAGGTCCGGCCTGGAGGGCCGCCCCGGCCGCCCTGGCCGCCCTGGCCCGGACGGCAGCCGACGGACCACGGCCGCTGAGCGCCCCGGCGGCGCGTTGCGCAGACTGGGAGCAGGACGGCAACGCGGAGGTGGCCTCGTGGCAGCGGACACATCCACCCGGTCCGGGCCCGCGCACCCGGCGATGCCGGACCCGTGGACCCTCCGTTACGAGGGCTTCGACCCCGCCGAGGAGGGTCTGCGGGAGGCGCTCTGCGCGGTGGGCAACGGTTATCTGGTCACGCGCGGCGCCGCCCCCGAGTCCGTCGCGGACGGTGTCCACTACCCCGGCACGTACCTGGCGGGCTGCTACGACCGCGCGTCCTCGACGGTCGCGGGCCGGGTGGTCACCAACGAGGACCTGGTCAACTGTCCGAACTGGCTGCCGCTGACCTTCCGCCCCGCCGGTGGCGACTGGTTCACCGGACCGCCGGCCGAGCAGAGCGTCGAACTGGACCTGCGGCGGGGCGTCCTGACCAGGCGCGCCCTGGTCGTGGACACCGCGGGACGACGGACCCGGCTGGTCCAGCGCCGCCTGGCCAGCCAGGCACGGCCCCACCTGGCCGCCCTGGAGAGCACCATCACGCCCGAGAACTGGTCCGGGCCGGTCGAGATCCGCTCGGCGCTGGACGGCGCCGTCGCCAACACCGGCGTCACCCGCTACCGGGCCCTCACCGGCAGCCACCTCGTACCGGCCGGCGAGGGTGCGGACGAGGACGGCCTGATCTGGCTGGAGGTCGCCGCCGCCGGCTCGCCGCTGCGCATCGCGCTCGCCGCCCGCACCCGCGTGCGCGGTGCCGGAGGACCCCTGCCGACCGTGCAGGAACTCGGGCCGGGCCGGGCGGCACAGACCGTCACGGCCGTCGCCGAACCGGGCCGGCCGGTGACCGTCGAGAAGACCGTGGCGGTCCACACCTCCCACGACCCGGCGACCGGGACGCCCCTGCGCTCCTCCCGGCTGCTGGCCGCACAGGCGCCCGGATTCGACCGGCTGCTGGACGAACACGGGATCCGCTGGGGCGAGTTGTGGCACCGCTGCCGGATCGAGGCGGACTTCGACGGCGCCGGCCCCCTGCACCTCAACCTGTTCCACCTGCTCCAGGCCTACTCGGAGCACTCGGCCGATCTGGACGTGGGCGTACCGGCCCGCGGCCTGCACGGCGAGGCCTACCGCGGCCACGTGTTCTGGGACGAGCTGTTCGTCCTCCAGGTGCTCAACCTGCGGTTCCCCGAGCTCGCCCGGGCCGTGCTGCGCTACCGCCACCGCCGTCTGGAGGCGGCCCGGCAGGCCGCCCGCGACGCCGGACTGCGCGGCGCCATGTACCCGTGGCAGAGCGGGAGCGACGGCCGCGAGGAGTCCCAGCTGCTGCACCTCAACCCGCTCTCGGGGCGCTGGCTCCCCGACCACACCCACCTCCAGCGGCATGTCGGCTCGGCCGTCGCCTACAACATCTGGCAGTACTACCAGGCCACGAACGACCTGGACTTCCTCGCCGGTGCGGGTGCCGAGATGCTGCTGGAGATCGCCCGGTTCTGGGCCTCCGCAGCCTCCTACGACCCCGCCCGGGAACGGTGGTCGATCCGGGGAGTGCTCGGTCCCGACGAGTACCACGACGCCTACCCGTGGGCCACCGGGCCGGGGCTGGACGACAACGCCTACACGAACGTCCTGGCCTCCTGGGTGCTGGCGCGCGCCTTCGACACCCTCGGCGTCCTGCCCGGGTACCGGCGCGACGAGCTACTGGAACGCCTGGCGCTCGACGACACCGAGCTCGGCCGCTGGCAGGAGGTCGGGCGGCGCCTGCACGTGCCGTTCCACAGCGGGGTGGTCAGCCAGTTCGAGGGGTACGAACGGCTCGCCGAGCTCGACTGGGCGGCCTACCGCCGCCGCTACCCCGACCTGCGCCGGCTCGACCGGCTCCTGGAGGCCGAGGGCGACACCGTCAACCGGTACCGGGCGTCGAAACAGGCGGACGCGCTGATGCTCTGGTACCTGTTCTCCGCCCGCGAGGTCCGCGCCCTGCTCCGGCGGCTCGGCTACCCCGCCCGGCACGAACTCCAGCGCCGCACCACCACGTACTACCTGAAGCGCACCGTGCACGGCTCCTCGCTCAGCTCGGTGGTGCACGCCTGGGTGCTCACCCGCTCCGACCGCCGGGCCTCCTGGCGGTACTTCCGCGACGCGCTGGTGGCCGACCTCCAGGACGGCCGGCACGGGACCACCTCGGAGGGCGTCCACCTCGGCGCGATGGCCGGCGCGGTCGACCTGCTCCAGCGCTGCTACACCGGGCTGGAGATCCGCGAGGACGCGATCTGGCTCGACCCCCATCTCCCCTCCGCCCTGCGGAGGTTGGAACTGGAACTGCGCTACCGCGGCCACTGGGGCATCGTCGTCACCACGGGCCACCGGGAGGTGACGGTGAGCCTCCGGGAGAGCCGACAGGAACCCGTCCGGGTCCGCCTCCGGGGCAGGTCGGCCACCGTGGCACCCGGCGAGACCCGCGTCTTCCGCCTCTGACCCCGGCGCCGGCCCTTGCCCCGACTCCGGCCCCGTCCCCGGTCCTCACCCCGGCCCGACTCCGGCCGGACAGCACCGCGCCGACGCCCGGCCCCTCCCGCGTCGAGGACCTTGCGCGGGAAGGGCCGGCGCCGCCGCAGGCGCTGGGTCACGCCCCGCGCGCGACGGCCCGGCCACCGGCGGAGGCGTCAGGGCCGGCTACCGGCCGGCGTGGTGGACGAAGCGGTAGGTGTCGCGGTCGAGTTCGGTGACCTCGACACAGATCGCCGCCGGGACGGCGATGCGGGACTGGAGGACCGCGAGCACCCGGGCGGTCAGTTCGGCCCGCT
Source organism: Kitasatospora sp. RG8 (assembly GCF_017813315.1). NCBI lineage: Bacteria > Bacillati > Actinomycetota > Actinomycetes > Kitasatosporales > Streptomycetaceae > Kitasatospora > Kitasatospora sp. RG8. The sequence goes on from NZ_JAGIYX010000037.1 coordinate 14,438, forward strand.
GCTCGGTGGTGCGGCCGGCCAGGATCTTGATCTGCGCCAGCACCAGGGCCTCACCCGTGCTCCCGTCGCCGACCGCGTACCGCGCGGCCGGGCGGAACAGGGTCTTGCAGTCCGCCACCTTGGTGTCGATCACCTCGGTGATGAGCTGGTGGACCTCCGCGGCGAGGCCCGCCTGGTCGAAGTCGAGTTCCGGCGAGTGGTCGATCAGGATCTGCGGCACGGGAGCCTCCTACAGGACGGGACGGGACCGGACGAACAACCGGACGGACCGGACATCCGGCCCCGACGGCACGGACGACATCCGCGACGCTATCGCGCGCCGCCGTGCACCCGGCGGGCGGGATCCCCCGGTGTGACGCATCGTCACCCGGTGATCCTGGGGCTCCCTCCTGGATCGGCATGTTGAAACTGATCGCGAAGGGTGCGCCGGCCCATGGGTTGTCGGGTGTTCCGGGCGCCAACGGATGCCGTGCGGCAGGAGGTGGGAGAGGTCGCTCTTCCCGGTTGGCGGGACTTGTCCGAGCCGCAGGCCGGTGTTGGCGGACGCCCCGGTGCTCGGGTGCCGGGGCCGTCCGGGCCGGCGTGTGGCGGGCGTTCCCGCTGCGGTTCAGCTGTCCAGGCGGCGCTTGCTGAGCCAAGCGACCATCTCGGGGTCGTGGTGGTCGAAGAACAGCGTCCTGCCGGTGTCGAGGGGGGCGACGGCGGCCATCTGCTCCTCGGTGAGCTCGAAGTCGAAGACGTCGATGTTCTGCGCCATCCGGTCGGGGTTGACCGACTTGGGGATGGTGACGATGTCGCGCTGGATCAGCCAGCGAAGCACGACCTGGGCCACGGACTTGCCGTGCGCCTCGCCGATCTCGCTGAGGACGGGGGGGGTGAAGAGGTCGTTCCTGCCTTCGGCGAAGCCGCCCCACGCCTGGTGCTGGACCCGGTGCTTGCGCATGAGCTCGTGGTCGGGGTCGCGCTGGAAGAAGGGGTGGGTCTCGATCTGGTTGACCTGCGGGGTGATCTCGTTGTTGAGGACCAGGTCCAACAGGCGGTCGGGGTAGAAGTTGGCGACGCCGATCGCTTTGGCCAGGCCCTCGCGGTGGGCGGCCTCCATCGCGCGCCACTGGCCGTAGACGTCGCCGAAGGGCTGGTGCATCAGGTACAGGTCGACGTGGTCCAGGCCGAGCTTGGCCAGGGAGGTCCGCAGGGCGCGGCGGGTGTTGTCCCGTGCGGGGGCGTCCTGGACCCAGAGTTTGGTGGTGACGAACAGGTCCTCGCGGGGGATGCCGCTGTTCTTGATGGCGTGGCCGACGGCTTCCTCGTTGCCGTAGGCGGCCGCGGTGTCGATCAGCCGGTAGCCGGCGGCGAGGGCGTCAGTGACGGCCCGCTCGGTCTGGTCGGCGGGGATCTGGTAGACGCCGGAAGCCGAGGATCGGCATCCGGACGCCGTTGTTCAGGGTGACGTGCTGCACGGGACTCTCCTGGAAGGACGTGGTCAAGGGATGATGGATCGGCCGGTGGGTTCGGCGACCTGGGCCAGGACGCCGGTGGCGCTCATGTCGGCGGGTCGGCCGGCGTAGAAGGCCAGGTGCGTGATTGCCTCGGCGGGTTCGCCGGGGGTGAGGCCGTTTTCGAGAGCGCGGCGAAGGTTGCCTGCCGAACCGGTCGTCGGTGAGGCGGACGGCGTCGGAGGTCTCCTCGGGCGGACGGATCGAACATGCCCTCCAGACAACCGCACTGCAGGCACCAACGGGGGCGCGAAGCAGACCCTGACAGGGACCCCTACGCCCGTGCGCCCACGAGGTGGCCGGCCGTAGGGTCGGGGGCATGGACCGACGCACCGAGATCCGCGACTTCCTCACCACCCGCCGGGCCCGCGTCACCCCCGAGCAGGCCGGCCTCACCCTCTCCCCGCTCTCCGGGGCTCGCCGCGTCCCGGGCCTGCGCCGCGAGGAGGTCGCCCAGCTCGCCGGCGTCAGCGTCCCGTACTACACCCGGCTCGAACGCGGCGACGCCGGCGGAGCCACCGACGCCGTCCTCGACGCCATCGCCCGCGCCCTCCTGCTTGACGACGCCGAACGCGCCCACCTCTTCGACCTCGTCCGCGCCGCCAACGCAGCCGCGGCCGCGGCAGCACCCGCCAGGCCCGCCCGGCAGCCCGTCCGCCCCGGCCTGCGCAACCTCGTCGAGGCGATCAGCGGCGTCCCCGCCTACATCCGCAACGCCCGCCTCGACCCGCCTCGACCTCCTCGCCGGCAACACCCTCGCCCACGCCCTGTTCGCCCCGGTATTCGACAGCCCCGCCCGCCCGGCGAACGCCGCCCGCTTCACCTTCCTCGACCCGGCCGCCACCGCGTTCTACCCCGACTGGGACGCCGTCGCCGACCAGAACGTCGCCACCCTGCGCGCCGAGGCCGGCCGCAACCCCTACGACAAGGCCCTGTCCGACCTGATCGGCGAGCTCTCCACCCGCGGCGGCGACCCCTTCCGCGGGCGCTGGGCCCGCCACGACGTCCGCCACCACCGCGCCGGCGCGAAACGCATCCACCACCCCCTCGTCGGCGACCTCACCTTCACCTACGAGACCACCCGGCTCACCGCCGACGACGGCCTCTACCTCATCCTCTGCGCTGTCCCGCCAGGCGGCCGCGACGCCGAGACCCTCGACCTCCTCGCCAGCTGGAACAGCCCCCAGCCCACGATTGAGACCTCAACACGCGGAACTTGACAGGGAACGGTAGTGGTAGCCGTGCGAGCCCTGGAACCCGACCCGCTCGTACAGCCGCCGGGCGGGCGCGTGCTCCTCGTCCGCCATCACCTGGAGGTAGAGCCGCTCCGCCCCCCTGGCCGCGGCCCAGCGGGCGCCGACGTGCAGGACGGCGGTGGCGATGCCCCCGCGCCGGTGGTCAGGGTGGGTGGCCATGCAGAACACCCCGGCGTAGGCGGGGTCCGACGCCGCCACGAAGAGGCCGATACCCACGACCGCGCCGTCGCGTTCGACGCTCAGGTAGGCGGCCCGACCGGGGATCCGGGCGAGTACGCCGTCGGCGGCCGCCCGGCCGCCCCCGCCGCCGTCCAGGGCCACGTAGCCGTCCAGCCAGTGCCGGGTGGCCTCCTCGGCGACGGTCACCGCGAGCGGCGCCGACGGGCGGGAACGGGCGATCACGGTCGCTGCGGGCGCGGTCCGCACCAGGGTCGGCGCCTCCCGCCGGTAGCCGCGCCCGGCCAGCGCGGCGTCCAGCTCCGTGTGCTCCTCGGCGGGCGCCACCTGGACGACCACCGGCAGGCCGCGCTCCCGGTAGTACTCCTCCACCCACGGCAGGCCGGCCAGCAGCACCGCCCCGGGAACCAGCGGCAGCGCCGAGTTCGACCGTCGGCGCGGCACGCCCGGCGTGTGCCGCAGCAGCCAGCCGGCCGCCGCGCTCGCCTCGCCCGCGGGCCATGCCGCCGCCGCGTACTGCTCGATCAGAAGCCTGTCGGCCACCGTGTTCTCCTGGGTCGTTCGGGACGGACGAGGCGGATGCGCGCAGGGGTGCACCCGGGGGGTACCGGCAGCATGGCGGACCGTGATCGCTAAGGTCCACCACGGATTGCTTCACAGACCTGTAAGGAACACTGGATGTTGGACCCGGTCCGGCTGATGCTGCTGCGTGAACTCGCCGACCGCGAGACCATGACGGCGGTCGCCGCCGCCTGCGGCTACACCTCCTCCGCCGTCTCCCAGCAACTCGCGGCCCTGGAGCGGGAGGCGGGGGTGCGGTTGCTGGAGCGGGTCGGCCGGCGGGTCCGGCTCACCCCCGAGGGGTGGCGGCTGGTCGCGCACGCGCGGGTCGTCCTGGCGGCGCTGGACGCCGCCGAGCGGGACCTCCTGGCGGCCGGCACCCCCCGCGGGCCGGTCACGCTCGCCTGCTTCTCCACCTTCGCCACCGTCCGGGTCGTCCCGGCGATGGCCGCCGCCCGCGAACGCCACCCCGAGCTGCGGATCTCACTCGTGGAGTCGGAGCCGCCGGAGGCCCTGGACGCGCTGCGCGCCCGGCGCTGCGACCTGGCCGTCCGCTACCGGTACAACCTCACCCCGGCGCCGCCGGAGGAGGGGTTCGCCGCGCACCCGCTGGCCGTCGAACCCGTCCTGCTCGCGCTCCCCGCCGACCACCCGTGCGCCGGTCCGCCCGACACCGCCGTCGACCTGCACCGGCTGGCCGACGAGCCCTGGATCGTCGGCTCGCGGGAGGAGGGCAGCACCACCCTGCTCCGCCGTGCCTGCGCGGTCGCCGGCTTCGCGCCCCGCCTCGGCCACGCGGTCGACGACTACCAGCTCGTCCTGCACCTGGTCGCCCGGGGCCTCGGTGTCGCCCTGGTGCCCGAGCTCGCCGCCCTCGCCCACCGGCCCGGCCCCGGGCTCGCGCTCCGCCCGGTCGCCTCCGTCGGGTTGACCCGCTCGGTCCACGCCCTCACCCACCCCGACCACGCCGCCCGCCCGGCCGTCACCGCCGTCCTGGACCTGCTGCGCGCCGCCTCGTGAGACGTGCCCGCGGAGCCGGCCGGGTGCTCGGGGCGGTCCGGCCCCACCGGCGGGTGGTCGATGGCCTGCGTCTCCCAGGCGATGATCCCGTCCCTGACGTGCACCTTCACCGGCAGGAGCGCGTCCGGTTGACGCCGTGAGTCCAGTGCACGACCTTGTCGTGGCTCCAGCGGTCGTGGTGGAAGGCGTCCGACTGCCGTCCGCCGGTGAGCCGCACGCTGTGCAGGCCGGGCGCCGCGGGCGGAGACCCCGCCGGCCGGATCGCGGGCACCGCCGCCCTGACGAAGACCGCGTGTCCGGCGGACACCACCGTCTTGACGAACTCATGACACTGACGGACCATCATGCTGGCGCGCGCCGCAGTTCCTCCCCTGCTCCGTCCCTACGGACCCCCCACAGGAGGACAGTCATGCGACTGCCCCGCCGAGGGAAGCCCGCCGCGGTCACCGCCGTGCTGCTGGCCCTCGCACTCGCCTCGCCGCTCACCACGCGGGTCGCCGCCCAGCCCGTCGCCGGCGACACCGTCGCCGCGGCCGAAGCCGCGGGCGACACCGCCCGTCAGTACCTCCTCGACGGCCCCCGCACGGTCGCCGAACGCAGCGCCGTCGCCGCCACCGGCGCCTCCCTCGACGCCGTCCGGCCCGACTCGGTGGTGGTCACCGCCACGCCCGCCGAACTCGCCCGCCTGCGCGCGCTCGGCTGGTCCCCCACCGCGCTGCCGGGGCCCCGGTACGGCGTCGAGGACGGCCGGGAGAGCACGGCCGCAGGTCTGTACGACTTCCCGCCCGCCGACTCCGGGTACCACAACTACGCCGAGGCCGCCGCCGACATCGACGCCGTCGTCGCCGCGCATCCCGACATCATGAGCAAGCGCGTGATCGGCACCTCCTACGAGGGCCGCCCGATCGTCGCCGTCAAGATCAGCGACAACGTCGGCACCGACGAGAACGAGCCCGAGGTGCTGTTCACCGCCCACCAGCACGCGCGCGAGCACCTCACCGTCGAGATGGCGCTCTACCTGCTGCACGAGTTCGGCGACAAGTACGCCACCGACAGCCGGATCGCCAACGCCGTCAACAGCCGCGAGATCTGGGTGATCCCCGACCTCAACCCGGACGGCGGCGAGTACGACATCGCCACCGGCCGCTACCGCAGCTGGCGCAAGGACCGCCAGCCCAACGCCGGCAGCCGCAACGTCGGCACCGACCTGAACCGCAACTGGGACTACAAGTGGGGCTGCTGCGGCGGCTCCTCCGGCACCACCTCCAGCGAGACCTACCGGGGCCCCGCGCCCGAGTCGGCCAAGGAGACCAAGGTGGTCGCCGACTTCGTCCGCTCCCGGGTGGTGGGCGGCAAGCAGCAGATCACCGCGGCCATCGACTTCCACACGTACAGCGAGCTGGTGCTCTGGCCGTTCGGCTGGACCACCGCGGACACGGCCACCGGGATGACCGCCGACGAGGCCAACACCTTCGCCACCCTCGGCCGGAGCATGGCCGGCACCAACGGCTACACGCCCGAACAGTCCAGCGACCTCTACATCACCGACGGCGCGATCGACGACTGGCTGTGGGGCGCGCAGCGGATCTTCGCCTACACCTTCGAGATGTATCCGGGCCCGAACGGCAGCAGCGGCTTCTACCCGCCGGACGAGGTGATCGGACGGGAGACCAGCCGCAACCGCGAGGCCGTGCTGCGGCTGGTGGAGACCGCCGACTGCATGTTCCGGGTGATCGGCAAGCAGCAGCAGTACTGCGGCATCACCACCTGAGCTCCCAACCCCGGCAGCCCGGCCCCGTCCGTCCGGCGCGCCGCCGCACCCCACGCGGCGGCGTCGCCGACGGGTTCCGCCCGGTCCGCGACACGCGGGCAGGAACGTCCCTGCGCTCCGTACGCGCCGGTCCCCGGTGCAATGGACCGGGAGCCGGCGCACCGTCGAAAGGGGTTTCCGGATGGAGGCAGGGACTGCGGAGCCGGGCCCCGTCCGGGTGCTGGACGTCTCCGGCGCCGCCTACCGTCGTGCCTTCGAGCTGTTCCTCGCCGGCACCGACGAGAAGCCCCGTACCCACGCCCGGCTGGACCAGGTCGTCGCCGGGCTGGAGCACCGCCGGATGTTGCTGGACGTGGGCGCGGGCGAGGGCCGGACCACCGCACACCTGGGGCGGCACTTCGAACGGACGGTGGCCGTCGAGCCCAGTGCCGCGATGCGCGAAAGGCTGCGCCTGGCCTGTCCCGACGCCCTGGTCCTGCCGGAGCCGATCGACGAGGCGCAGCCGCCCGGACCGGCGGACCTGGTCCACCTCTCGCACGTGCTCTACTACGTGCCGGAGGAGGACTGGCTGCGCACGGTCGGCACGGTCCTCGGCTGGGCGGCGCCCGGCGGCACCCTGTTGGTGATGCTCCAGAACCCGGACAGCCCGTGCATGCGGATGGCCGAGCACTTCACCGGGGTCCGTTACGACCTGCGGCCGCTGGCCGACCGCCTGCGCGAGCGGGAGCCGGCGCACGAGTACGCGCTGGAGACGCTCGACCTCCGATACCGGGCCGACCGCCTGGACGAGGCGGTGGACGTCGCCGAGTTCATGGTGAACGTGGCCGACCTGGCCACCATGGACCCGCGGCCGGACCGCGCCGAGCTGACCGACTACGTCCGGTGTCACTTCGCCCGGCCGGACGGCTCGTTCGTCATCGGTCACACCCAGGACATGCTGACCGTCCGGCGGGCGCGCCCGGCCGGGTGAGGACGAGCGGGTGAGGCCCGCCGGCTGAGGCCCGCGCGAGGACGCGTACGCGTATACCCCGGCGAGGACGCGGCGCCCGGTGAACCGCACGCGGTGCGGTGGCGGGTCGGCCCGCCCCGCCCCGCCCGCTGGTGAAGGCGCCAACGTTCGAGTCGGGCAAGGAGGTTGAAGGGGAGGCACCGACGAATCGGCCGGGCCTTCCGGGCCCCGCCGTTCACTCCCCGGCCACTCCCGGCGGCGTCGCCCGGCCCCTCGGGGCGCCGTCGGCGGCTCCCCCCGCGACTCCCCCGCACCGTCCGCCTCCGGGGGTGGTCGCCCGCAGGACGGTCCGGGGCCGCGCGGCGCCGGACGCACTCCCGGCACGTGACCCGGCCCTTCCGACAGGCCGCGAACGGGTGAAGCATGTCACGGCCTCGCCCCGCCCCGCCGCCGGGTCGGGGCAGGTAGGTTCCTGCGTCCAAGGGGAGGACACTCCCCCTTGGACGCGTTTCCCGCCGTCAACGGTTCCTCCGACGAGAGAGGCACGAGATGTCTGCACAGGACGCCACGCACCACCCCCCGCGGCGCATCGGTGTGGTCGCCGAGTCGGCCACCGGGGAGACCCGCGTCGCCGCGACCCCGTCAACGGTACGCACCCTGCTCGCGCTCGGCTACGAGGTCGTCGTCGAGTCCGAGGCGGGCGCGGCCGCCGGCTTCACCGACGAGGCCTACACCGAGGCCGGCGCGCAGATCGGGGACGCCTGGGCGGGCGACGTCGTCCTGAAGGTCAACGCGCCGTCGACCGGGGAGATCGCCCGGTTGCGCGACGGCTCGACCCTGGTCGGCCTGCTCGCCCCGGCGCAGCGGCCGGAACTGCTGGAGGCCCTGTCGGCGCGTCCGGTCACCGCGCTGGCGCTGGACGCGGTGCCGCGGATCTCGCGCGCGCAGTCGATGGACGTGCTCAGCTCGATGGCGAACATCGCCGGGTACCGGGCCGTCATCGAGGCGGCCCACGTGTTCAGCCGGTTCTTCACCGGTCAGGTGACGGCCGCGGGCAAGGTGCCCCCGGCGAAGGTCCTCGTGGCCGGTGCCGGCGTGGCAGGGCTCGCCGCCATCGGCGCCGCCTCCAGCCTGGGGGCGATCGTCCGCGCGACCGACCCCCGGCCGGAGGTCGCCGACCAGGTGAGGTCGTTGCGCGGCGAGTACCTCGCCGTCAACGTCGCCCAGGAGGCGGGCACCGACGGTTACGCCAAGGCGACCTCCGCCGACTACGACCGTGCCGCGGCCGAGCTCTACCACGAGCAGGCCAAGGACGTGGACATCGTCATCACCACCGCGCTGATCCCCGGGCGGCCCGCCCCGCGCCTGCTCACCGCCGCGGACGTGGCGGCGATGAAGCCCGGCAGTGTCATCGTCGACATGGCGGCCGTCCAGGGCGGCAACGTCGAGGGCACCGTCGCGGGCCGCACGGTGGTCACCGACAACGGCGTCACGATCATCGGCTTCACCGATCTCGCGTCCCGGCTGCCCGCACAGGCGTCACAGCTGTTCGGCACCAATATGGTCAACCTGCTCAAGTTGCTGACGCCCGGCAAGGACGGGCAGTTGGTCATCGACTTCGACGACCCCGTCCAGCGCGCGGTGACCGTGGTCCGCGACGGCGAGACCACCTGGCCGCCGCCGCCCGTGGCCGTCTCGGCCGCTCCCGCCGCGCAGCCCGCCGCCCCCGCGGTCGCGGAGCCCGCGCCGCCCCGTCTCACCCCGGCGGCCCGCTTCGGCCTGATCGGCGTCGGCATGCTGGCGCTGTTCGCGCTCGTCGCCCTCGCCCCGGCGCAACTGGCCGAGAACTTCACGGTGTTCGCGCTCGCCGTGGTCATCGGTTACTACGTCATCGGCAAGGTGCACCACGCCCTGCACACCCCGCTGATGTCGGTGACCAACGCGATCTCCGGGATCGTGGTGATCGGCGCCCTGCTGCAGATCGGGCACCGGAGCACGCTCGTCACCGTGCTGTCCTTCGTGGCGATCCTGCTGACGAGCGTGAACATCTTCGGCGGCTTCGCCGTCACCCGTCGCATGCTGAGCATGTTCTCGACGTCCCCCGAAAGGCGCTGAGCCCGATGACTTCCACGACGGCCGCCCACGCCGCGGACCTGGTCGCCGCCCTGTTGTTCATCCTCAGTCTGGCCGGACTGTCCCAGCACCGCACCTCCCGCGCCGGCGTCGGCTACGGCATCGCCGGCATGGCCCTCGCCCTGGCCGCCACCGTCGTGGTGGCGTCCCGGAGCATCACCGCCGGCGCGGTCACCCTGATCGTCGTCGCGATGGCGCTGGGCGGCGCGATCGGCCTGTGGCGGGCGCGGCAGGTCGAGATGACCCAGATGCCGGAGCTGATCGCCGTCCTGCACAGCTTCGTCGGCCTCGCCGCGGTGCTGGTCGGCTGGAACAGCTACCTGGAGGTCGAGTCGCTGGGCTCGGCCCAGGACACCGTCGCGGCCGACCTGCTGGGCATCCACCACGCCGAGGTGTTCATCGGCATCTTCATCGGCGCGGTCACCTTCACCGGTTCCATCGTCGCCTTCCTCAAGCTGTCCGCCCGGATCGCCTCGCGTCCGCTGGTGCTGCCCGGCAAGAACGCGCTGAACCTGGGCGCGCTCGGCGCGTTCGTGGCGCTGACCGCCTGGTTCACCGTCAGCCCCGGTCTCGGCCTGATGATCGCGGTCACCGTGCTCGCACTCGTGCTGGGCTGGCACCTGGTCGCCTCGATCGGCGGCGGCGACATGCCCGTCGTCGTCTCCATGCTCAACAGCTACTCCGGCTGGGCCGCGGCGGCCGCCGGGTTCCTGCTCGACAACAACCTGCTCATCGTCACCGGCGCCCTGGTCGGCTCCTCGGGTGCCTACCTGTCCTACATCATGTGCAAGGCGATGAACCGCTCGTTCCTCTCCGTCATCGCGGGCGGCTTCGGCATCGAGGCCCCCTCGGGCGGTGAGGAGGAGCAGGGCGAGCACCGCGAGGTCCGCGCCGAGGAGGCGGCACGCCAGCTCGCGCAGGCCCGGTCCGTCGTCATCACCCCCGGCTACGGCATGGCGGTGGCCCAGGCGCAGCACCCGGTCGCCGAACTCACCCGCCGGCTGCGCGAGCGCGGCGTCGAGGTCCGCTTCGGCGTCCACCCCGTGGCCGGGCGCCTGCCGGGTCACATGAACGTGCTGCTCGCCGAGGCGAAGGTGCCCTACGACATCGTCCTGGAGATGGACGAGATCAACGACGACTTCGCCGACACCTCCGTCGTCCTCGTCATCGGCGCCAACGACACCGTCAACCCCGCCGCCACCGACGACCCTTCCAGCCCCATCGCCGGCATGCCGGTGCTGCGCGTGTGGGAGGCGGAGCAGGTGGTCGTCTTCAAGCGGTCGATGGCCTCCGGCTACGCGGGCGTCCAGAACCCGCTGTTCTTCCGCGAGAACAGCGGCATGCTCTTCGGCGACGCCAAGCAGAGCGTCGAGGAGATCCTCCGCTGCCTCGACGCCGACGGCCGGGACCGGCCGGCGGCGGCCGGACGGCCGACCACGGCGGCCGACCGGGCCTCCGTGTAGGGCCGGCGCCGGCACAACCGGCCCCCGGGCATGAACGTGGCCCGCCAGTCCCGACTGGCGGGCCACGCCGCGTCCCCGGGTCGTCTCTGCCCGGTCCGGCGCATGCCGCGGCCCGCCCCCCCTTCCGGCCGGGGAAGGAGCAGCGCGGTGGCGTCACCTGCAAGCCGGAGGATCTTGGTCCGTCGCGCGTTGCGCACCTTCGCCTTCTTGACATGTATATGACTTACAGCTTTAACCTGTGATGCCTTACCGCTCAGTAGCATTCCCCAAGCCCGGACATCCCATTCAGGAAGAACCGCGCCTTCGCATCCCGACAGCAGGCGCGTCATGTCACTGGCCGGCCCTTGCACCGTTACTGTTACGGAGAATCCATGAGGCCCACTGTTCCCCCGGCCGATCTGGTCATAGGGATCACCCCGTTCCAGGAGCCGGACGCCGGCCTCGCCGAGGCCGTCTGCCTCGCCGGCGCACTGGGCGTGCTGGACCTGGGAACCGGCGACCGGAGAGCACGCGAGGAACTCGCGGCCCTGCGCGAGCGGTCCCCGGGCCGGTTCGGGATCCGGGTGAGTTCCGGCTGCCGGCTCACGCCGGAGGACCTGGGCCCCCCGGAGCACTCCGGCGTGGACACCGTGGTGGTGGATTCGGCTGCCGACGGCTGGGGCGTGGCACAACTCCCCGACGGCTACCGGGTGCTGGTGGAGGTGACGGACCTGTCGGCGGCACTGGCCGCCGTGGGATCCGGCGCCCACGGACTGGTCGTCCGCGGCTGCGAGAGCGGCGGCCGGGTAGGGGATCTGAGCACCTTCGTCCTCCTGCAGCAGGTGCTGGCAGCACCGGGGATCGACGTGCCGGTGTGGGCCTGCGGCGGCATCGGGGTGCACACCGCCACCGCCGCGGTGGCGGGCGGAGCGGCGGGCGTGGTTCTCGACAGCCAGCTGGCCCTGCTCGCGGAGTCCGCGACATCCGACGAAACCGCGGCCGCGGTACGCGGCATGGACGGCTCCGAGACCAGTGTGGTCGGGGGCCGCAGAGTGCTGCAACGCGGCCCGAGAGGCGAACCTCCCCGTGCGACAGACTCCCTGACGATCGGTCAGGACGGCTTCCTGGCCGAGAGGTTCGCAGCGCGGTGGAAGACGGCGGCCGCGGCGGTACGCGCGGTGCGGGAGGGCGTGCTGGCGAGGCTCCGGTCCGTGGCGTCCGAAGAAGCGGCATCGTCCCTGCTCCGTCCGCGGACGCCGCAGAGCCGGGCCCTGGGCACGGCGCTGCCGGTGGCGCAGGGTCCTATGACCAGGGTCAGCGACCAGCCCGCCTTCGCCGCGGCGGTCGCCGCGGCCGGGGCCCTCCCGTTCGTGGCCCTTGCCCTGACCGGCGCCGGGGGCACCCGCGACCTGCTCGCCCGGACCAGGACCGCGGTTGGTGAACTGCCCTGGGGCGTCGGCGTCCTGGGGTTCGCACCGGAGGAGCTGCGCGCCGTCCAGCTGGCCGAGGTGCTGGCCACCGGGCCCAGTCACGCCGTGATCGCCGGCGGGCGCCCCTCCCAGGCGCGTGTGCTGGAGGAGGCGGGGATCCGCACGTTCCTGCACGTCCCCTCCCCGGGGCTGCTGCGACAGTTCCTGGAGGACGGGGCGCGCAGATTCGTCTTCGAGGGCTCGGAGTGCGGCGGACACGTCGGACCGCAGCACAGCTTCCCGCTGTGGGAGGCGCAGCTGGCGGTTCTCGAGGAGTTCCTCGACACGGCCGAGGGGCGGCCGCAGGTCGACGTGCTGTTCGCCGGGGGCGTGCACGACGAGCGGTCGGCGGCGATGGTGGCCGCGATGGCCGCGCCGTTTGCGGACCGCGGGGTGACGACGGGGCTGCTGATGGGCACGGCCTACCTGTTCACGCAGGAGGCGGTGGCGCTCGGCGCGGTCCAGCCGCAGTTCCAGCGGCAGGTGCTGGCCGCGCAGGGGACCGAGCTGCTGCAGACCGCACCGGGTCACGCCACCCGCTGCGTGCCCAGCCCCTTCACCGGGGAGTTCAACGCGACCCGGGAGCGCCTGCGCACCGAAGGCGTACCCGACCGCGAGGCGTGGGAGCGTCTTGAGCAACTGAACGTCGGACGGTTACGGGTTGCCAGCAAGGCCGTCGACCGCACCCCGGATGGGTTGGTCGCGGTCGGTGAGCAGGAGCAGCTGGAACGCGGGATGTTCATGGCCGGGCAGGTCGCGGTCCTGCGCTCGGCCACCACGACCCTCGCCGAACTCCACGCCGCCGTCACGACCGGGGCGGCCGCCTTCCTGTCCGCCGGTGCCACCGAGGCGCTGAAGCGCCTGGAGGGCGAGGTGGCGTGCGACCCGGATCCGGCACCGCTGGAGATCGCGGTGATCGGCATGTCGGGCATGTTCCCCCAGGCCCCCGATCTGCCCGCGTTCTGGGCGAACGTGGTGGGCGGGGTGGACGCGGTCACCGAGGTCCCCGTCGAACGCTGGGACCCGGCCGTGTACCACGCGCAGGACGGCGGGAGCGGCACGACCCCCTCCAAGTGGGGCGGTTTCCTGCCCCGGATCCCCTTCGACCCGCTGGTCTACGGCATCCCGCCGTCCGCGCTGGGCAGCATCGAGCCGGTCCAGCTGCTGGCACTGGAGGCCGCGCGCCGCGCCCTGGTGGACGCGGGCTACGACAGCGGGGTCGGTGACGGCGGGAGGGCCTTCGACCGGTCGCGGGCCGGCGTGGTGTTCGGCGCCGAGGCGGGCAGCGACCTGTCGAACGCCGGCGTGCTCGGTGCGGTCCTTCCGGCCTACCTCGGCCGCGTCCCCGAGCCGATCGCCGAGCAGCTGCCGGTCCTGACCGAGGACTCCTTCCCCGGCATGCTGGCCAACGTCATCTCCGGGCGGATCGCCAACCGGCTGGACCTGGGCGGCGGCAACTTCACGGTGGACGCGGCGTGCGCCTCCTCGCTGGCGGCCCTGGACGTCGCGTGCGGGCAGCTGGTCGACGGAACCACCGACCTCGCCCTGTGCGGCGGCGCGGACCTGCACAACGGCATCAACGACTACCTCCTGTTCACCTCCGTGCACGCGCTCTCCCCCACCGGCCGCTCACGCCCGTTCGACGCGTCCGCCGACGGCATCGCGCTGGGCGAGGGGGTGGGCTGCGTGGTCCTCAAACGACTGGCCGACGCCGAGCGGGACGGCGACCGGGTCTACGCGGTCATCCAGGGCATCGGCAGTGCGAGCGACGGCCGCTCGCTCGGGTTGACGGCACCGCGGCCCGAAGGGCAGCGCGCGGCGCTGGAGCGGGCCTACCGCCGCGCCGGGATCGGGCCGGAACAGGTCGGCCTGGTCGAGGCGCACGGCACCGGCACGGTGGTCGGCGACCGCACCGAACTGGCCACCCTGGAAGCGGTGTTCACCGAGGCCGGCGCCGAGCCGGGCAGCTGCGCACTGGGCTCGGTCAAGTCGCAGATCGGGCACACCAAGTGCGCGGCCGGCCTGGCCGGCCTGATCAAGGCGGCGCTGGCGCTGCACACCGGCATCAAGCCCCCGACCCTGCACCTGCGCCGGCCCAACGCGGCCTGGCAGGCCGACAGCCCCTTCGTGTTCCACGACGAGGCCCGGCCGTGGGTCCGGCCGCCGGCCGAACGGGTGGCCGGTGTGAGCGCGTTCGGCTTCGGCGGCACCAACTTCCACACCGTGCTGCGCGGCCATGCCGGTCCGACACCGGCCCACGGCCTGCAGGAGTGGCCGGCGGAGCTGTTCACCTTCCGCGGCGGCGACCGGGCACGGGCGCTGCGTGGGGCGGACGAACTGCTGCGGCTCGCCCGGGCCGACGGCGCGCCGTGGCGGCTGCGCGACCTGGCGCTGGCCGCCGCCCGTCGCGCGGAGCGGGGGCACGGTCCGGTGCAGGCCGCGATCGTGGCCTCCAGCGTCGCGGAACTGGTCGACCTGCTCGGCCGGGCGGTGGCCGGCGAGCACGCACCGGGCGCCGGGCTGCACCTGGCCGACCCGGACGGCGCACCGGGCGGCGAGGTCGCCTTCCTCTTCCCCGGGCAGGGCAGCCAGAAGCCGGGCGCCTTCGCCGAACTCTTCGCGGCCTTCCCGCAGGTCCGGCGTCAGCTGCGGCTCGGACGGGCGTATGCCGACCTGCTGTACCCGCCGACCGCCTTCACCCCCGAGGACCGCGACGGACAGCACGCCGCGGTGACCGACACCCGGGTCGCGCAGCCGGTCCTCGGCATGACGGGCCTTGCGGCCCACGAACTGCTGGCACTGGCCGGCGTACGTCCCGACCTGGCCGGCGGCCACAGCTACGGCGAGCTGGTCGCCCTGTGCGCGGCCGGGGCGCTCGCCACCGAGGACCTGCCGGCGCTCAGCGCCGATCGGGCCCGTTGCATCCTGGACGCGGTCGGCGAGGGGTCGGACCCCGGGGCGATGGCCGCCGTGACCGCCGACGCCCGGTCCGTCGAGCAGGTGCTGGCGGCAGCGGGGCTGGCCGGCCGCGTGGTGGCGGCCAACCACAACGCACCGCGGCAGACGGTCGTCTCCGGTGCGAGCGACGACGTGGCCGCGGCCGGCGTGCTGCTGCGCGAGGCGGGATACGGGGTCAAGCGGCTGCCGGTCGCCTGCGCCTTCCACAGCCCGCTGGTCGCCGGCGCCGGCGGACGCTTCGCCGCGGCACTGGCGGAGCGCACCGTGCGGGCCCCGGAGTTCCCGGTCTGGTCGAACCGGACGGCGACGGCGTACCCGGCGGACCCGGCGTCCGTCCGCGCCGAACTCGCCGCCCAGATCGGCGCACCCGTGCGGTTCCTCGACCAGGTCGAGGCCATGTACCGGGCCGGAGCGCGCGTGTTCGTCGAGGCCGGCCCCGGCACGGTGCTCACCCGTCTGGTCTCGGACGTCCTCGGTGACCGGCCGCACCGGGCGATCCCCCTCGAACGGCGGCGTGGAGGACTGGCCGGATACCTCGACGCGCTGGCGGAGCTCGCGGTCGCGGGCGTCCCGGTCCGCACCGGCCGCCTGCTGCGCGGCCGCGACGCGGTGGAGGCCGGCCGGGCCGAGCCCCCGCGCCGCCCCGGCTGGACGGTGGACGGCCACCTGGTGCGCACCGCCGCCGGAGACCTGCTGCCCGGCGCACTCGCGCCGGCCCGACGCGTACCGGAGGCCCTGATGACCGCCCAGCAGCCCGGCCCGCACACCGGATCCGCCGCGAGCGACGCGCTGATCGCGGACTTCCTGCGCAGCAGCCGGGAACTGATCGCAGCCCAGCGCGACATCCTCCTGACCCATCTGGGGGGAGCGACGGGCACGCCGGTCGTCCCGCAGTCGCCTCCGTCCGCCGCCGTCCCGGTCACCCTGCCGTCCGCACCCGTCCTGGCTCCGGATCCCGTCTCTGCCCCTGCCGCTGCCTCTGCCCCGGTGCTGCCGACGGCCGGCGGGGTGGACGAGGTGCTGCGAGCGGTGGTCGAGGTGATCGGTGAACGGACCGGCTATCCGGCCGACATGATCGAACCCGAGCTGGACCTCGAAGCGGATCTGAGCATCGATTCGATCAAGCGGACGGAGATCGTGGGCCTGCTCGCCCGACGGCTCGGCAACGGTGCCAACGGGATCCCCGAGCTGGACGACGCCCAGGTCGAGGAGCTGTCCCGGGCCCGCACGGCCCTCGCCATCGCCCGCTGGCTCACCGCCCGAACCGACACGGCCCATCCGTCCACGGCCGATCCGTCCACGCCCGAGGTCCCCGCCCAGCGGTCCACCGGGTCGGCGGCCGTCGCGGGGAACGAACCGGTACGGCTGTGCTTCGGCACCACCGCGCTGCCCGACCCCACGGCGGCGTCCGAGACCCTGGCCGGCAAGCGGTTCGCCATGCTGGGCGGCGACGCCCACCACGCCGCCCTCACCGCCCGGCTCACCGCGCTCGGCGCGACCGTGCTGCCCCTGGGGGCGGCCCACGAACTGTCCGAGGCGGACGGCCCCGTGGACGGCGTGCTGTTCCTGGACCCGCTGCGTGAGGACGGGCCACCGGTGCTGCCCGCGAGCGTGCCCGTGCTGCGCGCCGCCCTGGCCCGCGACCCGCGCTGGCTGCTGGCCGCCCGACCGGCCACCCCACCCGCCGGAACCGACCACGACCAGGCGGCCGCCGGGCGGGGCGACGGGCTGCGCGGACTGTTCCGCAGCCTGGCCCGCGAATACCCGCACACCACCGTGCGGCTCGTCGAGATCGAGGACGCCGCCCGGCAGGCCCCGGACGCACTGGTCGAAGAGCTGCTGGCCGAGGAGAACGAACCGGTGGTGCTGCGCGGCCCGGCCGGCCGTCAGGGCATCGCGCTGGTGGAGGCGGGCCTCGGCGTCGTGGCCGGCCGGGGGGCGGGGCCGGCCGGCGACGGGGTCGCGGAGGCCGCCGCCCTGGGCCTGGACCGTGACGCCGTGGTGCTGCTCGTCGGCGGGGCCCGCGGCATCACCGCACGCTTCGCCGCCGCCCTCGCCGCCTCCTCACGCTGCCGGCTGGAACTGCTGGGCCGCACGGCTGCGCCCGGCGGCCCCGAGGACCAGGTGACCGCCGCCGCCCACGGCCGGGCCGAGCTGCGCGGCGTCCTCGCCCGCCAGGGCGTCCCGCTGCCGCAGATCGACGCCACCGCCTCCCGGGTGCTGGCCGGCCGTGAGGTCGCAGCCACGCTCGGGGAACTGTCGGACCTGGGCTCCACCGCCTGCTACCGGACCGCCGACGCCGCCGACCCGGCCGCGCTGCGGCAGGCCGTCAAGGAGATCCACGCCGAGTACGGCCGGCTGGACGGCGTCGTCTACGCGGCCGGCGTCATCGAGGACAGGATGTTCGCCGACAAGGACCTCGCGTCCTTCCAACGGGTGTTCGCCACCAAGGCGGACGGCGCCGCCGCGCTGCTCGGCGCGCTCGACGAGCTGCCCGCCGCACCACGCTTCACCGTGCTCTTCGGCAGCATCGCGGCAGCCCTCGGGAACCGGGGCCAGAGCGACTACGCGGCCGCCAACGACGCCCTCGAACAGGCCGGAGCCCGCTGGGCGGAGCGCACCGGCAACCGGGCCCTGACCGTGCACTGGGGCCCCTGGGCACCGACCGGCCGGCACGGTGGCATGGTCTCGCCCGAACTCGCCGAGGACTACGCCCGCCGCGGCGTGCGCCTGATCGACCCGCAGGCCGGCACCCTGGCGCTGCTGCGGGAACTGGCCTGGGGCGAACCGGGAACCCGCGCCGTCGTCTACACCGCGTCCGGGTGGTGAGACCGTTGACGAACCCGCGCATGCCGCCGGTGGCCGTGGTGGGGATGGCGGTGTTGCTGCCGGGCGCCCCCGACCTCGCCGCCTACTGGCGGAACCTGGTCGACGGCGTCGACGCGATCACCGACCTGCCCGAAGGGCGGTGGGACGCCGGCTTCTACGACCCCCATGCCGTCTCGGGACCGGCCGCACCGGACCGGCTCTACTGCCGGCGCGGCGGCTTCGTGGACGGCCTGGCCCAGGTGCAGCCGACCCGGTTCGGCATCATGCCGGCCTCGGTCCCCGGCACCGAACCGGACCAGTTGATCGCCCTGCAGGTCGCCGACGCCGCCCTCGCGGACGCCGGCGGGAGCGACCGCCTGACCGACCGCGACCGGGTCGGGGTGGTCCTGGGCCGCGGCGGCTACCTGACACCGGGTCTGGCCCGCCTGGACCAGCGGGTACGCGGGGCGCACCAGCTGGTGCGCACCCTCGGCGAACTGCTGCCCGAACTCTCGGCCGGCCAGCTGCAACGCGTGCGCGAGGCGTTCGCCGACCGGCTGGGCCCCGACCGCCCGGAGTCGGCGATCGGCCTGGTGCCCAACCTGGCCGCCTCCCGGGTGGCCAACCGGCTGGACCTGCGCGGCCCCGCCTACACGGTCGACGCCGCCTGCGCGTCCTCACTGGTCGCGGTCGACCAGGCGGTCGGCGAGCTGGCGAGCGGGCGCTGCGACGTGGTCCTGGCCGGCGGAGTGCACCACTGCCACGACGTCACGCTGTGGAGCGTGTTCACGCAGCTGCGCGCGCTCTCCCCGAGCCGGCGGATCCGCCCGTTCCACCGCGGTGCCGACGGCCTGCTGATCGGCGAGGGAACCGGCATGGTGGTCCTCAAGCGGCTCACCGACGCCGAGCGCGACGGCGACCGCGTGTACGCGGTGATCCGCGGCACCGGAGTGGCCAGTGACGGCCGCACCTCCGGTCTGACCAACCCCGACCCGGCAGGTCAGTGCCGCGCCGTCCGTGCGGCCTGGCGGGCGGCCGGCCTGGACCCGACGACGCCGGGCGCACTCGGCCTCCTGGAAGCCCACGGCACCGCCACCCCGGCCGGCGACGCGGCCGAACTGGCCACGCTCGCCGAGGTGTTCGGCCCCGCCGGCGCAGACGAGGAACGGGCGGTGCTCGGCTCGGTGAAGTCGATGATCGGCCACACCATGCCCGCCGCCGGCATCGCCGGCCTGGTCAAGGCGGCACTCGCGGTGCACCACGGGATGCAGCTGCCCACCCTGCACTGCGAAGACCCGCACCCCGCGCTGGCCGCCACCCGCTTCCGCACGATCGGCACCGCGCGGCCCTGGGAGTCGGCCGACGGGATCCTCCGCCGGGCCGCGGTGAACGCCTTCGGCTTCGGCGGCATCAACGCCCACGTGGTCCTGGAACAGGCCCCCGCCCTCCCCCGCTCCGGCACCCCGGCCACCGCGCTACCCACCGCGCGGGCCACCACCGTGGTGACCGAACCGGAACGCTTGCTGCGCCTGGCCGCCGACACCCCCGAGCGGCTGGCCGAGCTGCTGTCCGCGCAGGACGCCGCCCGGCCCGAGCCGGACGGACCCGGCGGCCCCCCGGCTCCCCCGTGCCGGCTGGCGATCGCCGACCCGACCGGCAAGCGGCTGGCCATGGCCCGGCGCGCCGTCGAGCGGGGCAGGCCCTGGCGCGGGCGCGGCGACATCTGGTTCACCCCCGCGCCGCTGCTGGGCCCCGCCTCCGCCGGCCGGGGCAAGGTCGCGTTCCTCTTCCCCGGCCTCGAAGGCGACTTCAGTCCCCGGGTGGAGGAGGTCGCCGACCACTTCGGCCTGCCCCGTCCCGCCCTGGCCGCAGGCGCCCGGACGGACGACATCGGCCGCCACGGCGCGGGCATCGTCACGGTCGGACGGCTCCTGGACACCGCGCTGCGCCGCATCGGCGTGCACCCCGACGCGGTGGCGGGACACAGCGTCGGCGAGTGGACCGCCATGATCACCGCAGGCCTCTTCTCCGGTACCCAGGTGGACGCCTTCCTGGACTCCTTCGACCCCGACGCGCTGCAGGTCCCCGGGCTCGCCTTCGCCGTGCTCGGCACCTCCGCCCACGACGTCCAGCAGACGATCGCGAGCCTGGAGGACATGGGCCAGGTCGTCCTGTCGCACGACAACGCCCCGCAGCAGTCGATCGTCTGCGGGCCCGAGGAACCCGTCACCGAACTCGTCCGCCGGTTCCGGGTCCGTGGCGTGCTCGGCCAGGTCCTGCCGTTCCGGTCCGGCTTCCACACCCCCATGCTCGCCCCCTACCTGGCCCCGATCCGCCAGGCCGCCGAAGGCTTCCGGCTGCACCGCCCGACCGTGCCGGTGTGGTCCGGCACCACAGCGTCGCCGTTTCCCGACACCCCGGCGCAGGTCCGCTCCCTGTTCCTGCGCCACCTGCTCGAACCGGTGCGCTTCAGACCACTGGTCGAAGCCCTGCACGCCGACGGGTTCCGGGCCTTCGTCCAGGTCGGCCCCGGCCAGCTGGGCTCCCTGGTGGGCGACACCCTGGGCCGGCGGGAGCACCTGGTGATCGCCGCGAACTCGCCGCACCGCGACGGACTCGCCCAGCTGCGCCGCCTCGCCGCCGCCCTGTGGGTCGAGGGCGCCGAACCCGACTCGGCCGCTCTGCAGCCCGCCCGGGCACGGACCCCGGACAGCCGCCCCACCACTGCGGTACGGACGCACCCCTCCATACCGCTGGACCTCTCCGGGGGCCTCGTCTCGCTGGAACCCGCCACCGTCACCGCCCTGCGTGCCGAACTCGCCCCCGCCCTGCCGGCGAACACCCCTGCCCGGCCCGCAGCCGGTCCGGCCACCGTGCCGCCCGCCGCTGTGCGGGCCATCGCACCGAACGCCGTCGCGCCGGCCCGCGCCCCAGGCGACACCCTGGCCGCATCGGGCGACACCCTGGCCGCACTGCTCGACGCCCACCCCGTAGCGGCCGAACTCGGCGCCCTCCTGCGCGACACCGAACGGGCCGTCGCCGAGGTGCTCACCCACCGCCGGGCGGCCGGCGCACCGCCGCACCGGACCGCACCGGCACAGCCCGTCGCGCCTGCCCCGGCGCCGCGCCGGGAGCCACCCGCGCCGGCCCGGCCCGTCCCCGCCCGGACACACGCGCACCACAGCAGCCGCCTGCTCATCTCGACCGGGACCATGCCCTACCTGCTCGACCACTGCTTCTACCGCCAGCGCCCGGGCTGGCCCGACCTGTCGGACCGCTGGCCGGTCGTCCCCGCCACGACGATCGTCCAGCACCTGACGGACGCCGCCGAGCAGGCCGCACCGGGACAGGTGGTCCGTGCCCTGCACGACCTGCGCTTCGGCCGCTGGGTGCCGGCCGCGAGCCCCCTCGACATCGAGATCACCCTTGAGGACGCCGGCCCCGGCCGGTTCACCGCCGCCTTCGGCAGCTACGCGGCCGGCACCGTCGAACTGGCGGACCGCCACCCGGCCCCGCCCACCCCGTGGCCTGCCGAACCGCCCGGGAGCACGCACCGGACGCCGATGCCGGCCACCAGGCTCTACGACGAGCGGTGGATGTTCCACGGCCCCGCCTTCCAGGGCCTGACCGCCCTGACCGAGCTCGGCGGGAACCACGTGCGCGGTGTGATCACCGCGCCTTCCGCACCCGGTGCGCTGCTCGACAACGTCGGCCAGCTCCTCGGCTACTGGATCATGGCCACCCACACCGAACGCTCCGTGGTCTTCCCGGTGGGCATCCGCCACCTGCGGCTGCACGGACCGCAGCCGCGCCCGGGCACCGACCTGGACTGCCGGATCCGCATCACCGCGATCAGCCGCACCACCCTCGAAGCGGACGTCCAGCTCCTGGCCGACGGCGAGGTCTGGGCCGAGATCGACGGCTGGCAGGACCGCCGCTTCGACAGCCACCCCGAGACCCGGCCCGTCGAACGCTTCGTCGAGCGCGAGACGCTCTCCACCCCGCAGCCCGGCGGCTGGGTCCTGCTCCACGAGCGCTGGCCCGACCTCGCCTCCCGCGACCTGATCATGCGCAACCACCTGGGCGCAGCCGAGCGCGAGCAGTACGACCGGCAGCCGCCGCGCGGCCGCCGGGCCTGGCTGCTGGGGAGAATCGCGGTCAAGGACGCGGTGCGGCGCCTGCTGTGGCAGGACTCGACCGACCGGCCCTTCCCCGCGGAGATCCAGGTGCTCAACGACCCCTCCGGCCGCCCCCGGGTGCGCGGCCTGCACGGCCGGCTGCTGCCGGACCTGGAGGTCACCCTCGCCCACCGCAGCGAGATCGCGGTCGCACTCGTGCGCCCCTCCTGCGGCAGCGGTGCTCCGGGGCCCGGGATCGACGTGGAGGAGGTCACCGAGCGCCCCGCCGAGACCCTGCCCGTCGCGCTGCTCCCCCGGGAGGTCCGGCTGCTGACGGCCTGCCAGGCCGAGGACGGCGCCTCCCGGGACGTCTGGTTCACCCGGTTCTGGGCCGCCAAGGAGGCAGCCGCCAAGGCCGAGGGCACCGGGCTCCGCGGCCGGCCGCACGACTTCACCGTGGTCACCGCCGGCCCCACCGCTCTGCGGGTCGCCGTCGCCACCCCCGACGGGCTCCGCACCCACCACGTGCACTGCACCCGGGTCAGCAGCCCACCCGGCCGGCCGCAACGCGACTACGTCGTGGCCTGGACCACGGACTCCCCCGACCACCACGACCTCGAAGGACAGACGGCGTGACCACCAGCGAGCACCTTTCCCCGACCGGCCCCGAGATCCTCACGGAGGTGACCAGCATGCTGGCCGCCGTGCTCGACGAGTACGGACTCGACACCGCCGACGTCACCATGGAGGCCCGGTTCACCGAGGACCTCGGCCTGGAGAGCATCGACCTGGTCACCCTCGCCGGGCTGCTGCGCGACCGCTGGGGCGACCGGATCAACTTCGCCGAGTTCATCGCCGACATGGAGCTCGACGAGATCATCGGCCTGACCGTGGGACGGCTCGTCACCCATGTCGAGGACCGGCTGCACAGCGCGGAACGGACCTGACATGGCCTTCATCGACCTGGACGGGCTCCGCTGCCACGTACAACGGCTGAGCCCGCAGGACGGCGGTCCACCGGCGGCCACCGTCGTCCTGCTGCACGGGCTGCTCACGGACAGCCTCGCCAGCTTCTACTTCACCCTGGCCCCCACCCTCGCGTCCGCCGGCCTCGACGTGCTGATGTACGATCACCGCGGCCACGGTCGCAGCGCCCGGCCGGCCACCGGCTACCGGCTGGAGCACTTCACCGACGACCTCCAGCGCCTGCTGGACCGCCTCGGCATCCCCGGCCCCGTGCACCTGGTCGGCAACTCCTTCGGCGGCACGGTGGCGTTCGCCCTCGCCGCCCGCCGCCCCGAGCTGGTCGCCGGGATCCTGGCCATCGAGTCCGAACCGGCCTCGGCGGCCTGGGCGGCCAAACTGGACGGCATCCTGGCGGATGCCGAGCGCAAGCTGGCCCGGGAGAAGGTCCTGACGTGGATCGCCCGGCGCCGCGGCCCCCACACCGCCCGCCTCGCCCGCACGGCCGGTTCCCTGCTCGCCGAGACGACCATGGCCCGTGACATCCCGGTGAGCCGGCTGCCCGCCGAGGCCGCCCTGCGCGCCGTCGCCTGCCCGGTGCTGGCCGTCTACGGCGCACGCTCGGACCTGGCCGAGCAGGCGGCCCGGCTCGAACAGCTGCTGCCGAACTGCCGGAGCGTCACCGTCCCCGGTCAGGAGCACTCCGTCCTGGTCGAGACCCCCGACACGGTCCGCCACCTCACGCTCGCCTTCCTCGCCGAACACGGCGTCGACCTGCGCCACCCGTCCGCGCAGGCGTCCGCGCAGTCGTTCGCGCAGGCGTCCGCTCAACCGGTCGCGCACCCGTCCGATCGACCGGTCGCCCAGGCGTCCGCGCGACCGGTCGGCAGCCGGGCCGCCGAAGGGAGCACCCGGTGAGCCGGTTCCTCTTCGTCGTCCCGCCCCTGGTCGGACACATCAACCCGGCCGTCGGCGTCGCGGCCGAACTCGCCGCCCGGGGCCACCGCACCGCCTGGGCCGCCCTGCCCGAAGCGATCGCCCCCCTGGCCGGGCCGGAAGCCGAGATCCACCCCTGCGCCGTCCTCCCGTCGGCGGACCGCGCCGCTCCCCCCGGCCCGCTCGACGAGGCCTACCGGCGCCCGCCGGACCTCCGCGGCACCGCTGCTCTGAAGTACCTGTGGGAAGGCTTCCTGATCCCCCTCGCCGACGCGATGGCCCCCGGCATCGAGGCCGCGATCGCCCGGTTCCGCCCCGACGTCCTCGTGGTGGACCAGCAGGCCGTCGCCGGCGCACTGGTCGCCGAACGCCACGGCCTGCCCTGGGCCACCTGCGCGACCACCTCCGCCGAGTTCACCGGCGCCCTGGCGGGCCTGCCCCTGGTCGAGGCCTGGATCCGCGGACTCCTCGACGGACTGCGCGGACGCATCGGCGCCCCCGGCCGGACCACCGACCCCCGCTTCTCCCCGCACCTGGTGCTCGCCTTCACCACACCGGAGCTGACCGGACCGGCCACCATCGACCGGCCGATCCGCTTCGTCGGCCCGGCCATCGCCCCCCGCCCCACCGAACCGCCCTTCCCCTGGGAATGGCTGGACCCCGGCCGCGCCACCGCCCTGGTCACCCTCGGCACGGCCAACGCCGACACCGGCACGGCCTTCCTGACCGCCTGTCACCGAGCCGTGCAGGAGCGCTCCCACCGCCTGCAGACGGTGATCGCCGATCCGGGCCACGCCCTCGGAGCCCCGCCTCCCGACGCCGATGTCCTGGTCCTCCCCGCCGTCCCGCAACTGCGGCTGCTGGAACACCTCGACGCGGTGGTCTGCCACGCCGGCCACAACACGGTCTGCGAGTCCCTGTGGCACGGCGTCCCCCTGGTCGTCGCACCGATCCGCGACGACCAACCGGTGGTGGCCGGACAGGTGGCGACGTCCGGCGCCGGCATCCGGGTGCGGTTCGGCCGCCCCGATGCCACCCGCCTCGG
Organism: Kitasatospora sp. RG8; assembly: GCF_017813315.1. Taxonomy (NCBI): domain Bacteria; kingdom Bacillati; phylum Actinomycetota; class Actinomycetes; order Kitasatosporales; family Streptomycetaceae; genus Kitasatospora; species Kitasatospora sp. RG8. The sequence continues at coordinate 39,540 of NZ_JAGIYX010000037.1, forward strand.
CCGGGCCCTCGACGAGGTCATCGACAACGCCGCCCACCGCGCGGCCGCCCGCCGCATCGGCGACTCCTTCCGAGCCGCCGGCGGCGCAGCCGCTGCCGCCACCCACCTCGAACGGCTGACCTGCCCCCTGCCCGAACCTGTGGAGGAACCGCCCCGATGACCACGGCAGACCCGGAACAAGCGCCCGCCCGGGGGACGACAGCGCGCCCCTCCGAACGCGTCGCCGCCCTGCGCCCCGCCTACCAGGCCGACCTGGCCCACGGCACCGACCGGTTCTTCCACCGACGCCGCACCGACTGTCCCTGGTGCGCCTCCGCCGCGCTGCGCACCCGCCTGCGCACCACCGACCTGCTCCAGCACAAACCCGGCCGCTTCACCCTGGACACCTGCGAGGACTGCGGGCACACCTTCCAGAACCCCCAACTGAACGCCAAGGGACTGGAGTTCTACTACCGCGACTTCTACGACGGCCTGGGCGAGGAACGCCTCGGCAAGACCTTCTCGGCCCGTACCGGCGTCCACCGGAAGCAAGCCAGCGCGGTGCTTCCGCACGATCCGGCCCCACGGTACTGGCTGGACGTCGGCACCGGACACGGCCACTTCTGCACCACCGCCCGCGACGTCTTCCCCAGCACCACGTTCGACGGACTGGACCACAGTCAGGGCGTCGAACTGGCCGAGCGGGCCGGCCGGTTACGGCGCGGCCTGCGCGGCGAGCTCCCCGAGCTCGCTCCCCGGCTGGCCGGGCTGTACGACGTGGTGAGCATGCTCCACTACCTCGAACACACCACGGACCCTTCGCGGGAACTCGCCTCGGCCCGCCAGGTGCTGCGCCCCGGGGGGCTGCTGCTCATCGAGGTCCCCGACCCCCGTAGCCGCTCCGCGCGCCTGCTGGGGCGGTGGTGGCTGCCCTGGCTCCAGCCGCAGCACCTGCACCTGGCCCCCGCCGCCAACCTGCGCCGCCGCTTGGAGGCCCTCGGCTTCACCGTGGTGCTGGAACAGCACGGCGAGGCGCACGACCCGATCGACCTGCTGGCCGCCGTCTGGCTGTTCCTGGACCGCCTCGCCCCGCGCGAGGACGCACCCTGGCATCCCGGCGGGCCTCCCGGGCGCCTGCGGCGGGTCCTGCGTCCGGCACTGCTCCTGGCCGGCGCCCCCCTCCTGGTCGCCGCGATGCTGCTCGACCGCCTCCTGGCTCCGGTCGCCGGCCGCACCGGCTTCTCCAACGCCTACCGTCTGCTGGCCCGCCGCACCACCTGAGGTGGGCCGTCGGACATCGACAACACGCACCGTAGCGGCCTTCGGCCGGCCAGTGCCGCGTCCGCGGCGGCGGGCGGAGGAAGGGGAGGCGCAAGGAGGAGAACCCACTCCTTGCCACTTCTAACCTATAGCGCACGGGGGGCCTTGCGGCAAGGCCCCCCTCGTACCGCAGAATCGCTCACCGAGGCCAGAACCTGCGGAAACGGGAGATCCACGAAGTGCAGCTGCTGTTGTCGGTTCATGGGGCGGCGTGCGTGCCGCCGGTGTTCGCGGGTACGACCTCGGATCGGAGCCGCTGAGATGAATTCCGTGACCACCAGTGCGTTCGACCTTCCCGACCGCCTCTCCCCCAAGGCCGACCCGGCACTGATCGCCGGCGACGAGCAGCACTTCGCGGACATCGCGGAGAGCCTGGAACAGGCCATCGCCGAACTGTCGGAGCTCCTCGACGATGCGCGCAGGGCACCCGGCGGCATCGGCCAGGAGGCGATGGACCGCGACGCGGAGGTCCACCGGCTGAGCGCCCGCCTGCGCGCCCTGCGCCGCTTCGGGCTGGACCTGTGCCTCGGACGCATCGTCAGCGCCGAGGACCCCGAGCCCGTGTACGTCGGCCGGCTCGGCCTCACCGACAGCACCGGCCGCCGGCTGCTGATCGACTGGCGCTCCCCCGCGGCCGAGCCGTTCTTCGCGGCGACCCACGCCAACCCGGCGGGTCTGGCGAGCCGTCGCAGGTACCGCTGGACCCGCGGCCGGATCAGCGACTACTGGGACGAGGTGTTCACCGCGGACGGGCTCGAAGGGCACGCCGCGCTCGACGACCAGTCCGCGTTCATCGCCAGCCTCGGCACCAACCGGTCGGCGCGGATGCGGGACGTGCTCGGCACCATCCAGGCCGACCAGGACGCGATCATCCGCGCGGGCTCCCGCGGCGCCCTCGTCGTCGACGGTGGTCCGGGCACGGGGAAGACCGTCGTCGCCCTGCACCGTTCCGCCTACCTCCTCCACTCCGACCCCCGTCTCGGCCACCGCCGCGGCGGCGTGCTCTTCGTCGGTCCGCACCAGCCGTACCTGGCCTACGTCGCCGACGTCCTGCCCAGCCTCGGCGAGGACGGCGTGCAGACCTGCACCCTGCGGGACCTCGTCGCGGAGGGGGCGAAGGCGGCGGTCGAGTCCGACCCGGAGGTGGCCCGTCTGAAGTCGTCGGCGGACATGGTGAGGGCGATCGAGCCGGCCGTCGGCATCTACGAGGAGCCGCCCACCGAGGGGATGACGGTCGAGACCCACTGGTCCGACATCTGGCTGAGCGCCGACGACTGGGCCACGGCCTTCGGGGCGCCGGAGCCGGGCACGCCGCACAACGAGGCGCGCGACCAGGTCCGGGAGGAGCTGCTGACGATCCTGGTCGAGAAGGACGACAGCGACGCCTCCCCCGAGCTGCTCCGCCGGTCGCTGCTGCAGAACAGGGAGCTGATCACGGCCCTCAACCGCGCGTGGCCGATGCTCGAACCGACCGACCTCGTCGGGGACCTCTGGTCGGTACCCGCCTACCTGCGCAAGTGCGCCCCCTGGCTGAGCCCCGACGAGGTCCGCAAGCTCCAGCGCAAGGACGCCCAGGCCTGGACGGTGTCCGATCTGCCGCTCCTGGACGCGGCACGGCAGCGGCTCGGCGACCCGGAGGCGTCCGCCCGCAAGCGCCGGCACGAGGCCGCCGTCGCCGCCGAACGCGCGAGCAGGGCCGACGTCATCAGCGGCCTGCTGGAGGCCGACGACGACGGTGAGGGCGCGGTGACCATGCTGCGCGGGCAGGACCTCCAGGACAGCCTGATCGACGAGACCGCCCTGCCCGCCGCCGACCCGGACCGGCTCGCCGGCCCGTTCGCGCACATCGTCGTGGACGAGGCCCAGGAACTGACCGACGCCGAGTGGCAGATGCTGCTGCTCCGCTGCCCCTCCCGGAGCTTCACCATCGTCGGGGACCGCGCCCAGGCCCGGCACGGGTTCACCGAGTCGTGGCGGGAGCGGCTCGACCGGGTCGGGTTCGACCGGATCGAGACCACCTCGCTGGGGATCAACTACCGGACGCCGGAAGAGGTCATGGCCGAGGCCGAGCCGGTCATCCGGGCCGTGCTCCCGGACGCCAACGTGCCGGCCTCCGTCCGCAGCAGCGGCATCCCGGTCGTGCACGGATCCGTTGCCGACCTGGACTCCGTCCTCGCCGCCTGGCTCGCCGCGAACACCGACGGCGTCGCCTGCGTCATCGGCGGTCCCGGGTTCCCGGCGACGCCCCGCATCCGGTCGCTGACTCCCGAACTGTCCAAGGGACTTGAGTTCGACCTGGTCGTCCTCGTCGACCCGGAGGCGTTCGGCGAGGGCATCGAAGGCGCGGTCGACCGCTACGTCGCGATGACCCGCGCGACCCGGCAACTCGTCGTCCTCACGAGCTCCTGACAGCGGATTCCGTCCACCCGGTGAACCATTGACAGCCCGTCACGGTGCTCGGTGTAATGCGGGTGCACTGCGGAGGCAGGAGACAGCGGCCGTTTCGGGCTGTTCCCGGGGGAAAGCAGGAAGTCATGGGTGCGGACACGATGGCGGCGGCGGAATCCGCCGGGCTCAACGCGCGGATGGCCGCGCTGTACGAGCGCGACGGGGCGTGCCAGGGGCTGGGCATCGCGCTCGACGAGGTGTCCTCCGGGCGGGCGCGGATGCGCGTGACGGTGACTCCGGCCATGGTGAACGGCCACGGCATCGCGCACGGCGGCTACCTCTTCCTGCTCGCCGACGCCGCGTTCTCCTACGCCTGCAACAGCTACGGCCCGGTGACGGTGGCCCAGGCCGCTCAGGTCACCTTCCTGGCCCCGGCGGAGGTCGGGGACGAGCTGACCGCCGAGGCGGTGGAACGCGTCCGCTCCGGACGGAGCGGGATCTACGACGTGACGGTGCGCAACTCCGCGGAGAAGGTGGTCGCGGAGTTCCGCGGGCAGAGCGTGATGCTCGCCGGGAAGCCGCACTCCGGCTGACCGGGCGGGGGCCGATCCCCCGCCCGGTCGGCCGGTGCGCCGGCGGAGCGGACTCGCGGCTAGGCCGGCGGGCGCTCGTCCACGACCTGCTGGAGTTTGCCGGTGCGCGGGTTGGTGGTGAGCCCGGACCGCGGCACCCATTCGACGGTGAGGTGGTGGATCGCACCGGCCGCCACCTCGTCGGGGTAGAGCGGCCGGGCCCGGTAGACCGCCTCGACGAGCCGCTCGCTCAGGCCGGGCGGAGGCTCCTCGGTGCAGCCGAGGCGCAGGATCAGGCCGTCCCTGCCGTCCCAGCGGCGTTGGACCAGCTGCATGCCGGAGACGACCTGGTCCGGGTCGTTGGCGAGCAGCACGGCGCGGATCTCCTCGGTCGGCATGGCCACCGTGCCGACCCGGGCGCCCTCGCCCGACCGGCCGACCAGCCGGAACCGCCCGCGTTCGACGTCGACCCACTCGGCGCGGTCGCCGGTCGGGTAGCGGAGGATCGGCATCAGGGTGCGGAACAGGTTGGTGACCACCACCCGGCCCGGCACCCCCGGGGTGGTGACCGGCTCGCCGCTCACGTCGTCGACCAGCTCGACCACGGTGCGGTTCGGGAACGCCTCGTGCACCCGGACGTCGTCGCCCGGCACCGGCGCGCCGACCAGCCCGGCATCCACCGAGGCGTAGCCGATCGAGGCGACGGCCGCCTTGGGGAAGGCCCGGGAGAGGATCGGCCGCAGGTCGGCGAAGAGCAGGTCCCCTCCGAAGAGCAGCAGTTCGACGCGCTCGCTGGCCTTCCCGTGCCTGACCAGGTACTCGGCGACCGAGCTGAGCTTCATCGGCTCGCCGGCCAGCACGTCGACGCCGAAGTCCTCGATCAGGGCGGCCACGTAGGCGTCGGGGGCGGCACCGACCGGCAGCCGGACGTTGTCCACCGGTGCGTGGTGCAGGGCGTTCTCGATGTACAGGAAGCCGCCGTACAGCTCGCCGGCGCAGAACAGGTTCGCCACCCGGTGCCCGGGCCTGAGTCCGGCCTGGACAAGGCCCGCGCCGAAGGCGGTCACCGAGTCGGTGTGCTCGGTGCGCGACCAGGGGGAGAACTTCGGGACGCCGGTGGTGCCGCCGGTCTTGTAGACGCCGGCGTCCAGCAGCGGTCCGGTGAGCAGCCGGTTGTCCGGCCAGGAGTTGGCGGCCCAGAAGGCCGTCTGCTCGATGACGGGGAGCTGGTCGAGGCGCTCGACGCGGGCCGGAAGGTCCCGGTAGAGCTCGGCGTAGAACGGGGAGTTGCGCCGGGCGAAGTCGATCAGCTCGGGCAGCGGTTTGGCGGGCACGGGCTCTCCTGACGTGCGGTCGGGGCGTCGGTCGGGCACAGGATCGGGACGTACGGTCGGGGTGTGAGGGCCGGGCACGGGGCCAGGCGCAGGGCCGGGCGTGGGGGCCAGGCGTGGGGCCGGACTCGGGGCCGGGCACGGGGTCAGCCGGACTCGGGGCGGCCGATCCAGGTGCGGGCGAGGGTCTGGACGGCGGCGCCGTCCGGGTCGGCGAGCTTCTGCTCCAGGTACGCGGCGGCCCAGTCGCTGGTGGGCACCCGGAAGGCGGGCCGTTCGGCGCGCAGGGTCCGGACGACCACCTCGGCGACCTCCCGGGCCGACTGTCCGGCTGCCTCCCAGCCCTGGCCGCCGACCCAGGCGAGGTGGTCGGCGAAGGTGGGCGCGTACGGGCCGGAGTCGGCCAGGATGGTCGTGCGGTCGATGTCCGGGAAGACGCCGAACGCGGTGTCCGGTACGAAGCCGGGGACGACGACGGAGACCCGGACGCCGTGCGCCCCGGCCACCGGGGCAAGGCTCTCCATGAACCCCTCGACGGCGAACTTGGCCGCGCAGTAGGCCTCGTTGAAGGGCTGGCCGACGACGCCGTGCACGCTGCCGACGGTCACCAGCCGGCCGGCCGAGGCGCGCAGCAGCGGCAGCGCGGCGCGGCTGACCGCGATGACGCCGAAGAAGTTCACCTCCAGATTGGCCCGCAGCGCGGCCATCGTGGACATCTCCAGCGTCGGGTCGAAGTTGGAGACGCCGGCGTTGTTGACCACCGCGTCGAGCCGTCCATAGGTCTCGGCCACGCCGTCCACGCAGGCCGCCACGGAGTCGGCGTCGGTGACGTCGAGCCGGCGGACGTCCAGGGTCACGCCGGCCCGCCCGGCCGCCTCGGTGAGCGCCGCGCCGCGGGCCGGTTCGCGCAGCGTGGCCACCGTGGTGAACCCGGCCCGGGCGGCCGCGACGGCGGTGGCCAGGCCGATCCCGGAGGAGGTGCCGGTGATCAGGACGACCGGCCCGCTCATCGGGCCGGCTCCGTCAACCCGGGCTCCGCGTCGGCGGGTTCCTTCTGCGCTCGGGCGGCGGCGTCGAGCCGGGCCTGGATGCCGAGCGCGGGCAGGAAGGAGCAGGCCGCCAGCAGGGTGCCGCCGGCCATCGTCCAGCGCGCCGCGTCCAGGATGCCCAGGGGGCCGGTGAGCGCCGAGACGGCCAGACCACCGAGCAGGGCCGCCAGCGGGATCACGCCCCAGGTGACGGTGCGGAACGCCGCGTGCATCACGCCCTGGTGCTCGGCGGACATCCGGGACTGCCGGGTGGGCGCGCTGCACACGTTGATGCAGGACATGAAGAAGCCGTAGCAGCCCATGGTCACCGCGATCACCGGCCCGGCCGGCAGTGCGGGCGCGGCCAGCACGCCGAGGCCGACCAGGCAGTGCAGCAGCAGCGACCAGGCGAGCGTGCGGCCCAGGCCGAACCGTTCGCTGATCCGCGGGGCGATCACCGCACCGGCCAGCGCGCCCACCGCGCCGACCGACATGGCCGCGCCGAAGACGCCGACCGAGACCCCCATGCCCCGGTAGGCGAGCACCGGCAGCACGGTGACGAAGACCGGTCCGCCGCAGTTGAGGGTGACGGCCGCCAGCACCACCCGGCGCAGCACGGGATCGGCCCAGTTCATCCGGAAGCCGGCGGTCAGCCGCTCCCAGACCGTTCCCTCGACGACCGTGCGATCGCCCCACGGCTTCATGGACCGGAAGCAGGCGGCGGAGACCAGGTAGCTGGCCGCGTCCACGAGCAGTGCGGCCACGCCGAGCGCGCTGTACAGGGCCGCCGCGATCGAGGGGCCGGCCACCTCGGAGACCGAGCCGCTGCCCTCCAGCCGGGAGTAGGCGCGGACCATCTGGTCCTCCTCCACCACGGCGGGGACGGCGATCAGGTAGCCGACGTTGAAGAAGATCGTCGCGCCGCTGATCACCGCGACGCAGCCGAACAGCAGCGGGGTGGAGAGGAAGCCCAGCCAGTGGGCCAGCGGGATCACCGCGACGGCGACCAGCCGGATCAGGTCGCAGACGAGCATCGTCCGTCGCTTGTTCCAGCGGTCGACCAGCACGCCGGCCACCGGACCTAGCAGCGGGATGCCCAGGTACTGGGCCATCGCCACCACGCCGACCTGGAGGGCGGAGGCGTGCAGGACGAAGATCATCAGGGTGGGGACGGCGAAGACGGTGATCCGGTCGCCGACCACGCTGACCGTCTGGCCGGCCCAGAAAAGGTTGAAGCCGCGCCCCAGGTCGGCCGGGCGGCGGGCCTTCACGAGGCCTCCTCGTCGGCCGTGCGGACCACGAAGCCGGCCGTCTTGCCGGTGCGGTCGTTGCCGACCAGCTCGCCGACCGCGCGGACCCGGAAGTCCTCCGGGTCGTGCTGGAAGGCGGTGCTCAGCGTGAAGGTCGCGGAGAACAGCTCCGCGCGCAGCCGGTCGGTGTCCACGGCCGTGCCGGGGTCGGTCAGCAGCAGGACGTCCACGCCGGTGGCCCGGCCGCCGTTCTCGGTGATCACCACCTGCGCCCGGGAGACGCCCGGCTCGCGCTCCGCCCGTGCGACCAGCTCGTCCACGTGCAGGCCGAGGCCGCGCACCTGGACGACGCTGTCGCGCCGGCCCAGGACCCGCATCGCCCGGCCCGGCCGCCCGCACGGACAGGCGGTCAGCTCCCCCGCGTCGCCGGTGCGGTAGCGCAGGACCGGGTTGAGCATGTCGGGGTTGAGGGTGGTGAAGTCCAGCAGCCCGTCCGGGCCGACGTGCACCAGTTGCTCGGGCAGGGGGTGGAAGGTGTCGGCCGGGCAGTCCGGGGTGTTGGTGCCGACCACCCACGTCTCGGTGGAGCCGAACATGCCCCAGCGGCGGGCCTGCGGTGCGACGGCCGCGAGGTCGTCGGCGAGTTGCGGCTGCCAGGCCTCGCCGAGCCAGAGCACCTTGCGCAGGGCGGGCAGCTTCAGCCCGGCGGCGCGGGCGTGCGCGAACCAGAGCCGCAGGACGCTGGGCGTCCCGCCGATCGCGGTGGCCTGCTGGTCGGCGAGGAGGCCCAGCCAGTCCCCGTACTCCTCCCGGGTGACGGACCCGAGCGCGATCACCCGGCAGCCGGCCAGGTCGGCCAGCGCGGCGGCGAGGAAGTGCGCGCCCCACATCCGGCCGGCGCCCCAGGCGTTGACGAAGGTGTCGTCGCGGTCGAGCGGCTGCCAGTGCGCGTGCACCCCGGCCATGTAGAAGCCGGTGGGCGCGTACCCGACCTTCGGAGCGCCGGTGGAGCCGCCGCTCTGGAACAGCCAGGTGGCACCGGTTTCGGAGCGCGGCTCCAGGTGGGCCAGGGCGACGTTCAGGTCGTCCTTGGCCAGCGGCGGAAGGGCGGCCAGCTCGTCGAGGGTGCTGACCGCACCCGGCAGGCCGGCGTAGCGCGGGGCCAGCGCGGGCACGGTCCGCAGCCGCTCCAACGCCCGGGCGGCGACGGGAAGATGTGGAGCAGCGGCCTCGGGCGGCAGGGAGAAGGTGTCGGTCATCGGGGGTCCGTCCGTGGGGTGGTGGGGGTGCGGTTGGCGAGCCACTTCGCGTGGGCGTCCCGGTAGGCGGTGAACCGGGCGCGGGTGATGTCCCGTTGGAGGGTCCGGTGCGGGTCGGACCAGTCCGGGGCGATCACCCCGTCCGGCTCCAGCTCCGAGAACCAGTACCGCTCGCCGTCGTACAGGAAGTCGACGCAGAAGAACGGGATCGCCAGCTTCTCGGCGAAGTAGGCGGTGGCTTCGGCCAGTTCGGGCGGCACCGGCGGGAACTCCATCGTCCCGCCCCGGCTGGCGTTGGCCACCGGCGAGCCGGGCTCCGGGATCCGCTTCATCACCGCGTACGGCTCGCCGTCGACCACGTAGACCCGGTAGTCGACGGTGCCGTCGCCGAGGTACGGCTGGGCGACGAGCGTGGTGTCGCCGCCCTGCGCGAGGCTGGCCAGACCCCGGATGTCCTCCGGCCCGCGGGCCAGGTTGATCCCGCCGCCGCCGCACCAGCCGGCCGGTTTGACGATGGCCGGGTAGGTGAGGTTGCCGAGGGCGACCTCGTACTGGTGCTTGCTGATGTCCCGGCCGGTGCCGATCCGGACCGACGGGATCGGCGGCACCGGCGAGTCGGCGAGGTGCAGCACGGTGGCGAGCTTGTCGTTGCCGATCAGCGAGACCTGCGGCGGGAACGGCAGGTAGAAGCCGGCCTGTTCGAGCACCGCGTAGAGCGCGTACTGGTTGAAGACGTCCATCGACTGGTAGGGCAGCGAGTAGAGCGCGGTGATGAAGAGGGTGTCCTGCGGGGTCACCGGCTCCTCGTCCACGTAGACCAGCGGCCGGGTCGGGTCGGTGGCGTCCACGGTGACCGCGTCCGGCGCGTGCCGGCACCAGGTGAGGCCCAGTTGCTCGGCGGTCTCGGCGTAGAGGTCCCAGAAGAAGTGGTGCCAGGTCGCCGTCATCCGGGTGGACTCGCGGTCGGGGAAGATCCAGCACATCCGGCGCAGCGGGCCGGGGTCGTTCGCGGGGCCGGTGGGGTTCACCGTGCTCCTTCCGGGGTGGTCCGTGGGGTCGGCGGGTGCGCGGCGGGTCCGGCGTACGCATGGGGTTCGGGAGGCCCGGCGTACGCGGCAGGTCCGGCGGTGGCGGGCTGCACGGCCGGGGCCGGTGCGGCGCTCGCCGCGCGTCCGGCCCGGTCGACCTGGTCGGCCCGGTCAGCCCGGTCGGCCCGGCCGGCCCACCAGCGGCGACCGGCCTCCGGGAGGGTGTCCACCGGGTCGTAGTACGGGTGGCGGCGGTCGAGCGGGGCCCCGCCGGCGGGGTCACGGACCTCCGGCTCGGTGCGGTAGTTCTTGGTCCAGTAGGAGATGCCGCGCTCGCGGTCGTACCCGACCGCCTGGTGCACCCAGCGCTTGCCGAGGTCCGGCACGTCGCAGACCAGCCGTGGCGTGGCGTAGCCGGGCAGGTAGCCCATGATCGCCTCCTGGAGCCGCTGCGCCTCGTGCACGCTGGTCCGCCAGTGTTCGGCGTTGGGGATCATGTCGCAGAGGTAGAAGTAGTAGGGCAGGATGTTCGCCTCCCCCTGGAGTGCGAAGCAGAGGTCGAGCAGGTCCTCGGGGGTCGCGTTGACGCCGCGCATCAGCACGCCCTGGTTGCGGACGTCCCGCACGCCCGCGTCCAGCAGTGCCCGGGCCGCCTCGGCGACCAGCGGGGTCACCGACCGGACGTGGTTGGCGTGGGTGTGCACGGCGAGGTTGACGGCGCGCCGGGCGGCCAGCGCGGCGACCCGGTGGACGCCGTCGAGGACCTGCGGCTGCAGCCAGTGCTGCGGCAGCCCGACCACCGCCTTGCTGGCCAGCCGGATGTCCCGGACCGACTCCAGCTCCAGCAGCCGCATCAGGAACGACTCCAGTTGCGGCCAGGGCACATTGGCGAGGTCGCCGCCGGAGAGCACGACGTCGCGCACGGCCGGGGTGCGCTTGAGGTAGTCGAGCATCTGCTCCTGGCGGTGGGCCGGCCGGAGCACCAGTCGGGCCTTGGTGACCTGGGGCGTCGAGGTGCCGACCAGGTCCATCCGGGTGCAGTGGCCGCAGTACTGGGGGCAGGTGGCGACCAGCTCGGCCAGCACCTTGGTGGGGTAGCGACGGGTCAGGCCCTCCACCACCCACATCTGCGCCTCGTGCAGCGAGTCGCGTTCGGCCTTCGGGTGGCTGGGCCACCGCGGGTGCCGGTCCGCGTACACCGGCAGCATGTAGCGGCGGACCGGGTCGGCCAGGAAGGCCTCGGTGAAGGCGTGCGGCTCGGTCGGGGCCTGCGCGGCTATGGTGTTCAGCATCTGCGGCGGCAGCAGCATCGGCATGGTCGCGAACTCAGCCTGGTCGGCGGCGAGTTGCTCGTAGAAGGTGTCGGTCAGCAGCGCGCCGGCGACAGACCGCAGCTGCCGGGCGTTCTTGACGCAGTGCGCCCGCTGCCACTGGGCGTCCCGCCACTGGGCCTCGGTCACGCCGCGCCAGCCCGGCAGTCGGCGCCAGTCCGGCTCGGCCAACGGCGTCCGGACGTACTGGTACGGCTGCTGCGCCACGGTGCCCACCGGACATTGGGAGCGCGGGGGTACGGGGTGGTCCATCCCGGCGCTACTGGCCGGAGAAGAGGGTGGCGAAGCGGGTGCGCAGCTCGCGCTTGAGCACCTTGCCGGTGGGCCCGAGCGGGAACTCCTCCGCCGTACGGGCGATCCGGACGGCGGCAAGCGCGGCCAGACCGGCGCCGGCGAGCGCCTTGTTGGCGGCCTCCAGGACGTCCTCGGCCCGTACGTCCTCGGCCTCCGCCTGCAACTGGACGACCGCGAGGGGAAGTTGACCCTCGCCGGCCGTTCCGGGCACGCCGAGGACGGAGCAGTCCCGCACCAGGTCGGCGCAGTCGGCGAGCAGCACCTCCTCGATCGGCAGGCTGTAGACCGGGCCGGAGGTGGTGTCGATGACGTCCACCGTGCGGTCGAGGTGGTAGAACCGGCCCTCGGTGTCGCGGCGGGCGACGTCCCCGGTCAGCCAGTAGCCGGCCAGCTCGAAGCTGCTGGTGAGCCGGGCGTTGTTCCAGTAGCCGGGCGTGCGGGATGGCGTGTCCACAGCGAGCAGCCCGACCACGCCGTCCGGGACCTCCTCGCCGTCCGCGTCCAGCACCGCGGCCCGGCGCACCACCTCCAGCGGCATGCCGACACAGCGGTCGTCCCGGGCGCTCTCCGGTGTGGTCACCTGGCCGAACAGTGCCATGCCCATCTCGGAGGAGCCCAGTCCGTCGACGAACTGCGAACCGGGGAGAGCGGGTTGCTCGGCCTTCTCGCTCGGGAGCAGCCAGGGCCTGATCAGGCCGGCCGGGCGCTCGCCCAGCCGGACCAGCCGGCGGATGTGCCCGTAGTGCGCGCTGTCACCGGTGTTGAACCAGGAGTGCACCTTGGCGGCGCCCTTCACCGGCAGCTCCCCGGTGGCGAGTTCGACGAAGGTGCGCGGGAAGGAGGCCACCATGGTCGGCCGGAACGCCTCCATCACCGGCTCGACCACCGAGCGCCGCCAGTCGGCCATGACCACGGTCGGCAGGCCGAGCAGGGTCGCGGTGAGGAAGTAGCTCAGGCCGCCCGCGTGGGTGTGCGGCATCAGCGACATCAACCGGTCGTACGGCTCGGCCGGGAACCGCACCATGCGCGGCTGCTTGCCGTCCCAGAACTGCCGGTGCGCCAGCATCGTCGACTTGGGCGTACCGGTCGTGCCGGAGGAGTGGATCAGCGCGACCACGTCGTCCGCCGCGTGCCGGTACGGGTACACCTCGGGGAGCCCGCCGGAGGCGTCCGCGTCGAAGGCCTGTACCTCGGCGGCCAGCGCGAGGAAACGGGGCCGGCGCTGCGGGTCCTGGCGGTAGGCGGCGGCCAGCCGGGTGGTGTCGTCCGCGACCACGCCCACCACACCCACGTGGTTGAGGTAGCGGACCATCACGTCGTGCCGCATCGCGTCGTTGACCAGGGCCGGGACGGCCCCCAGCGCGGTCAGCGCGAGGAAGTGCAGCAGCGGCTCCAGTCCCTCGCCGATCACCACGGCCACCGGCTCGCCGGGGCGCACGCCGTTGGCGTGGTACCAGGCGGCGTACCGGTCGCGCAGGGCGGCGAGGTCGAGCAGGCTGTGGCCGCGCAGCACGACGGCGCCGCGGTGGTCGGTGTGGTGGCTGTAGGCGAACGGGACCGCGCGGTGCGGGTTCACCGCGATGGCGTGGTCGAGGAAGTTGCCGGCGCCGAGGTCCGGCTCGGTCATCAGCCGCTCGCGGGCGGCGAGGGGCGCGACGGGGCTCGGCTGGGAACTCTGGTTGCTCATGACGGTCTCCGTGAGGGGGGTGACCCGCGGCCGGTTCTCGTGGAACGGACGGACGGGCTGGCTGGGCGGTGTGGGAGATCACGTGCTCGGCGGAGAGGTGCGTGCGCCGGCGTTGCCGCGGTGCTGCTCCGCCGTCCTGCCGGGGAGGTGTGCGGGCGGGGAGGTGTAGGGCCGGGCGTTGATCGGGCCCGAGCCCATGAGGCCGGGCGGTAGCGGGCCGGTCGGCAGTCGGGCCGGTCGGCAGTCGGGCCGCAAAGTGTTCAGGCCGGAAGGTGTTCAGGCCGCGAGCTGCTCAGGCCGGGCGGCCGAGGATCTCCGCGACCACGCGGTGGCCGGAGCGCACCGCGCCCTCCAGCAGCCCGAAGTACTCGGTGCTGGTCTCGGTGCCGGCCCAGTGCACCCGGCCGTGCGGGGCGGTCAGTGCGGGCCCGAGCCGCAGCCAGTCTCCAGGGCCGAAGAGGGCGGCGTAACAGCCTTTGCTGTAAGGCTCGTTGACCCAGTCGGTGACGTGGAAGCCGATCGGCTCGGGGAGCATCGGGAAGAGCCGGGCGGCCTGCGCGACCGCCTCGGCGCGCTGCTCCGCCGGGTCCAGGGCGGCGAACCGGTGCGCTTCGGCGCCGGTGACGAACCCGGTCAGTACGCCGGTCGGTACATCGACCGGAGTGCCGGTCCCGGTCGCGGCCGGCGAGTCGTCGACCGTCGAGAGCAGCGGGCCCTCGGCATTGACCGACCAGCCGGAAAGCCCGTGCTCGCGCCAGAGCGGCGTCGGGTAGACCAGGTGGACCTTCACCGCGCAGCCGCGTCCCGTCCGTTCGCCCGAGCGGGGCGTGACCGGTGCTGGGTGCTGTTCGAGGGCGTCGGCGAGCAGCGGCGGCAGTGCGACCACCGCGACGTCCGCCCGGTACTCGCCCAGTGCCGTACGGACGGTGATCCCGTCGTCGTCCTGGCGGACCGCCCGGGCCGGCTCGCCGAGCCGCAGCCGCCCGTGGGGCGAAGCGGCCACCCGGGCGGCCAGCCGTTCGCAGAGCAGGTGCGCGCCGCCGGCCACCCGGTCCTGCTGGGCACCGCCCTCGAAGGCGTTGAGGTACCGCAGGCCGCCGCCCGAGCGGAGGTAGAAGGCCATGTGGAGGACGGAGACGTCGGCCGGGTCGGCGGCCATCATCTCGCCCAGGAAGAGCGGGAAGAAGAGCCTGGCGTCCGGGTGGGACAGCTCCCGATCGGCCCAGTCGGCGGCCGTCAGGGTGTCCACCCGCTCCGCGTCCGGGGTGAGCCACGGCGCGTCCGGCCTTACGGCGGCGGCGAGTTCGGCGAGCCGGTCGAAGAGGTCGCCGAGCGCCACGGCGTTGAGCGGCGGGAACCGGCCGCCCCGGCTGACGTGCCCGTCGCCCCCCTCGCCGGAGCTGCCCCCGGCGTTGCCTCCGCCGTTGCCCCCGGTACCACCCTCGGTGCCGCCCCCGGTACCGCCGAGGGCGAAGCGGCTGGCGCCGAGCATCGTGGTCGGCGTGGTGGCGAGGTCCAACTCCTTGAGGAGCGCTGAGAGTTCGGTGTGCCGGTCGCCGAGGTAGGCGGCCCCGGCGTCCGCCCAGGCGTCGGCGGACACCTCGATGCCGTGCGTCCGGCCGCCGACCCGATCCCGCGCCTCCAGCACGGTGACCTCGACTCCGCGGGCCACGAGCCCGGCCGCGGCGACCAGCCCGGCCGTCCCGGCCCCGATGACGACGGCGGTGGTGACGGGACCGCCGATGCGGCCGCTCATCCGACGTTCGCGATCAGCTCGGCGAGGCCGGCCGGCGTCGGTGCGAGCAGGAAGTCCTCGAAGGACAGCTCGACCCCGTAGGTGCGGGCGACGGCGCTCAACACCCGGGTGGCGATCAGGGAGTCGCCGCCGAGGAGGAAGAAGTCCGAGTCCGCCGCGACGGCGGCGTTCTCCAGGACGCGGCGGAAGATCGCCGCCACGCCCTCCGCGTCTGCGGACGTGGTGTCAACGCTGCTCATGAGTGCTCTCCTTTGACCTACGGGTGCGCCTGTGGGGCACCCGGTGATGACCGCCGAGGGGCCGGTCCGGCCGCGCAGGGCGTGTTCCGCCCACACCCGTCCCGGGGTGCGGCGGCGTTGGGGTACGTGCATCGCCGAGGCCGGGGTGGGCACCTCACGACCGAACTGCGGGAGCGCCCTTCCCCCAACAGCTCTGGGCAGGAAGGGCTTTGACGAAAGACCTAGCAGTGGGACGGGACCGGTCCGGGTCCGGGGGCCTGCTCCGAGCCCGGCCCGGCCGTCGAGTAGCGGCGGTGCGAGCCCCCGCGGTCGACCTTGCCACTCGCGGTGAGCACCAGCTCGGGGACGACGGTGATCAGGCTGGGCACGAGATGGCCGGGGACCCGGCCGCGCAGGTGGGCGCGAACGTCGGCGTCCAGCGCGCCTGCCACGGAGCCCTGGCGCGGGACCACGTAGGCGACCAGGGCCGACCGGCCGGCCAGCGTCGCCCCGGCCACGGCGACCGCGGCGACGCCCGGGTGGCCGGCGATCTCCGCCTCGACCTCGGCCGGGTCGACCCGGATGCCGCGGACCTTCAACTCGCCGTCCACCCTTCCCCGGTGGGTCAGCACGCCGTCCGGCCCGCGAGTCACCCGGTCGCCGGTGCGGAACCAGCGAACCCCGTCGGCCACGGTGAACCGCGCCGACGTGGCCTCCGGCAGCCCGTGGTACCCGAGCGCCACCGCGGGCCCGCCGACGAGCAACTCGCCCTGCTCGCCGATCCGTTCCAGGACGTGTGGCAGCGCGCGGCCGATCGGCACCGGGTCACCGGCCGCCCACGGCCGTGCCCGCCCGGGCGCCTGCGGCCCGTGCAGGTCGACGGCATGGGTGATCAACGTGGTCTCGGTGGATCCGTAGGTGTTGAGCAGGCGGATCCGGCCGGTGGCCAGGGCGGCCCAGTCGGCGAGCCGGGCCGGACTTGCCGGCTCGCCGCCGATCACGACCAACCGGACGGAGTCGGGGAGCGTCCGCCGCTCCTCCGCGAGGTGGAGCACCAGCTCGTGCCAGAACGCCGTCGGCAGGTCCAGGACGGTGATCCGCTCGTGCTCGACCATCCGCAGGAACCGGGGGAACGAGCCGGAGTGCGCCTCTGCATCGAGGACGAGAGCTGCGCCCGTGGTGAGCGTCGGAAGGATCTCCTCGAAGCAGGTGTCCCAGTTCAGTGAGGCGAACTGCAGCACCCGGTCGTCCGGTGTCAGCCCGAACAGCTCGCGCAGGGCCCGGACGGCCACGGAGATCGCCCGGCGGGGCGTCACGACGGGTTTCGGCTGCCCGGTCGAACCCGACGTGAACAGGAGATAGGCCGGCTGGTCCGGCTCGGCCCGGTGCGACTCGCCCGCCCGTGGCTCGCCCGGTTGCCGCGCGCCCGCCCGCGGCTCCGCCGCCGGATCCGCGGTATCCGGAACCGCTAATCGCGGTAGGTCGACCAGCCTCACGCCCGGGTTGTCCGGATCGGGCCGACCGTCCGCGCCGTTGGCGGCGGCTGCGGCATTGGCCGTGGCGGCGCCCGCGGCGGTGCCCGTGGCGTCGGCCAGTACGGTGCGACACCCGACCGCCGCCAACATGGCCTGCCGGCGCTCAGGCGGAAAGGCCGGATCGACCGGGCAGTACACGCCGCCGGCCGCCAGCACACCGAGCAGCCCGACCACCGCATCCGGCGTGTGGACCGCCGGAACGGCGACCACCCCCGGGGCGGCGCCGAGCCGTTCGGCCAATGTGCGTACCAACATGTCGAGTTGGCGATAACTCAGGGAGTGTCCATGGTGGACGATCGCCGGTCGTGCGGAAAATCGACTCACGGTTTCCGTGAACGCGTCAATCAAGTCGGAAGTGGCCCCGTGGATGTTGCGGTTATTTGTCATGCCCGCCCCAAAGAATGCCCTGCGAGCCCTTGTCGGTGCTCGGCGAGCCGGGACTCTACCTTCGAACATGCGTAGCCACAATGACTGTTGAGGATGTTGCTTCAAGAACGTGTGGTTGACATGTGAACGAGGCGGGGCTCGCCAGGGCGGGCTCCTGCGACCCCAGCGACTCCACTGAGCAACCGGGCGACTCCGAAGAGTGGCGCACGCTCGGAACTCCCCCCTCTGCCGTGTGCACCCGATCAGCACGGTCCGGAATTAACGGAGCCCCCTCCGCCACATGGCACCGAAGACGCTCCGCACCGGAACGACACCGAAGTCCCCGACGATCACGGGCCCGAGAATCGAACCCGCGCCGCCGACCGGCGGAAAGCCCGGCGAAATCCCATACCGAATCGGCAGGCCGGAAAGAACGTCGACGAACCACGAGAGGACCCGCCGACGGACCGAACCGCCCAAGGCCGGCGCCGACTACCGGACGGACGCCGGCCCCGGTCGCGCACCGGCCCGACACCGCGCCCACCCGGACGACACAGCCGCAGCACCCGCAACACCCTCCACTCCCCCGCGACGCGCGGCGGGCCCGCACCACCCCCAGGACGCACCCCCACACTGCGGACCCTCGACCATGACGACGTGCTCCGGGTCACAGCGCCGGCCCCGAGGGCATTGCTTGACATATTCAATTATCGAGCTCTACCGTCGAACCTGTTACTTGAGGACATCAACCATCAAGCCAGTGAAAACTTCTTGTCCAGGAACACCGGGAGCACCACCATGAAGGCCATCACCTACCAGCGCTACGGCGGCCCCGACGTCCTGGAGTACGGCACCGTGCCCGAGCCCAAGCTGGGTGCCGACGCCGTCCTGGTCCGGGTCCGGGCCGCCTCGGTCAACCCGGTCGACTGGAAGATCCAGGCCGGCTACCTGGACAGCGTGCTCGACGCCGTCTTCCCCGTCATCCCCGGCTGGGACGTTGCCGGCGTGGTCGAGCAGGTGGGCGTCGGCGTCACCGAGTACGCGCCCGGGGACGAGGTCATCGGCTACGTCCGCGAGGACATGGTCGGCCGCGGCACCTTCGCCGAGTACGTCGCCGCCCCGGTGCGCACCCTGGCCCGCAAGCCCGCCGCCCTCGACTTCGAGCAGGCCGCCGGCCTCCCGCTCGCCGGCCTCACCGCGTACCAGGCCCTGACCGGTGCCCTCGCGGTCAAGCCCGGCGAGACCGTCCTGGTGCACGCCGCGGCCGGCGGCGTCGGCTCGCTGGCCGTCCAGATCGCCCGCGCCCTCGGCGCCCGGGTGATCGGCACCGCCGGCGAGCGCAACCACGACTACCTGCGGACGCTCGGCGCCGAGCCCGTCACGTACGGCGAAGGCCTCGCGGACCGCGTCCGGGGGCTGGCCCCGGAGGGCGTGGACGCCGTGCTCGACCTGATCGGTGGCGAGGCGCTGCAGGCCTCGCCCGCCCTGCTGGCCCCCGGCGGGCGGCTGGCGTCCGTCGCCGACGGCGCGGTCCTGGCCCTCGGCGGGCGCTACGTCTTCGTCCGCCCGGACCACGCCGACCTCACCGCGCTCGCCGAGCTCGCCGACAGCGGGGCGCTCACCGTCGAGGTCGCCGCGACCTTCCCGCTCGAACGCGCCGCCGACGCCCAGCGCCTGAACGCCGACGGGCACACCCGCGGAAAGATCATCGTCACCGTCCCCTGATCCGACCGCCCGGAGGGGACGGCGGCCCGTACCGCCGTCCCCTCCGGCCAGGCACGGCACCACCGCTCCGCCCGAGGCGCCGCTCCCCCGGCGCCGGCACCCGAAGGATCGCGATCATGTCCATAGTCGTCATCGCCGACTGGCTTGCCGCCCCCGGCTGCGAGCAGCGCGTGGCCGGGCTGCTGCCCGCCCTCACGGACGCCGCTGTCGCACAACCCGGCGTCCTCGCGTTCCGGGCCGTGCGCTCGCAGCGCGACCACGCCGCGTTCGTCGTCATCGCCGAGTACGAGGACCGGAACGCACACGCGGCGCACCAGGAAAGCGACCACTACCGCGCGCTCGTGCTGGACGGCATCGCCCCGCTGCTCATCGACCGCCAGTCCGAGGAGTACTCGCTCCTCTGAGCGGCGGAAGGCTCCGGCGCACCGGACCGGCTCCCCGCCCACCGGCCGGGCGCGGGCCCGCTACGACCGCCCGGGCAGCGGACGCGCAGGCGCCCGCAGGTGGTGCACGCGGGAGTACGCGGTCACCACGCAGGCTTCGAAGCCGGCGATGACCAGCAGCGCGGGCCCCGGTCCGAGGCGGAGCAGCAGCGCGCCGGCCACACCGCCGACGAAGATGCCGAGGACGGTCGCGCCGCGCCGTGCCCGCGCGAGCGCCGGGCCCCGGGACGACGCGGCGCCCGAGGACAACAGGTCCGCCAGGATCTTCACCAGCGCGATCTGCATCACCGTGGTGGGCATGTCGGGGACCCCCGCCTCCAGCATCCCGCGGCTGCGCCATCCCATCGCCCCCGCGATCAGCACCACGACGACGGTCACGGCGTGGTCGGGGAGGGCGCCGGTTCCGCCGACAGCGACGGCGTACCCACCGCCGGCGCCGATCATCGCGGCCTCGGTTGCCAGCACGAGCAGGAACCAGCGCCGCCCCCGCCGGCCCACTCCCGCGATGGCGGCGTGGGCTGCCGCGACCCCGAGCACGAAGGCGCCCAGGGCCTCGGCCGGACGGCCGACAGGCACCCCGGCCGTCTGCGCGACCCCGAAGGCGAGCAGCAGGACGTTCCCGGTGGTCAGTGCCGCGAAGACGTGCCCCAGCCCGAGGAAGGTGACCGCGTCGACCGCGCCGGCGGTCACGGTCAGGGCGGACATCACCAGGCTGATGCGGACCGGGCCGCGTGTCGGGTCTGCGGGCACGCCGTCAGTGTGACGACCTCCACCGGCGCACCACGCGTGACACGCCGCCCGCAGGGCTCCGCCCGGGGAGCGCCCGATCGGCCGACGGCTCCCGATGCGGCTGATATGGCTGATACGGCTGATGCGGCCGACGACGAGCGCTCAGCCGTGACCGTCGACCAGATCCACCGCGGCGTCGGCGAACGCGCGGACCCGGGCGGTGCAGCGGTCCGCCGGCCAGATCAGGCCCCATTCCAGCGGCGGCGCGTCGTCGATGGGTACGTAGCTGACGTCGGGGCGCGCGTAGTAGCGCCTGGTGTGGGCACCGACGGGCAGGGCTCCCTGCCCGGCCCCGACGAGCGTGAGCGCCTCCTGGAAGGTCCCGGCCGTCGGACCGGGAGCGGTGGGCGTGGCGGAGCCCGACCGCCGGGGCGGTTCGGCACCGTGGTCCGGCAGTTGCACCAGGCGGACGCGCGCCAGGTCGTCGGCCGAGACGGTGCCGCGGCGGGCGAAGGGATGGTCGGCGGGAACGGCGAGCATCCGCGCCTCGCGGACCAGGACCGGGCCGGCGGCCATGTCGGGTTCGCCGGCGGGGAGGGTGGTCAGCGCGAGGTCCACCTCGCCCGAGCGCAGCCACGGCAGGAGTTGTCCCGCCTGCACCTCCCGGATGTGCACCTCGCAGTCGGGAACCCGCTCGCGGAACAGCTTGGTCACACCGACCAGGAGTTGTGCGGCGGCCGCGCTGACGAAGGTGACCTGCAAGGTGCCGGAAACCCCTCGTCCCGCCTCGACGGCCCGTTCCAGAGCCGTGCACACCCCCGCCCAGGCCGGCCCCAGATCCTCCCGCAACTGTTTACCCGTGGCGGTGAGTTCGACGCGGCGGCTGGTGCGCAGGAACAGCGGCACACCCACCCTCCGCTCCAGCTTGCGGATGGTCTGGCTGACGCGGGCGGTGGAGACGTGCAGGCGCTCGGCGGTGCGGCCGAAGTGCAGTTCCTCCGCGAGCGCCAGGAACGCCTCCACCTCGTGCCGCTCGATCATGCGCCCTCCCGTCGTTAAGCCCGAGTTCACGATCATTGCGCAGACGGCCATTGGTCGCCAGCGATCACCGCGGCAGAGTGGGTGACATCGAACACGACCTCCGTCAGCCACAGGAGAACACGATGAACACCACCGCCCACCACGCCCTGACCGCGCAGCCCGCCGACACCGCCGCGGTGGTCGCCGAACTGCGTGACCGCGCCGAAATCACCGACGCCCTCTACCGGTTCGGACTCGGCCAGGACCTGAAGGACCGTGAGCTGTTCGCCTCGGCCTTCACCGCGGACGCGGAGCTGGACTTCCGGCCGGCCGCCGCACGCTGGGGCGGCAAGCCTCCGGTGATGGTCGGCCGGGACACCATCGTCGACGCCATCCTCGCCATGTTCACCGGCCGGGTGGACACCACGCACCAGGTCACCAACCCGCGCATCACCGTCGACGGGGACACCGCCCGCCTCACCGCACTCGTCGAGGCCCAGCACCTGCTCACCGCCGACCCGGGCACGCACGCCCTGCTCAAGAACCCCTACACGGTCGACCTGGTGCGCGACGGCAGCCGCTGGCTCATCCTCCGGATGCGCATCGACAACACCTGGTACACCGGGGACCCGGTCGCCGTCTTCGGCGCCTGAGGACACCACGCCGGACGGCCGGCCTCGCCCGACAACGCCCGACGGCACCCGGCACGACGACACCCGGCGGGCGGGCCCGCCCACGAACCACCAATGCGCGGCCGACCGCCACGCCTCCGGCCGCCGGCCCGTCCGTTCCGGGCGCACTCGTAGCACCGACGCTTTCCGTGCAGCGGGCGCCTACGGCCGCTGTCAGGGGGCTCAGTCGCGGCAGATCAGCCCGCCCTGGTCGTCCGTGTGGGCGGGACCCGCAGCCGTGGAGGGCGCAGCCGATCAGGAACACCCGCTTGCGCCCGATGAGCGCGCCGACCTTGCCGCCGGGGCTCACCGACCGCCATGAGCGCCATGGTCCCGGCGGCCCCGGCGGGTGGATCCACGACCCGCCACGAACGCCAGCCGACTGGCGGCGGTCACCGCCTGTGGCGCAGGCTCAGTCGCCGGGATGAGCCATCGAATCGATGGCAACGGCTGCGGCGAGGACGGTGGTGTGGTCGGTATCGGGACCGATGTCCACGCCGTAGGTGTCCCTGACCCGGAACCACTTCTTGGAGACCTCGGCGATCTTGTAGCCGTCGCGCTCGATGGTGTACTCGTGATCAAGGACGTTGCCCTCGACCGTGAGCTCGACGCCGCCCTCCTGCTTGATCCTCCACCGGTCGCGGACCGGGCTGACCATGGCCTTCTTGACGACGGCGACGCGATGTCCGTCCGCATCGTCGATGGCCATGGAGTCCTTGATCCGCATCGGCCGGCTCTGGACGGTGGCGACCCGGTGGCCCTGGGGATCCTCGATGTGGTAGGTCCGCCGGGCTCGCATGACCTTCCCGTTGACCTTGTAGACGTGGTCGCCGGCGTCGTTGTCGATCCAGTAGTCGTCGCCGATGGCGATCATCTTCTGCTGCATGCAGTACCGGGTAACACCCTCACCGCTTTCGAAGGCGTGGTTGGCTTCTCTGCGAGCCCTTCGTTCCTCGAACATCGTGCGGTCCTTCCGGATCCGGGCGTTCGGCACCGGCAGGGCGCGGGCTGCGCCGCGACCGGCACCTGCGACGCCTCCATCCTCCGCCCTTCCCGGGCCGGGCGCTCCGTCCTGCGGCTCCGCCCCGCACCGTGGCGGCCACGGTCACCGCCTTGCGCGCCGGCGCGCAAGGAACCAACCGATGACCAGCCCGGTGGCGAGCGTCACCGTGAGTACCGCCCACAAGGGCAGGGTGACGGTCGTGACCCAGAGCGTGATGGCCACGGAGTCCGTGTTCACGGCGATGAACCAGATCGCGAGGACCGCAAGGACCCCGATCCCGATCGTCCGCAACCGCACATCCCGGCCCTTGACCGTGAGCTTCGAATGACGCGGCGACTGGGCGTTCTCTGCCATGGCCCCAGTATGGTCCGACATGCCCGATACGCGCCACGAGGACGGCCGCCTGGTCACCCGACCGTCGACCTCGCCCGAGCGCCGCAGGACGTCCCGGTCGGAGCTGGATCCGGAGACGCGACTGCCGCCGACCGCACGCTGACCGCTCCGCCGGAAGCGGAAGGTGATCGCCGCCGTCCGGCCGAAGCCGGCCCGGACACCGGCCGACATGCCCAGTGGCGTACCGGGCCGGCGAAACCGAGCGCGCCGGCAGGGTCTGCAGCAGTCTCGGCGCCGGCTCGTACAGGCCCGGGTCAGGCGCTCCGGCGAGCCCGTATGCGCCGCGTCCCGGCGTCAACGCAGACATCCACAAGGTCGGCCGCCCCGGCACGGTCGAGCAGGAGCGCTCCGCGTCGGCTCGTGCAGACTGCCGCCGTCCGTATCCCGGCGGTGCGCAGGGCGAGCAGCAGGGAGGCCGCACCTTTGCGCGGCAGTACGCCCTGGGAACGCAGGACTTCCTCGAAGGGGTCCGCGACGGACTGATCGACCGCGTCGACCTCCTCGGCCGACCACCGGACCACCGGACCACCGGACCACCGGACCACCCTGACCGGACGCCTTTGGGCGAGCGCTCCGGGCCGTCAGCGGCGGTGCCAGACCGGGCTGCGCCAGGCGCCGCCGACGGCTCCGTCGCCCTGGAACCCCCCGGACCCAGCGCCCCCGGGCCCGAAGCCGTCCACCCCGAAGCCGTCCACCCCGAGGCCGTCACCCGGGCGGACGCTCCCCGGCCGCTCGCTCACGTAGCAGTCGTCGCAGCCGAGCGCCGCGGCCCAGCGGAAGCCCCGCGCTTCGAGGAACCGTCGGACCAGCGCGCGGGCGGGCAGCCAGTTGTGTTCGACGGTCAGGACCCGCACGGTGTACTCGTCGAAGGGGAAGCTGCGCAGGATGGTGAGCTCCGAGCCCTCGGTGTCCAGGCTCCAGTAGTCGATGACGGGCGGAGCGCCGTACTCGCGCAGCACCGAGCGGACGGTGCGGGCGGGCTTGCGGACCGTCGGCGGCGGACCGCCCGGGGACGCGCCGAGGAGGCTGCGGGCGCGGTCGAGCAGGGCCGGGTGGTACTCGTCGAGGATGCCGCCGATGGTTCCGGCCTCGACGAACTCGACCTCGTCGTCCCGCTCGTAGAGGCAGCAGTTGACGCAGTGGCAGCGCCGGTTCGCGACCAGCTCGGCGTAGAGGGAGGCGTTCGGCTCGACGCAGATGCCCGTCCAGCCGAACGCCTGCTCCAGGACACGGGTGTTGCTGACCACGACGCCGTCGGACGCCCCGGAGTCGAGGAAGAAGCCGCCGCGCATGCCGTTCAACGCCCGCAGCACGAAGCGGTCCTGCCCGTACTGCGAGGTCATCGGCGGGCGCCGCGGGCACGCGCGAACGCCGCCGAGCGCCACGCTCCGTCGGCGGCCGTCGCAGCCGTGCGGGCACCGATCTCCGGGTCCGCCTGCGGGTTGCGGTGGTGGACGTCGTCGGCGCGTTCGCCGTAGAGCATGGTGATGTTGATCCGCCGGTTCTCGTAGCCGGGTTTGAAGCGGACGCCGGCGGTGGCGTGGAAGAGGTCCGAGTTGAAGACGATGGCCCGGTTGGCCCGGTAGGGGATCTCGACCGAGCGGACGTCGCGGCTGCGCAGGTAGGAGCCGATGACCTCCGGGCTGCCGTTGTAGGTGGCGAAGTCCCAGTCGGGCGGGGCGTCCGCGCGGTGCACCAGGAGCCCGCCGCTGCCGGGGTCGAGGTTCGCCTCGGTCGGCGTGATCCAGAAGTTGACGTTGACGGCCGCGAAGTCGGCGTGGGTGTTCCCTCCCGGCGGCAGGACGTGCCCGTTCTTGAACGCCCAGAGCTGGCGCAGCGGGTAGCGCGCACCGATGACGCGCGGCAGCGCGTCGCGGAGCTCCTGGGCGATCTGGAGCAGCAGCGGGCAGTTGAAGCCGTCCCGGAAGAACGCGCCGAGCCGGCCGTGCGCGTAGCGGTTGGCCGACCAGACGGTCGACTCCAGGCAGAAGGAGCGCAGGCTCTCCAGGGCCCGCGGGGTGAGGAGGTCGTCGATGACCACCACGCCGGCCTGGTCCCCGAGGTAGCGTTCCTCCACCTCGGCGGGGTCCCAGCCGTCGGAGAGCGCCCGCTCCAGCCGCGGTGCGGTGCCGACGTGCACGAGCCTGTTGTAGACCTGCCCGATCGCCTCGTCGTCGGCGCCGGTGAGCGGCACCTGGCCGGACGCCCCCTGCTCGGCGAGCCGGTCGGCGATCCGGCGGTAGCGGTCGATCACGGTGTCGAAGCCGCTACCGAGCAGACCGCGCCCGCGCAGGTGGCGGAACTGCTCGATGTCGTGGTGCAGCTTGGCGACGGACAGGTAGGGCACGGGCACCGGGGGCAGCGCCCCCTCCCCCGCCGGCGCCGGACGACCCTGCGGGTCGAGGCCGCTGCGCCAGCGGGCGAAGGCGAAGAGCCTGCCGTAGTCGCCGCCGAGGCGGAGGTCCCCGGTGTCCAGCGCGCGCCAGGCCAGGCGGTCCAGCCAGGCGAGGTTCCCGGGGGTGGCGACGTCGGGCCGACGCCACAGGTCGAAGCACTCGTCGATCCGGCCGTTCGTGGCCAGCCCGGCCGTCAGGTCGCGGGCGCGGGCGGCGGGGGCCGGCGTCGCCGTCACCGGGTGGCCCCGGCCAGGCGTCACCGGGTGGCCCCGACCGGGCCGAGCAGGCCACGGTCGCGGAGCCGGGTCGCGAACCGCATCAGCTCGGCCAGTGCCACGGAGTCCCGGCCGGCCCCGAGGATCTCCCGCAGGTCGCCGAGGTCCTCCAGCATCGAGACGTGGGTGCCGCTCTGCTCGGTGAGGGGGTCCGTCCCGCCGCCGCCCGTCGAGATGTGGGTGCCGCTCTGCTCGGTGAGCGGGTCGGCGACCTCGACGACGGCCGACACGTGGGTACCGCTCTGCTCGGTCAGCGGGTCGGCGCCCGTGGACATCTCGGTCGCGGCGAACTCACGGAAGACCTGGCTGCCGACCAGGACCGACGGCACGAAGGAGTCGAGTCCGACGATCGGCTCCTGTTCGGCGGAGCTGCGCAACAGTGCCCCGACGACGTGTTCCGCGCGGTGCTCGACGACCGCGCGGCCGAAGTCGGCCAGCAGAGCGTCCGGCCGGCGGTCCTCGCGGCGGTGCGTCAGGATCTGCTCGCGGAGCCAGCGGACGAGGGCGGGGTTCGACATCACGGCGTAGACGAAGTGGTTCGCGGTGTCCGCCTGCTGCGGCGTCAGCCTGGTGCCGCGCACGTACTCCGCGATGATCTGCGCGGGGTCGGTGACGAACTGCTCGCGCAGCAGGAAGTCCGTCGACATCGCCTTGAAGAGGGCGTCCAGTCGCCGTGCCGCCGCGGCCTCGTGCACCGTCGGCGTCCCGTTCCCGGTGTTCTCCATCGTGGTCCCTGCCTGTCTGTTGGTCGATTGCCTCTGCCGCGCCGGTTGTTGCGTAGCGGTCACTGCCGTAGCGGTCACTGCCGTAGCGGTCACTGCCGTAGCGGTCGTTGCCGCAGCGGTCACGGCCGGCCCGATCGCTGCCGCACCGGTCGCCGCCGCACCACGCACGGCCGCACCCTCACCGCCGCGCCGGTCGGCCCGCGGAGGAACGTACTCGGGCGGCCCTTCCCCGGCGCGGATCCGGCGCGCGACTCCCCGGAGGTTCCGGCGAACGGGTCCGGCCCGGGTGCCCGGCCCCTGGCGTGTCGGGTTCCCGGCCGCCGGTGCGCCGGGTCTCACAGCCGCAGGATGTGGACGAAGAAGGTGCTCCGCCCGTCCTCGATCAGGTGGACGGGCAGGCACCCGGCCTCCTGGTAGACCTCCACCCAGCCGGCGCGGTCGCCCGGGGGCACGCCCTGGCCGGAGATGACCTGGACCACGTCGTGCAGGGCGTGCATGCGCGGCCACGGCGGTTCCCGGCGACCGACCTGGCCGTAGTAGTCCGCGACGATCAGCGCCCGGCCGGGGAACAGCTCGCGCAGCCGTCGGAGCCACCCGACGGCCGCGGCCCGGCCGTCCGCGAAGAACTCGTTGAGCAGGCTGGCGGCGGAGAGCGTCTCGACCTGCTCCCTGATCCCGGCCGCCGGCGCGCTCTCCAGGTGGGAACAGTCGCCGTGGAGGACCGTCACCCGGCCCGCCAGGCCGGCTTCGGCGAGCCGGCGCCGCGCCTGCCCGCACATGGCGGCGTTGGCGTCGACGCCCCAGCCGGTGAAGTCCGGGTCACGCCCGGCCAGGTCCATGAGCAGTGTGCCGGTCCCACAGCCGAGGTCCAGCAGGCGCCCGAGGCCGAGCTGGGCGATGACCTCGGCCATCAGCCCCAGTGCCGGGGAGCGGTCGAACCCGGCGAAGGCGTCGGCGTGCCGGGCCCGGTCGACGGTGGCGGCGGCGTGCCGGGGCTCGCGCAGGAGGGCGCGCAGCTGCCGGGCGTTCGGCCCGTAGGCGCCGATGTACTGGTCGAGCAGGCCGCGGGCGTGCGCGTCGTAGTGCGGCGTGGCGCGGTAGCCGTCGGGGGTGTGCTCCAGCAGCTCGGTGCGGGCGGCCGTGTAGTCGAGCAGGGTGGCCAGCCATGCGGCGTCGAGTCCGGCGCGCTCGGCCAGGTGCTCGGCGGGGCCGGGCCGGTCGAGCGCCGCGAGGATGCCCTCCTCGTGGAGGGCGGCCACGGCGTGGGCCAGGTGGAACCCCTCGACCAGGTCGAGGGCCGTCCAGCGCTCAGCCATGGACGCCCGCCTCCGCCCGCCGCCCGGCGGGGACGATGACCCCCGTGTCGGCCAGCAGTTGCAGGTGCTCGGCGCCGGGCTCCCAGCCGCCGGCGAGCTCACCGAGCGCGCTGCGGACCTCGCCCATCGTCCGCGGCTCGCGGAACAGGCTCAGGGCTGCGTGGGTCGCCGGGTCGATCGCGTAGTCGCGGCAGCCCGCGTCCGCGGCGAGCACCACGCGGCAGCCGACCCCGCCCGCCTCGGGCTCGCCGAGCGGCGGACCGTCGGCCGGCAGGGCCGCGATGCGCCCGAGCAGCGTGGCACAGTCGTGGATCCCGTCGAAGAGCACGGCGCGTGGCGACAGCGCGTACCGCCCGCCACCGCCGTCGGCGGGGCCGGCCGGCCGCCGGACGGCACGGAGGTCCCGGACGTACCGGACGAGCGAGTGGGCGTGGTGCCCCGCGCCGAGCGTGTCGGCGACGAAGGCCCGGACGAAGCCGGTGTCCACCGGCCCTTCCCAGCCGGTCCGGCCGTGCCAGCCGCGGGCCCGCCGGGTGAACGTGCTCAGCCGGCCGTCGAAGTGACGCAGCAGGTAGGCGGCGACGGTGTGCCCGAGTTCGGTGACGGCGCGGTGCAGGTCGACGGCGAAGACGTGGTCCTCGCGCGGCATCGCGCCGGGGTAGTAGTGGTACGTGGGGAAGAGGTCCGGGTGCTCGCGGACGCAGGTCTCGTCGGCCTCGCCGAGGAGCCAGCCGTTGAACTCGGTGCGGTAGCCGTCGTACCGCAGCCGGCCGCCGAGCGCGGCGTGCTGCGCCGTGCCGGGTTCGGGCAGCAGGACGTGCAGTTGGGTGGTGCAGGCCTTCCGCGGCCGGCGGAGGCAGTCGCCGAGGAGGTCGAGGGTGGCGTCCTGGTCGGCGGCTTCCTCCTCGGGGTGGCCGGTGATGAACGAGACGGTGGCCGCGATGCCGAGGCGTTCGGTGTGGTCGAGGGCGGCCGGGAGGAGTCCGAGGTCCAGCCGTTTCTTGATGATCTGCTGGAGGCGCGGCGAGCCGGTCTCGATGCCCAGGTAGAGGGCGACGCACCCGGCCGCGGCCATCCGCTCCAGCAGCTCGGCGTCCACGCAGTCGACCCGGGCGGAGACCCGCCAGGTGTAGCCGCGGTCACGGACGGCGTCGCAGAAGTCCAGCACCTTGCGGCGGTTGACCGTGAACAGGTCGTGTTCGAGCTTGAAGTCCCGTGTGCCGTACCGCCGGTGGAGCCGGTCGAGGTCTGCGACCAGGCGGGCCGGGGACTTCAGCCGGTACGAGCGCTGGAAGAAGGTCGCCGTCGAGCAGAAGGTGCAGCTGAACGGGCAGCCCCGGCCGGCCTCCACCCGCAGGTAGTCCAGTGGGAGTTCGTCGACCGGGTACAGGTCGTAGGCCGGCTCCGGAAGGGTGTCCAGGTCGGTGACGAGCGGGCGCCCCTCGGTGGTCCGCACGTCGGCGGCGAACGGCGCGGTGCGCCACGAGACGCCGGGGATGTGGGAGAACCGGCGGTGCTCCAGGGCCTCCAGGACGGGCGGGAGGGTCTCCTCGGCCTCGTGGCGCACCACGACGTCGAAGCAGCCGAAGCGTTCGAGGATCTCGCGGTGCAGCATGGTCGCGTGCGGGCCGCCGAGCAGGACGGGTAGGTCGGGTGCGGTGCGTTTGAGCTCCTCGGCGACCCGCAGCGCGAAGATGAAGCTGCAGCCGAGCGTGGTGAAGCCGACGGCGTCGGGCCGGTCGGCGAGCAGTTCGGCGGCGGCCCGCCGGTACAGGGTGGTGTCGTAGTCCAGCCACCCGGAGCGGACCAGGCGCTTCGGGTCGTACACGGTGACGTGGTGGCCGGCCCGGCGGGCGACGGCGGCGAGCGAGACGAGCCCGAGGTGGGGGTGGACGTCGAGTGCGCCGAGGTCGTGGTGACCGGGCAGGACCATGTTGTCGACGAGGATCAGACGCACGGGCTCTCTCCGATCGGGGGTGGGGCCGCGCCGGTGAAGGTCAGCAGGCGCAGTTCGGTGAAGCCCTGGAGGACGGTGAGCAGGCTGCCCGGGTCGCAGCACTCCCCGGTGACCGCGCCGAGCCGGCGGGCGAGCTCGTCGACGGTGGCCCGGCCGTCGACCAGGCCGAGCAGGTAGCCGGCGAGCGGCGTGATCCCGGTGACGTGCACCCGCTGGGTGCCCTCGTCGCGCCAGTAGAGGAGGGTGGGGCCGTCCTCGTCGCGGCGGACGCCGGGGGACGCCGGGCCGGGCTCGGCAGCGGCGGCGGGTGCAGCCCCGGGCGCGACGGCGTCGGATTCGATCAACTCCTTGAGCGCGCGCGGGTGGTGGAGCGCCTCCCGGACCGCGTGTGCGCCGGCCGGGCGGGGCACGGAGTCCGCCCGCGGCGCCCCGGGGGCGGCGAAGGGCTCACCGGTCGCGTGGCGGAGCCGCTCGACGGTGAGCTCGTGCCCGAGGGCGTCCAGCACCAGGGCCTGCGCCGGGTCGTCCCCGGCGAGCCGGCCTTCCAGGAACCCGGCGAAGGCGGTCAGCCGGAGGCGCAGGTCCAGTCCGCCGCGCCGGGAGAGGCTGGTGAACCGGGGCGCGTAGTCCGCGAACACCTCGATCTCCAGGTCGGCGCGGGCGAGGGCGGCGAGGGTGAGCGGCAGGACGCGGCGCAGCGGGTTCTGCCGCACCATCGTGACGAAGCCGGCGAACCGGCGCAGGGCGTCGAGGTCGAGCGCACGGGTGATCGCCGCGTCGGCCTCGCGCCCCGCGCCCCCGCCGCTCCCCGTTCCGTCGTCGGTCCCCGTTCCGGCGCTGCTCCCCGTTCCGGAGTCGGTGTCCGTTCCGTCGGCCGGCCAGGTGCCGATGGTCCCGGGGTCCGCGAGGCCGGCGGCGATGTAGGCGTGGACACGGGGCGCGGAGAGCACGAGGCCGTCCTCCGCCGCCCCGCGCACGCCACCGGTCCCGATCCCGGTTGCGGTTCCGGTTCCGGTTCCGGTTCCGGCGCTGGCGCCTGGCCCGCCGCTCATGCCTCCACCAGGTCGCGCACGCGCCGGAACTGCTGCTGGAGCAGGGAGAGTTCGGGCGGCTCCGGGGCCCAGTTGTACTCGAAGGTGACGGCGCGGGGCCGCGCCCTGCGCAGGGCCTGGGCCAGCAGCTCGAAGACCGGCTCGGGGGCCGGCGTCGCGTGGTCGTCCCAGGCGATCCCGGACTGCATCTTGAGCCCGGAGAGGTGGAACTCGACCACCCGCTCCAGCGGGAGTCGTTCGAGCTCGCGGGCGGCGTCGAAGCCCGTGTTGACGGCCGAGATCAGGAAGTGCGTGAGGTCCAGCAGCAGGTCCAGCCGGTCGTTGCGCTCGCAGAGGCGGCCGGTGAAGTCGACCAGCGACATGGTGCTGCCCGGTACGTGGAAGTACTGGGGCGGGTTCTCCAGGATGATCGGCACAGGGTAGCGGTCCTGGAGGGGCTTGAGGTTGTCGAGGACCTGCTCCAGGGTCTCTTCGCTCAGCTGCGGGCAGACGGTGTAGCTGAGCGAGGTGGGGTCGGCGTCCTCGGCGCCCGGTCCGGCGGCCTCGGCCCGGATGTAGGCCAGGTGCTCGCCGATCCAGGGGGTGCGCGTCCGCTGCCGCCACTGCTCGATGGCCTCCAGGGTGCTCTCCTCCGGCCCGACGAAGCCGCCGACCGACATGCTCGCGCAGTGCAGGACGAGCGGGATCTGCCGCTGGATGTCCGCGGTGGCGGGTGCGTGCCGCAGCTGCTCGAACGGGATCTCCACGTAGTCGAGGGCGCCGGGAAGCCGCTCGACGAGCTCCGCGACGTACGGGCTGTGGGCCAGTCCGACGGCGGTGCCGGCGCGGTCCGGGTCGAAGTACTCCACTCGTCTCCTGCTCTCCCGGTGTGGCCGGTGGTCTCCCCCGCCAGGTGCGGGGAAGACCACCGGCGTGACGGTCAGTCCCAGAGGTAGCCGTCCTCGGCGCGGATGTTGCCGTCGAGGATGTCGATGCTGGCGTTGTGCGCGGTCATCCGGAGATTGCCGTTGCGCAGGCAGGTGCTGATGGCCTGCTTCCGCTCGTCGGTGAGCTCGAAGCCGAGCTCGATCTTCGGGGAGCGCAGCTGGATGCTGTGCTCCGCGGCACGTCCGTTCACCGTCGGCCCACGCGCCGAGGGCTTGCCGTTGCCGTTACTGCCCATGCAGATCACCCCAATCAGGTGGAAAACATGCTGGAGTCATCCATAGGGGCACGAACGGTTACGCATAGTCAAGGATCACTGACGCGTCGTCAATTCCGCTTCGGCCGAACGGGCCAGTCGGCGTGCCTGCGACCGGCGCGGGCCGGGGCGGCGACCCCAGGGGCAGGGCAGTGGAGCGCCGAGGTCAGGGCAGTGGCCCGGCGGGGGGTCAGGGCAGCCGGACCAGCTCGCGCAGGGGCCCGTCGGCCCGCCCGCCCCGGACCGGACCATGGCCGGGCTCCCGGACCAGCAGCCGCACCTCCGCAGCCGGAACCAGGGCCGCGCGCAGCCGCCAGTCGATCTCCTGGTCCCCGGCCAGGCTCAGGTCCCACCTGCGGAGGATTCCGGCCAGCGCGGCCGTCAGTGCGGTCATGGCCAGATGGCGGCCCAGGCAGTAGCGGTCCCCGCCCCCGAACGGCAGGTAGTCGAAGGCCGAGGGGCGGGCCGAGCGCCACCGGTCCGGGTCGAACACCGCCGCCGGCGCGTCTCCGGCGAACTCCCGGTGGGCGACGAACGGGGAGACCAGCAGCTCGCACCTGGCGGGGAGCCGGTGCCCGCCGAGGAGGGTCTCCCGGGTGGTCACCCGCACCATGACGGCGTTGGGCGGCAGGACGCGCAGGCTCTCGCGGACCACGGCTTCGAGCAGCGCCCTCGCGCGCCCGGAGGCGCCCTCCCCCGATCGCAGCAGATGGCACAACTCACCGTGGATGCCGGCGAATTGGGTGAGCAGCAGGACCGTCCAGACGAGCGCGGCGGCCAGTGGTTCGCTGCCGGCCAGGAAGAACGCGTTGGCGTGCGCGGCGAGTTCGCCCTCCGGCAGCAGCTGCCCGGCCTCGTCCCGGGCGCGGCTCAGTCCTGCCAGCAGGAAGCCGCCCTTGCCGGAGGGGCTGCCCGGCGCACGGTGGTGGCCGATCCGGGCCCGCAGCGCGGCCTGGAGGTCACCGCCTGCGGTGGCAAGCTCGGCGTGCAGCGCGGACCGAACCCGGCCGTCCGACAGGCCGGTTGCGGCGTAGCGGCGGCGCAGGGCCAGCAGGTGGTGGCAGCCGTCGCCGAGGCCGCGGTCCCCTGCCGCGTCACCGAACAGCAGTCCGCCCATCAGCGCGCGTGAGAGCCGGTTCATCTCCTCCGCGAGCCCGATCACCTCGCCCGGCCGCCAACTCCCGGCCAGCGCTGCGGTTTCGTCCGCGACCAGGCCGGCGCACCGCTCGGCGAGCCGCCGGGTGAACAGCGGCCCGAACGCGCGTCGGCGCTGCCGGTGGACGGCGCCGCCCATGCTGAACAGCCCCGAGCTGAGCGCACCGACCACCGGCGGCAGCCCGTCCCGCTCGGCCATGGTGGCCGGCCGTCCGAACGTCTCGGCGTCCAGGAGGACTTCGCGCACGTTGGCGGCACCGAAGGCTGCGACGCACCCCGCCGTACCCAGCCCCCGGGAGAACACCGGCACCCCGTCCGTCAGCACCACAACGTCGCCGTCCTGGCGCCGGGCGGCCAGCAGTGTCGACAGCGGATCGGCGAGCAACAACGCGTGCCGGTCCGCCCCGCCGGGCCGGCCGGTGTGCTGAGCGAGCATGGGCACAGCTTCACACCCGCGGCAGGCCCCGCCGGGACCAACGCGCCGACGACGCCCGCCCCGGTTGCCCCGCACCAGCCGCCCACCGTCCCCGGCAAGCAGCGGCTGGACCCGCCAGGGACGGTGGGGGCCGGCCGCCTCGGTCGGAATCGGCCACCTCGGTGGAGACGGGCACACCGGTGGAGACGGGCACACCGGGGTCGTGAACTCGGCGTCGACCTGCCCGTACCCGAGAGACTGCGGAAAGGGCCAGGCGGCGTTCAACACGGCCCACGGTCGCCGGGTGGCTAAGGCTCGGATCCCGCAGCCTGCCGCCGTGGGACCGCTCCCCCGCAGCCTTGCCTTCCGGAGGCCACCCACGCCCAGCCCGCCCTGCGCAGGCTGTTTCCGGCCACCCGTCACTTCACCCCCTGGTCCGCCGCCCGCCCGGGAGACGCCTCCGAGCGGGGTCGGGTACGCGATCGACCGCCCCCACCACAACCGGAAGTACGCCGTGCTGGACCGGTCCGACGAGATCGTGACGGAGACCACAACGCCCGAGGAGGCCGTCGGCCCTTCCCGGACAGTCCGGGTCCGGGGCAGGACGGGCTCCCGGGGACAGGAGGGCCCCGACCTGGCGAGCTCCGTGACGTACCGTCAGTTCTTCGGAGCTTCTCCACCCCGCCCGCTACCGGGAATCGGCGCAGGTAGTGACGGTTTCATGGGGGCTTCCGGAAGGTTCCGTGTGCTTCCCGCGAGAAATTTGTGTGCGGGAGCCTCTTGATCCCGGAACATGACAACCGCAATGATTCGAGTCCGCCCGGCGATCAACGCCCCGGGCAGCCGCCCGACCGGTGGCCGCCCGACCGCCCGACTTCGACCCGGAGGCACGAGGATGTCAGAGAGCTCCGCGGCCTCCCCGGCCTCCTGTCGTCAGGACGCGACGCTCTACTGCGACCTGGTCGAGGCCGAGTTACGCCGCCAGGAAGCCGACGGATGGTCCATCAGGGCCGCCGCCCCGTGGCGGTTGGTCTCCCCGGACGGCTGCCGACTGCGCGAGCAGGGCTGGAAGCTGCACCTGTCCGCCACCCCGCTGTCCGCGCCGACGGTCCTCGCCCGTGCCGCCCGGGTCCTCGTCGCCGAGCGGGCCGCGTTCAAGTTCGCGGCGACGCCGGCGGAGGTCGCGGAGCTGGTCTCGGCCGGCTACGACCGCAGCGGCGGCGGCAAGTTCATCACCGTCTACCCCGCGGACGACGACCAGTTCCGACGGCTCGCCGAGGCCCTGCACCTCGCCACCGCCGGCCTGCCGGGCCCCGGCATCCTCTCCGACCGCCCGTACCGTGCGGACAGCCTCGTCCACTACCGGTTCGGCGCCTTCCGCCGGGCCGACCGGCTGACCGCGGACGGCATCCTGGAAACGATGCTGCGCACCCCCGACGACGGCTACGTCCGGGACCTGCGGCAGCCCCGCTTCGCCCCGCCACCGTGGGCACCGGTACCCCCGCTGACCGCCTCCGAGCCCGTACCGGCCGGTGCGTCCGGTGCATCGAAGGACGGACCGAAGGCCGGCACCTCCGGCGCCGCCGGCCCGCCCTGCGCGCAGCGCACGGCCGTCCTGCTGGACGACCGCTACGAGGTCCGCTCGGCGATCCGGCACTCCTACCGCGGCGGGGTCTACCTGGCGACCGACCGCAAGAGCGGCCGCGACGTGGTCGTCAAGGAGGCCCGGCGGCACGTCGGCGCGACGCTGGCCGGCATCGACGCGACCGACCTGCTGCGCAACGAGGGCCACATGCTGGAGCGGCTCGCCGAGCACGGTCTCTGTCCCCGCGCGCTCGGCCTCTTCCACCAGGGCGGCAACCTGTACCTGGTCCAGGAGCGCATAGCCGGCCTGGACCTGCGTGCCTGGACCACCCGTCACCTCGGCTCGGGCACAGGCGCGAGCACGGAGGCGGGAGCGGACCCGACGGAGCCCACGCCCGCGCGGATCGCCGAGCAACTGGTGGACCTCGTCCGCCGGGTGCACGGCCTCGGCCTCGTCCTGCGTGACCTCAGCCCCGGCAACCTCATGGTCACCCCTGACGGCGCCCTGCGCCTCGTCGACCTGGAGGCGCTCGCCCGCCCCGGCGATCTCGTCCAGCGGGTGGAGACCCCCGGATACACGGCCCCCGAGACGGCCGGGGCGCCGGGCTTCGGACCCGCGCCCGCGCCCGAGGCCGACCTCTTCAGCCTCGGCGCGGTGCTCTTCCACCTCCTCACCGGCGCCGACCCCGTGCTCGCGCCGGACCGGCCCGCCCTGCGCGACCCGGACGAGCGACGGGCCGCACTGCTCGACCACGCACTCGCCGGCCGGCCGGAGCTGCACCCCTACCGGGACCTCGTCCTCGGCCTGATGGCCGAGGACCCGGCCCGCCGCACACTCCCCACCTCCGGACCGGCCACCACCCCGACGGCCGCCCCGGCCACCGGGCCCGGCGGGTCCGCGGCAGGTGCGACCACCGCTCGCGCGGTCCACCAGCGGCTCCTTGACGACGGGTTGGGCTGGCTGCTGCGCACGATGACGCCCGACGACGCGCGGCGGCTCTGGCCGGCCGGCCTCTCCGGTGCCACCACCGATCCGCTGAACGTGCAACACGGCGCCGCCGGCGTCCTCGGGGTCCTGACGGCCGCCGCCCGGGCCTCCGACGAACCCCGGCTGCGCGAGGGCGTCTCCGTGGCCGCCCGGTGGATCGGCGACCGGATCGGCGACCGGACCGACGACCCGTCACCGGTCCTCCCCGGCCTGTACTTCGGACGCTCCGGCACTGCCTGGGCGCTGCTCGACGCGGCCCGGTTGCTCGACGACGACGCGCTCGCCGGGAGGGCCGCCGACCTCGCCGCCCGGATACCCGTCCGCTGGCCCAACCCCGACGTCTGCCACGGCGTCGCCGGCGCCGGCCTGGCCCAGCTGCACTTCTGGCAGACCACCGGTGACCCGCGGTTCCGCCGGCGTGCCGAGACCGCCGCCGAGCACCTGCTCGGCGCAGCGACCACCGGCCGCTCGGGCACCCTCTGGCCCGTCCCGCCGAACTTCGACTCCGCGATGGCCGGTATCCACCACCTCGGCTTCGGCCACGGCGTGGCCGGGATCGCGACCTTCCTCCTGCTCGCCGGGCAGGCCACCGGGCGCGAGGACTTCCTCGACGCCGCGAACCGGGCCGGCGAGACCCTGTTGCGTGCCGCCCGCATCGAGGACGGCGCGGCCGGCTGGGCGATGGACGACCGCCGCCCGCAGGCTCCCGCCCATCCCCCGCAGTGGTGCAGCGGGGCGGCCGGAATCGGAACCTTCCTCACCCTGCTCTGGCAGGCCGGCGCGGACCCCCGCCACCGGGAGGCCGCCGAACAGGCTGCCACCGCCGTCCACCGGTGGCGCCACCGGCTGTCACCCGCCGCCTGCCACGGCCTCGCCGGCAACGCCGAGTTCCTTCTCGACCTCGCGGACGCCCTGGCCGAACCGCGCTACCGGCACTGGGCCGACGACCTCGTCGCCGCCGCCCACGCCCGCAGCGTCGTCGACGACGGGCTGCTCCTCGTCCCCGACGAAACCCTCGCCCGCGTCCACGCGGCGTACAACACCGGACTGTCCGGCCTGCTCGGCCTGCTCACACGGCTGCGGCACGGCGGGACCAGGCTCTGGCTCCCCGCCCCGGGGAGTCCCCGTCGAGACGGAGAGGAGGTGAATCCGACATGACGAACGACGTCACGGCTCTGCAGCAGCTCGACATGGACGAAAGCTACGGTCCTTGGGACGGCTGGATCTGCCCGATCATCAGCTGCTGGTCCTCCCACTACGAGGACTGATCAGTCCCCGTCAGCACATGCGGGCCGGCCGGCCATCGCATCCCGGCCGGCCCGCAAGCCTCTCGGCCCCCGTCAACTGCGCTCAGCACCCTCAGCGCCGTGCGCGCCCCCGTGAACACCTCCGGGCCGGCGCGCCGCGGAAACCACCGACTCCCCTCCCCGGCAGGGTCGTTCAGCCCTTGAGGCCGGCCGCGCGCAGGCGGGTGCGGACGGCGTCCCAGGCGGGGTCGGCCGGGGCCGGGGCGTGACTGCCGACTCCGCGGTCCTTGAAGCCGCTGGAGGTGGACACACAGACCACCGGACCGTCGAGCGGCTCGTCCAGGGCGCGCAGGCCGGCCAGTCCGGCCGCCGCCGACAGCTCCACCCACAGGCCCGCAGAGGCGAGTTCGGCCTGCGCGGCGCGCAGCCGGCGGTCGTCCAGGAGCAGCGGCCGGCCGCCGCTGCCACGCAGGGCCACGACGCCGCGGTACCCGCTGACCGGGCAGTCGATGCCGTAGGCGTCGGTCGCCCCGACCTCGACCCGGGCGACGGGCAGCCGCTCGCGGACCGCGGTCGCGAGCGGGCCGCCGGTGGCCGGCTCGCAGCTGAACAGCCGCGGGACGCGGTCGGTGAGGCCGAGGCGGTGCAGCTCGGCGAAGCCCTTGCCGATGCCGAAGAGCAGTTCGCCGTAGCCGGTCGGGACGAACACCGCAGCGGGGACGCCGAGGTCGGCGGCGATCTCGTACGCGACGGTCTTGTAGCCCTCCGGGCCGAAGGAGCTGCCGGTGTGGAAGGGGGTGAGGTTGCTGACCGGGAAGAGGCCGAACTCCGCCACGATGCGCTCGGTCAGCGGCCACCGCTCCTCGACGGGGACCGGCAGGACCACGGCGCCGTACGCGTCGAGGAAGGACGCGGCGGCGGGCGGCACGTCGGACGAGGTGAGCACGACGCAGCGCAGCCCGGCGCGGGCCGCGTAGGCCGCGGCGGACGCCCCGTGGTTGCCCGAGGAGGCCACCACCACGCCGGGGGCGCCGGTGGCGAGCGCGGCGCTCACCGTACAGCGGTTGAGCCGGTCCTTGTGGCTCCAGGTGGGGTTGCGCGACTCGTCCTTGACGTACACGCCGCCGCCGAGGTCGACCAGTGGCGTGCCGCCCTCGCCGAGCCCGGGAGCGGCCAGCGGCGGCAGCAGCGCCGCCCAGCGGTCGAGCCCGGCGCCGGTCGGCCGCGCGGTGAGGAAGTCGGCCGGCACGCGCGCGTAGTCGTAGTCGACCTCGACCGGGTAGGAGACGGTCTCGGTGCTGGTGCGCGGACAACCGCGGGTCAGCGGGGGAAACAGCGGGTAGCGGACCTGCGGGTCGGCGAGGGAGCGCTGGCCCGAGGCCAGGGACGGTGCTGTCGTCATGCCCGAAAGCCTACGAGGAGGCCGGACGGCGCACTGGCGGTCCGTCTGCTGCGGTCTTCTGCCTGCCGTGGCCGCGGTCTGCCTGCCGCGGCTGCGATCTGACGACCCGTCGCGGGCGGCCGCGGTGGCGGGGAGCACCGGCGAGGTCAGTGCGTGCGCAGTAGGTACGGGCGGCGCGGTGCGGGCGATGCCGTTGACGGCGCGGTGCGGTCGGCGCGGTGCGTGCGGCGTCAGTGCGGGCCGTCGGGGGCCGGCCTGGCATTGCCGGGTACCCGCGCCAGGTCGTCGAGCAGCCCGGTGAGCCAGAGGGACACGTCGACGGTGTGCAGGGAGGCCGCCTCGGCCGGCAGCCGGGTGGCCGCCAGCCGCTCGGCGCGCAGCGCGTCCCGCGCGTCGGCAACCGCCCGGTCCGCAGCGTCGGCGGGGGCGCGCGCCAGCAAGGCTGCGCCCTGGCTGCGGAACGCTGCGGCCACCTGGTCGGCGCGGCGCACCAACGCCGCCGCCCGGTCCGGGCCGGCGGCCGCGGTACCGGGCGGGATGCGGGCCAGCAGCGGCTCGGCGCCGCGGACGGTGTGCTGCCCGGTGAGCACGGCGGCCTGCCAGTCGGGCCCGTCCTCGGCCGGATCGTGCCGCTCACTGCGGTACTGGGCGTACTGCGCCTCGGTGAGCAGTGCGGCGTGCCGGGCCCGGGCCAGGGCGCCTCGCGCCGGGCCCGTCCCGGTGACGACGGCGACCGTCTCGCTCAGCGCCGCGGCGCTCCGGTCGAGCAGCTCGGCGGTGCGCCGCCGCAGGTCCTGGCCGCCGCCGCGGGGCCAGGCGAGGAGCCCGGCGAGGATGCCGACGGCCGCGCCGGTGGCCACGTTGACCAGCCGGGCCTCGGCCAGCTGCCAGCCGGCCGGGGCCAGCTGGGTGAAGACCATGGCGATCACCACGGTGAACATCCCCTGCGCCCAGGCCAGCCCGAGCACCGGGCCTGCGGTGAACGCGAACAGCATCACCGGTGGCAGCGCGGCAGCGTAGAAGACCGGGTGCTCGCCGACCGCGAGCAGGAGCACGGCGGTGACGCCGGCGCCGCACGCGGTGCCGACCAGGGCGGGGCGCAGTGCCGTCCGGGTGTCGGCTGCACTGGTGCGCATCAGGGTGAGGGTCGCCAGCAGGACCCAGAAGCCGTGCGTCAGGTCGAGGGCGCCGGCCACCAGACGGGCCGCGCTCAGCGCACCGGCCGTGCGCAGGGCGTTGCGGAAGTACACCGAGCGGGTCGTGAGGTTGCCGCGGATACGGCGCCACCAGAGCATCGCAGCCGGTTCGTGGGCGTACCAGAACGGGCCCGGCCGCCGGTCGGGGGGCGTGTCGTCGGGCGGAGCCGGCACGTGGCGGGCGGTGCGGGTGGCGAGGATGAGGAAGCGGGCGCCCTCGGCGGCGTTCAGGGCCACCGTGCCGAGCCCCAGCCGGGCCGCCGCCGTCCGCCCGAGGCCGGGGGCGGAGGCAGAGGCGGAGGTGTGGGCGGGGACGGAGGCGGAGATGCGGGCGGGGGCAGCTGGCACCCCGGCGGGCGCGGGGGCGGTGCGGGCCGCCTCGAAGGCGGCGATCCGCGCCTCGATCGACGCGGCCGACGGGACCGGCCCGCCGCCCGCCCGCACCCCGCCCCCGGCCGCGCGCAGGGCCTGCGCGGTGGCCGTCACCAGGACGGCCACCTGCGGGTGCGGCCCGCCGACGGATCCGAGCCGGCGGACCCGCAACAGCTCGGCGCCGATGTAGTGCAGGGTGGTCGCGCAGTGGGCGAGGGCGCGGTCGACCGCGCCGGGCCCGGCGGGCCGCTCCATCATCGGGATCCGGGAGAACCGCAGCTCGTCGAGGAGCGCCAGGGCCCGCGCCGACACCGCCGACCCGCCCGTCCCCCCGCCTGCTTTCCCGCCCGCTTCCCCGTCTGCTCTCCCGTCCGCCGCCGCCGGCCGGCGGCCCGCGCACTCGGCGGCGGCCAGATCCGCCAGCTGTGCCAGCGCCCGTGCGGCACGGGCGACGCGGTCGCGGTAGTCCGTCGGCGGCGGCTCCGGCCAGAGCAGCCGCTCGGCCGCCGCGAGCAGGACGAGACCTGTGGCGACGCCAGCCAGTCGCTGCGGCAGGGTGTCCGGGGCGAAGGGCGGGAAGCACGGGAGGATGTAGAAGAGCTGGAGTCCGTTCGCCAGCCCGACCAGCCGCGGACCGCCCACCGACCCGAAGGCCACTGCGAAGCCCACGCCGGCCATCCCCAGCGCCGCCGTCCACGCGTGCACGGCAAGGGCCGTACCCAGGCACACGAGCGCCGCGGCGAACGGCAGCGTCAGCAGCAGTGTGCGCACCCGGGCACGCGCGTCGCCCTCGACCCGGGCCAGCACCCCGACCGCGACCGCCGCGAACAGCGCGTAGGTGGCCGTCACCGGCTGGTGGAGGCCGTAGCGGAAGGTGTAGAAGCCCGCGCACGCGGCCGCGGTGACCCGGACCGCGCGGTGCACCACCGCCGGCTCGGGGCGGCTGCGGCGCGGCTGCTCGGGCCGGCCCGGCAAGCGGCGCATCCCACCTCGCTCCCATGGGCGTTCGGAGTCGTCGTCCGCACCCGGCCGTACCCGGCCGCGACGCGGCGCGGCCGGCGCGGTGGCACGGTCGCGCGGCCGCGCGGCCGCGCGGCCGACGCGGTCCGTACGAGGCCGGTCCGCACGAGGCCGGTCCGCGGCCGGTCTGTACGAGGCCGACGCCGTCGGTCTCCGGCCGCAGCCGCGCCGGGCTGCCCACCGGTGGCCACGCCGGGCCGTACGTCTCCACCCTAGGGTGGCGGGCCACCGGACGCAGGCCCGGTGGACGGGCCCCGGGACGGTCAGGTGGTGACCTTGGCGATGAACGCGGCGAGGTTCGACACCGTGCGCTGGATCTTCTCCTCCAGCGTGAGCGACTCCGGCATCCGGCCGCCGGAGCCCGTCTCCCTCCGGCCCCGCACGTACAGCGAGCAGGCCAGGTCACTGCACATGTAGGCGCCCACCGAGTTGCCCTGGCGACCGGCCGGCCCGGCCTTCGGCGCGACCATGAGCGAGACGCCGCCGGTGTGGGTGGTCACGCACAGGGAGCAGATGCTGCGCCGGGCCTGCCATGCGGCGGCGGCCGGGCTGCGCAGCACGAGCCCCTGCGGGCGTCCGTCGAGTTCGGTGACGAGGTAGGCGCGGTCCGGGGCCTGCGGGTCCCGCCAGCCGAGGAAGTCCAGCTCGCCCCAGGGCTGTTCGACCAGGTCCCGGGGGAGGTTCAGGCGCTTCGCCTCGCCCTTGGTGCAGTTCAGGAAGGAGTTGCGAATGTCGTGCTCGACCAGCTGCTTCATGACATGGAAGGCTAATTTGCCTAAAACCTTTAGGCAAATGGATAAGGGCTGATGGCTAGCAGCGCCACCCGGGCAGAGGCCGGGACCCCGGAACCCCGGCTCCCGGAGCGAGCGGCCTCGCCGACGAGCCTGGGCCCGCCCCGGGCCGCGCAGCGGCACATCGGGGCGGGCCCGGAGAACGGACTCGGAGAACGGGCCGGCGTCAGCAGGT
Organism: Kitasatospora sp. RG8; assembly: GCF_017813315.1. Lineage (NCBI taxonomy): Bacteria > Bacillati > Actinomycetota > Actinomycetes > Kitasatosporales > Streptomycetaceae > Kitasatospora > Kitasatospora sp. RG8. The sequence goes on from NZ_JAGIYX010000037.1 coordinate 82,112, forward strand.
GACGGCCACGTCCACGACCGAGGTGGGCGGGGGCGTGCCGAAGTCCGTCAGCGAGAACGATGCGCGGACCGTCGAGCCGCAGGGGACGACGCCGCTCGGGCCGCCGACGTAGGCGGTCCCGGACCCGAAGTAGGCGGAACCGCTCTCCGTGCCGAGCGACTCCCCGCCGACGGTCGCGGACACCTTGTAGATGAAGCTCCGGCCGGACCCGGGGGCCAGCTGCGTACTGACGCCGTAGACGCGGACGGACGGACCGTCGACCGTCACGCAGACAGTGTTCAGCCGGTTGATCATCCGCACGGACGGGCCGCAGGTCGGCGCGGAGGCGACGGTGGCAGGGGCGGCCGCCGCCGCCGGGGCGGCCGCGACGGTCATACCGAGGACGGCCAGGGCGGCAACGGTGGAAAGAGCGGGGATGGTTCGGTTCATGGGGATTCTCCTGAGGGTCGGCAAGGCATGCCGTGTGGGGCCGACACCCTGTGGACAATGTGATATGTCACATCTGACATTGATACTCCCATGGCGCCGAAGCCCCCAGGACACAGCGGGGCTGCCGGCGGCAGAACGGTCCGTAAACCGTCCCCCTGTGGCCGAAAGGCCTCCCGCCGATCCGGAGGGGCTCACACGGGGACGCCGTGGCATCACCCCGATCGTGAAGTTCTGCGCCGAGGCTCCGGTCGGGTCCCGGTCGCCGGGCTGCTCGCGAGGCGCCCGGGCGCGCGGACCCGGCCGTGCCACCGGCTACGGCGCCGTATCGGGCGCAAGGGCGAGCGCCGCAGCCGGTCCTCGCGCGACTGCGCCGGTCCGTTCGACGGAATCCGCCAGCTGGTCAGGGCACCGATCGTGCTGGTCCGGGACCGGCTCGACACCCATGGACTCTCCCTCGGCCTCCCACCGCCATCACCTTGAGCGCCGCGGTCGGTGACGCCGGCCGCCAAAGCCGTCACAGCTCTGGAGCCGAAGGACTGAAGGGCTGAAGGGCTCGCCGACCCTGGCTGCTGGCCCGGCTCCTGCCCGCGCCGGCCGCCACCGGGGTGAGCGGCCGGCAAGGGCTACCTCCTTCGTCGCCACCCTCTGCCCCGGGATTGCTCCTGCCAGTACGCGAGTGCCTGCCGGGTGGTCGCGAGGTCGGGATGGTCCGGGCGGAGGAGGCGCAGTTGCTCGTTCAGCAGGTCGGAGAGGAGGGCCACTGCGCCGCGAGGGTCGCCGGACTGGCCGCGCCAGCGGGCGAGGGCGGCGCGGGTGCGGAAGATGGCGGACCGGTCGGGGTCGGTGGCCACCGCGTACGGGTCGGACCACGTGTTCCGGGTGCCCCGGGCGATCTCGCGCTGCTCCAGGTGGAGTTGGTCGTTGAGCAGATCGGTCAGGACGGTGACGGCCCCTCGCGCGTCGCCCGACTCGCCCAGCCAGTGGCCGAAGCGGAAACGGGTTTCGAAGATGCCCGGGTTCACCGGCGCGTGCGGGTGGAACCACTCGTTGACGAGCTGGCGGTACATGACCGCTGCCCCGGCCGCGTCCCCCGCCCTTCCCTGCCACTCGGCGGCGTCGTGGCGCAGGGTGGGGTCGAGCGGGCCCCTGCGTCCGCCGACGGCCTCGATGTAGTCGTCATCGGCGAGCAGGTCACCGTAGACGCGGGCGACGCCCGGCAGGTCGCCGGCCTGTTCGAGCCAGTGGGCCAGGCGGTGGCGCAGCTCGGTGACCTCCTCGACCAGGAGGACCCGCTGGGACGGGTACAGCTCGTACTCCGGGGCCAGCAGGGCCAGTTGGTCGTCGATCATCCGACGGTACTCGGCGATCGCCGCGGTGACGTCGCCGGCTTCGGCCCGCAACCGTGCGATCCGGCCGCGCAGCTTCGTCACGGACTCGTGCCGGGCGCCCAGCCGGTCGGCCGTCGTCGGCAGCAGCGCTTCGAAGTACTCCAGTGCGGCCTGTGGCCGGCCGTCGTCCGCCAGCGTGTCGCCCACCCGGAACACGAGGGCGTGCAGTTCCCGACCGGTGCTCCACCCGCACCGGAGCCCGGGCTCGCCGGAACCCAGCATCAGGCCCCGGTCGCGGCGGGTCAGCGCCTCGACGTTGGAGCGCAGCACGTCGGGGGCGAAGTCGAGGACGCGCGAGCGCGGTAGCCGCGCCTGCTTCCGCCGGGGGACCATGTAGAACCTCCCCGCGTTCGCCGCGTCCGCCGACTTCCGGGACGCAGAGAAGAGCAGGTCGGCGGCCACGTCGACCAGCTCTGCGGCCCGGCTCGCGGGCACACCCTCGCGGACGGCTCGCTGCACCATCGGGTGGACCCGCACCGACCGGTCCTGGTCCGCCGGGTCGTAGTCGAGCAGGCTCCACCGGTGCAGCAGCGCGAGCGTCTCGTCGGCGCGCCCGTCCGGCTCCGCGTCCTCGGCCGGGCGGTCGGTCCGCTGCCGGTCGAGGTACCTGACCGCAGCGGTCAGCACCGCAGCCGGGATGCCGTCGGAAGCCAGCGGCGCCACCAGTTCCAGCAGCATGCGCGCCGTCCCGACCGGCACCTGGGCGTCGGCACGCTCCAGCGCGAGGTCCCAGGCGTATGGCAGCGGCAGGCTCTGCTCGTCCGGCAGGCCGCCCGGGTCCGGGACGAGGTCGGCCAGCCGCTGACCGTCGTCGCCGAGCAGCCGCAGGTAGTCGGCGCAGCTCAGACCGGTGCTGCCCAGGTAGGCGGCCGCCTGCGCGAGCGCGAGCGGCAGGTGTCCCAGCTCGGGGGCGAGCGCCTCCAGTTGCTCGGGCGGCTCGAACCGGCCGGACGCGGCGAGCACCGCCGTGAGGTAGTCGAAGGCCTCGGCGGAGCTGAATGACGGCACGGTGACCACCTGCCGGCCAAGCCCCTCGCGGGCCAGGTCCCGGCGCCAGGTGGTGACCAGCGTCCGCCCCACGGGCTGGTCCGGCGGCCAGAGTCCACGCAGGTCGTCGGGGTCGAACAGACCGTCCAGGACGATCAGCCGGCGAACCGTCTCCCCGGCCCCGCCCGGCCGGAGCCAGGCCAGGAACTCCCGCGCACCCTGCTCCGGATCGGCCGGGTCACGGCCGGTGATCTCGGCGATGGCTTGGGCATAGGCGGTCAGGATCGCCGCGCGGCTTCCGGCGGTGACCCAGACCAGCAGGTCGAGTTGCCCGGCCTGCCAGGCGGCGCGGGCCTCGTTCGCGGCCAGCTGGGTCTTCCCGGACCCGGCAGCGCCGACCAGTATCCGGCAGTGCGCAGGGGTGTCGGGAGTATCGAGAACGGCCCGGCGCCGGAAGCAGTGCGCGATGGTTGGGACCGCCCCGACCTGGTGCGGCCAGGCCGCCGGAGCATGTCGGCCGGCGTAGTAGGCCACCTGGTCGGCGTGGCCGACGGCGAAGCTGTGGTTGCTCGCCTGCACCCCTGTGAGCGGCGGCTGTGGCGAGGTTTGTGACGGGCTTGGCTCGGCCGGTCCGTTCAGCCCTTGGGCGGATCCGGCACCTGAGGGTGGCCGATCTGCACGCCCCCGTGGATCACACCGGCGGCGACCGAACCCTCCTGGGCGCCGATGTGCACGTTTCCGCCGACCGCCATACCGCCGTCCCCGGCCGACACCTGGGCCTGAACCGCGCTCTCGGCCAGCAGCTCGCGCAGCGCCTCGCCGGCGCGCTCGCGCTCGTCCTCCGGCAGGTCCTCCAGGAACGCCTCGAACCGGGCCTGCCAAGAGGCCTCCTGGCGGATCCGGAGCCGCTCAAGCTGCCCGCCGTCAGCCGCAACGAGCTCGGCGGCAGTCCGGCCCAGCCGCTCCAGCTCGGCGCTCTCACGCTGGGCGTTCCCCCGCCCGAACCAGGCGGCCACCCGGCCTCGGAACCCCTCCCAGGCCTCGGTCCCGGCCGCGGTCATCACCGCCGTCCCACCGGACATCGCCAGCGCGGTCAGCGCCTCGGACAGCATGCGCAGTCCCCCCTTGTCGACAACCGTGACCCCGACCGTACCGCGAGCCGGACACCGTGCCCAGGCGGATTTTCACGCAGTTACGGAGGCGAGCAAGGACTGATGACTACCCGTCAGCACACCGGCCAAATCGTCACCCCGAAGCGCCGAAGTCAGTAACCTCTCGATTCCTGGAGCCCGCCCGTGGAAGCCGAGCGGATGACCGTTGATCCATCTTCCGGCCCGGCCCGGCCCGGCACAGGCCCGGGGACCGGGACCGGGACCGGGAAGCCGTCGAGTAGATCCCGGGACACCCCTTGAACCACGCGCGGCCCACCACCACAGGAAGCGCATCCGGCGAACCACCCGGACGCACCCGGTGCCCCACCCCGCGAGCCCCCCGAAACCACCGCCCCCCAGGGCCTGGTTCCGCACGCCCGCACACCCCCAAAGGACACCCATGACCTTCCGTCACGAGACCGCCACCGCCACCA
>NZ_JAGIYX010000038.1:0-83194 GCF_017813315.1 Kitasatospora sp. RG8
CGGGCAGCGGCGCGCCCCCGGGCGGCGGGGCGGCCCGGCGGGCCATCGGGCCGGGCTGGGTCTGGTGGACCGGCCCGCTGCCGGTGCCGTGCACCGGGGCGTCCCCGGCGGGGGCGGCGCCGAGCGGCGCGAGGTCGATCTGCACGCCGCAGTCGGCGAGCGCGTCCAGCTCGCGCGCGGTGCCGTCCTCGGAGGTGGCCTGCTCGTCCGTGACCAGCCGGGTGATGGTCTCGGTCGGCACGGTCTGGAACATGGTGTCCGCGCCGAGCTTGGTGTGGTCGGCGAGGACGATGACCTCGGCGGCCGACTGCACCAGAGCCCGGTCCACGCTCGCGGAGAGCATGTTCGTGGTCGACAGGCCGCGTTCGGCCGTCAGCCCGCTGCCGGAGATGAACGCCTTGGAGACCCGCAGCCCGTGCAGCGACTGCTCCGCCCCGCTGCCCACCAGGGCGTAGTTGGAGCCCCGCAGGGTCCCGCCGGTCATCACCACCTCCACCCGGTTGGCGTGCGCCAGCGCCTGGGCGACCAGCAACGAGTTGGTGACCACCGTCAGCCCGGGCACCCGGGCCAGTCTGCGGGCCAGCTCCTGGGTGGTGGTACCGGCGCCGACCACCACGGCGTCGCCCTCCTCCACCAGGCCCGCGGCGAGATCGGCGATGGCGCTCTTCTCGGCCGCGGAGAGGTGGGTCTTCTGCGGGTAGCCGGGTTCGCGGCTGAAGCCGCCGGGGAGCACCGCGCCGCCGTGCCGGCGGTCGAGGAGCCCTTCTGCCTCCAGTGCCCGTACGTCTCGGCGCACGGTCACTTCGGAGGTCTGGACGACGCGGGCCAGTTCACGGAGCGACACGGCTCCGTTGGCGCGCACCATTTCGAGGATCAACTGGCGACGTTCTGCTGCAAACACAGAACCGACGGTAACCTGCGTGACCGTCTGCTTTCAGGCGTTTGCAGCTGGTAGCCGGAATTGCTCACGCACGAGCGGCGCGTGACCGTACAATACGCGCCGTCAGCAAACCGGAACTGCGCCCGCCGTCCGGGTGAAACCCCTGCATGCGCGAAGGGCGGCCACCTGCCGGCAGCCGCCCTCAACTTCGCGTCGGGTGCTCAGTTTTCGCCCTCGGCCCGCTTCCTGATGTGGAGCTGGCGGGCGGCCTCGGCGGTCGAGCCGGAGACCGACGGGTAGACGGTGAAGGCGCTGGCCACCTGTTCGACCGTCAGATTGGCGTCCACCGCGAGCGAGATCGGGTGGATCAGTTCGCTGGCGCGCGGGGCGACCACCACACCGCCGACCACGATGCCGGTGCCCGGGCGGCAGAACAGCTTCACGAAGCCGTCCCGGATGCCCTGCATCTTGGCCCGCGGGTTGCCGCGCAGCGGAAGCTTGACCTCGACCGCGTCCATCTTGCCGCACTTCACGTCGGCGGCGGTGTAGCCGACGGTCGCGATCTCCGGGTCGGTGAAGACGTTGGAGGCCACGGTCTTCAGGTTCAGCGGCTGCACCGCGTCGCCGAGCGCGTGGTACATCGCGATCCGGCCCTGCATGGCCGCCACCGAGGCGAGCATGAAGACGCCGGTGCAGTCGCCGGCCGCGTACACGCCGGGGGCGCTGGTGCGGGAGACCCGGTCGACCTGGATCTGGCCCCAGTCGTTGAGCTTGACCCCGGCCTCCTCCAGGCCCATGTCCGCGGTGTTCGGGATCGAGCCGACCGCCATCAGACAGTGCGTGCCCTTGATCACCGTGCCGTCGGAGAGGGTCACCTCGACGTGGTCGCCCACGCGCTTGGCGCCCTCGGCGCGGGAGCGGCTCATCACGTTCATGCCGCGGCGGCGGAAGACCTCCTCCAGCACCTCGGCGGCGTCCGGGTCCTCGCCCGGCAGCACCCGGTCACGACTGGAGACCAGGGTGACCTTGGAGCCGATCGCCTGGTAGGCGCCGGCGAACTCGGCGCCGGTGACGCCGGAGCCGACCACGATCAGCTCGCGCGGCAGCTCGTCCAGGTCGTACACCTGGGTCCAGGTCAGGATCCGCTCGCCGTCCGGCTGGGCGTCCGGCAGCTCGCGCGGGTGGGCCCCGGTGGCGATCAGCACCGCGTCGGCGCGCAGCGACTGGACGCTGCCGTCGGGCGCGTCCACGAGCACCTCGCGGGAGCCGTCCACGGCCTGCCCGCCGGCGCCGAGCCGGCCCCGGCCGCGCAGCACCGTCACGCCGGCACGGGTCACCGACTGGGTGATGTCGTGCGACTGCGCGATGGCGAGTCGCTTCACCCGTCGGTTGACCTTGCCCAGGTCCACGCCGACCACCCTGGCCTGCTGCTCCAGCGGCGGGGTGTCGTCGGCGACGATGATGCCCAGCTCCTCGTACGAGCTGTCGAAGGTCGTCATCACCTCCGCGGTCGCGATCAGGGTCTTCGACGGCACGCAGTCCGTGAGCACCGCCGATCCGCCCAGACCGTCGCGGTCGACGACGGTCACCTCCGCGCCGAGCTGAGCGGCGACGAGCGCCGCCTCGTAGCCGCCGGGTCCGCCACCGATGATCACGATCCGAGTCACGCTCACCATTGTCCCGTACGCCGGGAGCGCTGCCACGCCGGGGTCGGGGCTTCTGTGCAATCGCCCCGTGAACGTAGGCTTCCCCCCATGCCCCTTTACGCCGCGTATGCCACCAACCTCGATGCCCGGCAGATGACCCGCCGCGCGCCGCACTCCCCCCTGCGCGGCAGCGGGTGGCTGGACGGCTGGCGACTCACCTTCGGCGGCGAACAGCTCGGCTGGGAGGGCTCGCTGGCGACGGTGGTCGAGGACGAGAAGGACCAGGTCTTCGTCTCGCTGTACGACGTCGCGCCGATGGACGAGGAGGGCCTCGACCGCTGGGAGGGCGTCCAGCTCGGCATCTACCGCAAGATCAAGCTGCGCGCGCACACCCTGGACGGCGACATCCCGGTCTGGACGTACGTGCTCAACGACTACGAGGGCGGCCTGCCCGCCGCCCGCTACCTCGGGCTGATCGCGGACGCCGCGGAGAGCGCCGGCGCGCCGCACGACTACGTCCTGGACCTGCGCCGCCGCCCCTGCTGAGGCGCGTCAGGGCGTAGCCGGGCCACGCCAGGAGACGGCGGTGGCGGCCAGGGCCGCCGCCACCGCGGCCCGCCGGGCCGGCTCGGTGCGCAGCGCGTTGGCCAGCTCGACGTGCAGCCACGGCACCGCGAGGCCCGCCGCGAAGCGGCCCTCGACGTTGGTGGTGCCCTCCAGCTGCCCGCACTTCTCCTGCCACGCCCGGCAGACCGCGAACCCGGCCCGCCCGAGCCCGGCCGCGGTCAGCTCGGCGGCCGGCCCGGCCTGGCCCGCGCCGCTGGAGACCACCGTGTCCTGCCCGGGCAGGCTCCCCTCGTCGAAGCCGTGCACCTGGATGCCGGGCAGCCCGCGCGCGGTGAGCGCCTCGATCACGGCGGCGAACACGGTGTCGCTGCGGTGGGCCGGATCGGACGAGCCGTCCGCGCCCGCCCTGCGGTGCGCCCCGGCGAGCACCAGCACCCCGCCGGGCGCGGCCCGGAAGAGGTCCACCCCGAGCATTTCGGTGCGGCTGTCGGAGACGGGGTGCGGCACCTGCACCGACCAGTAGTCCTTCGCCGAGAGGTCCAGGTAGACCCGGCCCCAGCCGCGCCGGTCCGCCGGGCCGTCCTCGGCGATCTCGGCCACCCGGCGCCCGCTGCCCGCCTCGGTGAACTCGCTGAGCCGGTAGCCCACCGGCGCGAGCGCCTGCCCGGCCTGCTCGGGCCGCCCGTCGAGCGCCGCCACCACGCCGTCCGCGACGGCCCGGCGCTGCACCGCGTCCGGGACCGTGTACGGGGTGCCCGCGGCGAAGCCGGCGGTGTACGCGTCCACCCGGGCCGCCAGGTCCACCGGCAGCGGGCCGGTCGGGCCCGCCGTGGCCGCCGCGCCCGGCCGCCCCGCGGAACCGCGGGCCGCGACCGTCAGCCCGACGGCCAGCGCCGCCAGCACCAGCAGCGCCGCCATCGGCAGCACGACCGCGCGGCGGGAACCCGCTCTCTTCACGGGCAGAGTCTCCATAGGGCGAGAACTTACCGTGCGCGCCTCTTTTTCCATGATCCACACATGGCGTACCCAAAGATTCTCCGTTTCGATACCGAAACGTGACAGCATTTCGTGAACCACTTCGTACGCTTTTCAGGTTTTGACCAGGGCTTGACCACAGGTCGCGGCGCGGCTCCGGGGGGCGGCGGACACGCCGCAGCCCCCGAACCGATGACGAGGCCCCTCGTGAGCACGGCAACCAACCCGCCGCGGCAGCACCGCTATCGCCGACGGGCCGACATGCCGCTGCTCGGGGGCATCCGACCGCCGATCGCGCTGCTGCTGATCCTGCTGCTGGCCGTCGCCGCGATCACCGCGCTCGCCGTCGGGGGCCTGCGGGTGGACGACACCCCGCAGGCCGTCCGCGAGTCCCACCAGTTCGCCGCCGAGGACACCGCCGGCTCGCTCCGCGCCGGACTCCACGAGAGCGCCACCGACCTGCGCCGCGCCGCCGCCCGCTACGACGACGCCCCCGCCGAGCCCGCGGCCGTGCTGACCGCGCTCGGCCAGGCGTACCAGAAGTGGCGCGGCACGGTGATCGTCCGGCCCGACACCGGCCGGCTGCTCGCCGCCCGCGGCGAGACCGTCCCGCTGGCCGGCCTCGACCTCGCCAAGGTCACCGACACCCCACCCGCGCCGCTGCTGGTGCCCTCCACCGCCGGAACCCGGCTGCTCACCTTCGCCCTGGTGACCACCAAGGCGGACGGCCGGGCCCTGCTGGTCGCCTCCGACAACCTGCGGCTGCCCGGCATCGCCACCCGCAAGGAACAGACCATCCAGGTCCTCGACGCCACCGGCGCCGTCCTGGACTCCACCGGCGCCGCGCTCGCCGAGCCCGACAAGCGGCTGGTCGCCACCGCCCGGGAGCGCGCCGCCCGGCAGCGCCCCACGCCCGGCGAGACCGCCTCCGGCAGCCTGGCCGGCAGCCCCGACGACAAGGGCGTGCGCCGGGTGGCCGGCTACGCGGTCGTCGCCACCCCCGGCGGGCACGACCCGGCCACTCCGCTCGGCCTCACCGTCGTCTCCACCAGCACGGTCGACGGCAAGCCCGGCAGCCTGCGCCACCCGGCCCTCGGCCTGGCCGCCGCCGGCGCGCTGCTGGTGGTCGCCCTGCTGCTGGCCTTCTTCCTGATCCGCACCCTCCAGCGCCCCCTGCTCCGGCTCTTCCTGGACGCCCGCCGGCTCACCCGCGGCGAGCTGGACCAGCCGGTCCGCGGGCCCAGGCGCGGCGAGGCCGGCCGGATCAACCGCGCTCTGGAGGAGCTGCGGCTCCAGCTGCTCGACCCGGCCCGCCCGCCGGCCGAGGCCCCGGCGGCGAAGCGCCGCCCCGGGATCGCGCTGCCGCTCGCCCTGTGCGCCGTCGTCATCCTCGGCTGGTCCGGCCCGCTGCTCCTGCTCGGCGGTTCCGACACCGAGGTCCGCGTCCCGACCCAGGTGGTGGCCGGCCAGCGGGACCGCACCGACACCGCCGCCGACCGGGTCCGCCAGGCGCTCAACGAGGGCTACGCCGACCTGCGCTCGCTCGCCCCCGCGCTCGCCGGCGCCTCCGTCGGCCAGGCCACGACCCTGCTCCGGGCCACCCTCGCCGAGCACGACCGCTACCGCTCGCTCTACGTCCTCGGCGCCGGCGGCGAGCTGCTCGCCCAGGCCGGCGACACCCCGCACCGCACCGGGCCGGAGGCGGTCGGCCCGAGCGGCGTCCTGCTGCTCAACACGTCCGGCAAGGAGCCGCGGATCGCCGCCCGCGCGGCGCTCACCGCCGCCCCCGCCGAGCCGGAGGGGGACGACGCCCAGACGGCCAAGGGCCCGGTGGTGGTCGGCGAGTTCAAGACCGACTTCCTGAGCACCCTGCTCACCCGCCCGGGCCTCGGCCGGGTCTGGCTGATCGACGACCGGCAGCGCGTCCTCGCCGCCAACGAGGGCTACAGCTCGTTCGGCGACCTCCCCGAGGGCCGTGCCCGGGCCGTCCTGGACGACGCCAAGAAGGGCCCCGCCGCCGATGTCGTGCGGACCGGCGGCGACCCCTCCCTGGTCTCCGCCGCCCAGCTCGGCGGCAACGGCACCGTCGCCAAGCTCGGCTGGTCCGTGGTCACCGCCCACCCGGTGGCCTGGCTCCACCTCGACCAGAACCGGGCCGACCGGCGCGCCGTGCTGGCCGGCATGCTCGGCCTGGCCGCCGCCACGCTCTGCCTCGGCTGGCTCTTCATCGCCGTCGGCCTGCCGCTGCGCCGCCTCGCCGCGAGCGCCGAGGCGCTGGCCGCCGGGGACCGCCGCACCGTGCTCTACCCCGTCCACCACGACGAGGTCGGCGCCGTCGCCCGCAGCCTGGAGCTGATCCGCCAGGACCTCGGGTCCGCCGCCAAGGCCCCGTCCGGCCGCGGCGCGCCCACCGCCCCCGCCTCCACCACCGCCCGCTGAGAGGACCTCCGACGTGCTCTTCCTCTACCTCGTGCTGCTGGTGTGCTGCGCCGTCCTGCTGGTGGCGGGCATCGTCGAGCAGCGCCGGCACTTCGCGGCGCTGGAGCAGATCCCCACCCGGGTGCTGGTCAACGGCATCCGCGGCAAGAGCTCGATCACCCGGCTCTGCGCCGGCGCGCTGCGCGGCGGCGACCTGGTCACCGTCGCCAAGACCACCGGTACCGCGGCCCGGTTCATCCACCCCGACGCGACGGAGGAGCCGGTCTACCGCAAGTTCGGCATCGCCAACGTGGTGGAGCAGATCGGCATCGTCCGCCGCGCCGCGACCTACCGCCCGGACGCCCTGGTGATCGAGTGCATGGCGGTGATGCCGGCGCTCCAGGAGGTCAACCAGACCAAGCTGATCCGCTCCACCATCGGCGTGCTCTGCAACGTCCGTGAGGACCACCTCGCCGAGATGGGCCCGACCCTGGACGACGTCGCCCGCTCGCTCTCCCGCTCGATGCCGGTCGGCGGCGTCTGCGTCACCGCCGAGCAGGAGCGCGCGCACATCCTGCGCGAGGAGGCGGCCCGGCGGAACTGCGAGCTGATCGTCGTCGACCCGGAGTCGGTGACCGACGAGGAGCTGCGCGGCTTCAGCTGGTTCACCTTCAAGGAGAACGTGGCCATCGCCCTCGCGGTCGCCGAGCTCCTCGGCGTGGAACGGCAGACGGCGCTCCAGGGCATGTGGCAGGCGCCGCCGGACCCGGGCGTCCTCTCGGTCGAGCGCTACCGCACCGAGGACGGCAAGCGGCTGCGGTTCGCCAACGTGTTCGCGGCCAACGACCCCGAGTCCACGCTGATGAACGTCCGCCAGCTGGAGGGCCTCGGCGCGATCAACCGCCCGCTGAACGTGGTGATCAACTGCCGCCCGGACCGCGTCGAGCGCAACGGCCAGATGGGCCAGATCGTGCCGGACCTCGACCCGGACACCGTCTTCCTGATCGGCCACCCCACCAAGAGCGCCAGGGACGGCATCCCGGCGGGCTGGTCGGGGCGGGTGGTCGACCTCGGCGGCGACAAGCGCGACCCGGCGGCGCTCACCGCGGAGCTGCTGGCCGGCCTCGGGCCGGACTCCTCGCTGGTCGCGATCGGCAACATCCACGGCCAGGGCGAGCTGTTCCTGGACGAGCTCGCCCGGCTGGCCCCCGACGACGAGCCGGACGCGGAGCCGTACGAGGCGCCGTACGAGGAGCCGCACGGGGATCCGTACGAGGAGCCGGACGTGGTGACCGGGTACCGGCCGGACGCGGGGTACCGCCCGTACGACGAGCCCGGGCCCGCGTACTACACGGAACCCGCGTACGCCCGGCCCGCCCACCCCGGGCCCGCGTACGCCGGGCCCGCCGCCGCCCAGCCCGTGTACGTCCCGGAGCCGCTGCCCGACTCCTGGTTCGACCCGGCCCCCGCCCGCCCGCAGCGCCCCTTCCCGTACGGAGACCAGCAGTGATCCCCACCGAGCTCACCCCCGAGATCGCCGCCATCGGCATCGCGCTCGGCCTGGTCTTCTCGCTCGTCTGCTACCTGACCACCAACCTCTCCCCCGGCGGCATGATCACCCCCGGCTGGCTGGCCCTCACCCTGGTCGAGGACCTCCAGCGGGTGGCCATCGTGATCGGCGTGACGGTGCTGACCTACCTCGCCACCCGGGTCGTCCAGAAGCTGGTGATCCTCTACGGCAAGCGGCTGTTCGCCGCCGTGGTGCTGATCGGCGTGCTGCTCCAGGCCACCGTGATGCTGGTCCTCCAGCGCGAGCTGCCCACCCTGTACGCCAACCAGACGCTCGGCTTCATCGTCCCCGGCCTGATCGCCTACCAGCTGGTCCGCCAGCCGCGGGCCGCCACCCTGATGGCCACCAGCACGGTGACGCTCGCCAACTACGTCGTCCTCACCGCCGGCGTGCTGCTCGGCGCCCTCCCCGGCACGTAGGACCGACCGGTGGGCCGCCCCTGGTGCCCACCGGACCGGCCCCGTCCCGCCCCCTCCAGGAAGCGCCCATGCCAGTCACCCGGAAGTCCCTGCTCAGCGGCGGTCTCGCCGTCACCCTGCTGGCCGCCAGCGGGTACCTCACCGTCCAGTTGCGGGACCGCGACGGGCAGCCCGCCGCGGCCGGCGGCACCGCGCCGCTGATCGCCGCCACCGTCACGCCGAGCCCGGCCGCCGCCCAGGGCACCGCCCAGGCCGGCGCCGGCTACCGGTACGAGCGGCTGGCCGGGCCGGACCGCACGGTGGTCCGGGACTCCCGCGGCGGCGTGGTCGCCACCCTGACCGACGGCGCCCGCACCGCCGTCCTGGCCGGACCGAGCCGCACCTTCACCGAACCGGGCACCACCTCGGCCACCCTGGTCAGCGACAGCTGGGTCCGGCTGATGCCGCAGGCCTGGAAGGCCGGCGCGGAGAACGACGGCTGGTTCCGCACCTGGTTCCAGCAGTCGCTGGGCTCCACGGCGGACGACGTGCTGGCGATCGCCACCCAGTACCTGGCGGGCGCGCCGGAGGGCAAGGACGCCAAGGGCGTACGGATCAAGGGCGACGCCTCGTTCGGCCCGCTCAACCCGAACGGCTCGGCCGGCAACGACCTGCGGCTGGAGCAGACCGACTTCCTCGACTACCTCGGCACCGCGTACACCTTCGCCGACAAGGTCACCAAGCAGCCCGACAAGACCCGCTACGGCGCCTTCGACTGCTCCGGCTTCGTCCGGATGGTCTACGGCTACCGCGCCGGCTACCCGCTGCTCAGCAAGGACGTCGCCGGCAACGGCCTCCAGCGCACCGCCAACGGCCTGGCCCGGCTCGCGCCCGGCGTGCCGGTGCTGCCGCTGACCACCGCGCCCGGCTCGGACACCACCCTGCGGCCCGCCTCGATCGACCCGCTGCAACCCGGCGACCTGGTCTTCTTCGAGATCGACGCGCGCACCGGGGCCCGGCTCGACCACACCGGCATCTACCTCGGCCTGGACACCGACGGCCACCCCCGCTACGTCTCCAGCCGCGAGGAGGCCAACGGCCCGACCTTCGGCGACAAGGGCGGCACCGCGCGACTGGACGACAACGGCATGTACGCCAAGGGGCTGCGGAGCGCCAAGCGGCTGTAGGTTGCTCCCGTGCGGACGGGCGGAAAGGGGCCTGCGAGCTGTACTTTCACGCCATCCGGGTAACGATCCGGCACGTCGCGCCAGGATTTTCTACGCGCGTAGCCATTTCCCGTCTATCCTCGGACGTGTGAACGCATCTCCTCAGTCGGTCGTCTCCGCCGACCCCTACGCCGCCGCCCAGGCCGCCGCCGCGCGCCTGCGCGAGCTGACCGGTGCCGAGCGCCACGACGTCGCCCTGGTGATGGGCTCCGGCTGGGTGCCGGCCGCCGACGCCCTGGGCGAGACCGTGGCAGAGTTCCCGGTCACCGACCTCCCGGGCTTCCCCGCCCCCGCCGTGGCCGGCCACGCCGGCAAGATCCGCTCGGTGAAGATCGGCGACAAGCGCGCCCTGATCTTCCTCGGCCGCAACCACTACTACGAGGGCCACGGCGTGGCCACCGTGGTCCACGGCGTGCGCACCGCCGCCGCCGCGGGCTGCGGCATCATCGTGCTGACCAACGGCTGCGGCGGTCTGCGCGAGGGCTGGGTCCCCGGCCAGCCGGTCCTGATCAGCGACCACATCAACCTGACCGCGGACTCCCCGATCGTCGGCGCCAACTTCGTCGACCTGACGGACCTCTACTCCAAGCGCCTGCGCGACCTCTGCCGCGAGGTGGACTCCACCCTCGACGAGGCCGTCTACGTGCAGTTCCGCGGCCCGCACTACGAGACCCCGGCCGAGGTCCACATGGCCCGGGTGATCGGCGGCGAGCTGGTCGGCATGTCCACCACGCTGGAGGCCATCGCCGCCCGCGAGGCCGGCTCCGAGGTGCTCGGCATCTCCCTGGTCACCAACCTCGCCGCCGGCATGACCGGCGAGCCGCTCAACCACGCCGAGGTCCTGGAGGCCGGCAAGGCCTCCGCCGAGCGCATGGGCGCGCTGCTGGCGAAGGTCCTTGAGCGGATCTGACCCGGATCTGGTTCACAATCGTGAGCGACGGGGTCCGCGGACGGCTGTGATCAGCGGATCACAGCCGCCTGCGGGCCCCGTCCGCATGCGCACACCCACCCACTTGCGGAACTTCCCAACGGAGCTGGCCTTGACGCAGGCACCCACCACCGATCTCCTCACCCGGGCCCGGGCCTGGCTGGCTGAGGACCCCGACCCGCAGACCCGCGAGGAGCTGACCTCGCTGCTGGCCGTGGCCGAGGGCCCGGAGGCCGAGGGGGACAGCAAGCTCGCCTGGTCCCAGCTGGCCGAGCGGTTCTCCGGCCGGCTCCAGTTCGGCACCGCCGGCCTGCGCGGCGAGCTGGGCGCGGGCCCGATGCGGATGAACCGCGCCGTGGTGATCCGGGCCGCCGCCGGGCTGGTCGCCTACGTGAAGAAGGAACAGCTCGGCGACCTCGTCGTGATCGGCTACGACGCCCGCCACAAGTCGTACGACTTCGCCCGCGACACCGCCGCCGTGGTGGTCGGCGCGGGCCTGCGCGCCGCGCTGCTGCCGCACGCCCTGCCCACCCCGGTGCTCGCCTTCGCCGTCCGCCACCTCGGCGCGGCCGCCGGCGTCACCGTCACCGCCAGCCACAACCCGCCGCAGGACAACGGCTACAAGGTCTACCTGGGCGACGGCTCGCAGATCGTCCCGCCGGCCGACGCCGGGATCGCCGCCGAGATCGACGCGATCGGCTCGCTCGCCGAGGTCCCGCTCGCCGAGGACGGCTGGGAGGTGGTCGGCGGCGACGTCGTCGAGGCGTACCTGGCCCGCGCCGTCTCGATCGTGGACCCGCACAGCCCGCGCGACCTCGACGTCGTCTACACCCCGATGCACGGCGTCGGCCGCGACACCCTGGTCGCCGCCTTCCGCCGGGCCGGCTTCCCCGCGCCCACCGTGGTCGCCGAGCAGGCCGAGCCCGACCCGGACTTCCCGACCGTGGCCTTCCCCAACCCGGAGGAGCCGGGGGCGATGGACCTCGCCTTCCGCACCGCCGCCTCGGTCGGCCCGGACATCGTCATCGCCAACGACCCGGACGCCGACCGCTGCGCGGTGGCCGTCCCCGCCAACGGCAACGCCGCCGGCGGCCCCGGTCAGGGCAGCGGCTGGCGGATGCTCCGCGGCGACGACGTCGGCGCGCTGCTCGGCGCCGCGCTGGTCGCCAAGAAGGCCGCCGGCACCTTCGCCACCACCATCGTCTCCTCCACGCTGCTCGGCCGGATCGCCGAGGCGGCGGGCCTCGGGTACACCGAGACGCTCACCGGCTTCAAGTGGATCGCCCGCGCCGACGGCCTGCGCTACGGCTACGAGGAGGCGCTCGGCTACTGCGTCGACCCGCAGGGCGTGCGCGACAAGGACGGCATCACCGCCGCCCTGCTGGTCGCCGAACTGGCCGCCACGCTCAAGCAGTCCGGCCGCACCCTGGCCGACCTGCTGGACGACCTGGCGCTGGAGCACGGCCTGCACGCCACCGACCAGCTCTCCGTCCGCGTCCAGGACCTCTCGCTGATCGCCGACGCGATGCGGCGCCTGCGCGAGCAGCCGCCGACCGGGCTGGCCGGCCTGAAGGTCACCCAGGCGGACGACCTGACCGCCGGCTCCGCCGACCTGCCGCCGACCGACGGCCTGCGCTACTACCTGGCCGGCGAGGCCGTCCGCTCGGCCCGGATCGTCGTCCGGCCGTCCGGCACCGAGCCCAAGCTGAAGTGCTACCTGGAGGTCGTCCTCCCGGTGGCCTCCGCCGCCGACCTGGCCGGCGCCCGCGAGCGCGCCGCCGGGCTGCTCGACGGGATCAAGCGCGACCTGGCCGCGGCCGCCGGGATCGACGCCTGACGCACCCCGCAGGCGCCTGACGCACCCCGGACACGCCTGACGCACCCGCAGACGACGAAGGGCCCGCCGAGACCGGCGGGCCCTTCGTCGTCGTGGTTCCTAGGCCGCGATCGCGGCGATCAGCGCGACCAGGCCGGCCAGCGTCGGCGCGATGATCCACCAGCACCAGCGGACGGTCACCGGCCCGGCCGCGTCGGGGCTCGACGCGTTCCGCTCGGCCATCTCCTGGAGCACCGCGACCACCTGGTCGGACCAGGCCCTGGTCGAGTCCGGCGAGCCGAGGACCTCGGGGACGGGCTGGCGCCCCACGACCATCCCCAGCCGGGAGGTGTGCTCGACGCCGCCGCCGCGCTGCTGGGCCCGGTTGGCCCGCTTGCGCTGGCGCAGCGACACCGGCACCGCCCACACCTGGAACTTGCGGCCGTCCGCCAGCAGCTCCACCGAGTACCCGGCCCGCAGCGCGTCCACCGACGCCCACGGCGCCGTGATCGTCCGCAGCGGGTTGCGCACCACCAGCCGCCGGTCGTTGGCCAGCACGGCCGGCCGCAGCGTGTAGGCGATCACCGGGAAGGCGAACACCGGTACCGCGGCCAGAGCCACGTACGGCGTCTTCCCCGTCCCGTTGAGCGCCGCGTCCCCGATCAGCCACCCGGCCACGGCCAACAACAGCACGCCGGAGATCACACCGGGAATGGAGCGGTACACGCGGTCGGCGTACACGGGCTCCCCGTCGGAGCCGGCCGGGCCCTGGTGGGGCTTGCCGTCGGATTCGGTCATGCCGACGATTCTGCCGCATGGCCCCCGCGATCTACAGGGGTGACCAGCGGGGCGGACGGGGTTCGGAGGTCTCGGTCCGGCATCGAAAAGGTCCGGGCCTAGCGCAATGTTACGCGCGTAGATATGCTGGTCTGGTGACTATGTCCACTCTTGCAGCCAATGCCCCCGGCGTTGCGGGCAGCGGTCTCCAGGACGTTGCGGCGTCCGAGGCCTCGCTCCGCCGCTTCCTGCACGGCCTGCCCGGCGTCGACCAGGTCGGCCTGGAGGCGCGCGCCGCCACTCTCGGTACCCGCTCGATCAAGACCACGGCGAAGGCCTATGCCATCGACCTCGCCATCTCGATGATCGACCTGACCACGCTCGAAGGCGCGGACACGGTCGGCAAGGTGCGCGCGCTCTGCGCGAAGGGCCGGACCCCCGACCCCACCGACCCGGCCACCCCCCGGGTCGCCGCGATCTGTGTCTACCCGGACATGGTCGCCACCGCGAAGGCCGCGCTGCAGGGCACCGACATCCAGGTCGCCTCCGTCGCCACCGCCTTCCCCGCCGGGCGCGCCGCGCTCCCGGTGAAGCTGGCCGACACCGCCGACGCGGTCGCGGCCGGCGCCGACGAGATCGACATGGTGATCGACCGGGGTGCCTTCCTCTCCGGCCGGTACATGGACGTCTTCAACGAGATCGTCGCCGTCAAGGAGGCGTGCAGGCGCCCGGACGGCACCTCCGCCCACCTCAAGGTGATCTTCGAGACCGGCGAGCTGCAGACGTACGACAACGTGCGCCGCGTCTCGTGGCTGGCGATGCTGGCCGGTGCCGACTTCATCAAGACCTCGACCGGCAAGGTCGCCGTCAACGCGACCCCGCCGGTCACCCTGCTGATGCTGGAGGCGGTCCGCGACTTCAAGGCGCAGACCGGCGTCCAGGTCGGCGTCAAGCCCGCCGGCGGCATCAAGACCACCAAGGACGCCATGAAGTACCTGGTGATGGTCAACGAGACGCTCGGCGACGACTGGCTGACCCCGCACTGGTTCCGCTTCGGCGCCTCCAGCCTGCTCAACGACCTGCTGATGCAGCGTCAGAAGCTGACCACCGGACGGTACTCCGGCCCCGACTACGTGACGGTGGACTGATCACCATGGCCAAGAAGAACACCATCGAGGAGCCCGTGGCCCCCAAGCGCGGCGGCCTCTTCGAGTACGCCCCGGCCCCCGAGTCGCCCGCCGCCGCGGGTGACATCGCCACCTCCTACGGCCACTTCATCGGCGGCGAGTTCGTCGACTCCTCCGGCAGCGAGGCCCTGAAGACGGTCAACCCGGCCACCGAGCAGGTGCTCGCCGAGTTCGCCCAGGGCACCGACGAGGACGTGGACCGCGCCGTCGCCGCCGCCCGCAAGGCCTTCACCGGCTGGTCGGCGCTGCCCGGCAGCGAGCGCGCCAAGTACCTGTTCCGGATCGCCCGGATCATCCAGGAGCGCAGCCGCGAGCTGGCCGTCCTGGAGTCGATCGACAACGGCAAGCCGATCCGCGAGACCCGCGACGTCGACCTGCCGCTGGTCGCCGCGCACTTCTTCTACTACGCGGGCTGGGCGGACAAGCTGGACTACGCCGGCTTCGGCGCCGCCCCGAAGCCGCTGGGCGTGGCCGGCCAGGTCATCCCGTGGAACTTCCCGCTGCTGATGCTGGCGTGGAAGATCGCCCCGGCACTGGCCACCGGCAACACGGTCGTGCTCAAGCCGGCCGAGACCACCCCGCTGACCGCGCTCCGCTTCGCCGACATCTGCCGCCAGGCCGGTCTGCCGAAGGGCGTCGTCAACATCG
This sequence comes from Kitasatospora sp. RG8, assembly GCF_017813315.1. Classification (NCBI taxonomy): domain Bacteria; kingdom Bacillati; phylum Actinomycetota; class Actinomycetes; order Kitasatosporales; family Streptomycetaceae; genus Kitasatospora; species Kitasatospora sp. RG8. The sequence goes on from NZ_JAGIYX010000038.1 coordinate 15,037, forward strand.
TCACCGGTGACGGCCGCACCGGCGCCGCGCTCACCGCGCACCCGGACGTCAACAAGGTCGCCTTCACCGGCTCCACCCCGGTCGGCCGGGCGATCGCCAAGCAGCTGGCGGGCACCCGCAAGAAGCTGTCGCTGGAGCTGGGCGGCAAGGCCGCCAACATCGTCTTCGACGACGCGGCGATCGACCAGGCGGTCGAGGGCATCGTCAACGGCATCTTCTTCAACCAGGGCCACGTCTGCTGCGCGGGTTCGCGCCTGCTGGTCCAGGAGTCGGTCCAGGACGAGCTGCTGGACGCGCTGAAGCGCCGGATGGCCACCCTGCGGGTCGGCGACCCGCTGGACAAGAACACCGACATCGGTGCCATCAACTCGGCCGAGCAGCTGGCCCGGATCACCGCGCTGACCGACGCCGGCGAGGCCGAGGGCGCCGAGCGCTGGTCGCCCGCCTGCGAGCTTCCGGGCACCGGCTTCTGGTTCAAGCCGACCGTCTTCACCGGCGTCAGCCAGGCCCACCGGATCGCCCAGGAGGAGATCTTCGGCCCGGTCCTGTCGGTGCTGTCCTTCCGCACCCCCGAAGAGGCAGTCGCGAAGGCCAACAACACCCCGTACGGCCTCTCCGCCGGCATCTGGACGGAGAAGGGCTCGCGCATCCTCTGGATGGCCAGCAAGCTCAAGGCCGGCGTGGTCTGGGCCAACACCTTCAACAAGTTCGACCCGACCTCGCCGTTCGGCGGTTACAAGGAGTCGGGCTACGGCCGCGAGGGTGGCCGCCACGGTCTGGAGGCCTACCTCGATGTCTGATGTCGTGAGCCGTCTTGATGTCCTCAAGACCTACAAGCTGTACGTCGGCGGGAAGTTCCCGCGCTCCGAGAGTGGGCGGGTGTACGAGGTGACCGACTCCAAGGGCGAGTGGCTCGCCAACGCCCCGCTCGGCACCCGCAAGGACACCCGCGACGCGGTCGTGGCCGCCCGTGCGGCGGTCAAGGGCTGGGCCGGCACCACCGCGTACAACCGCGGCCAGGTGCTGTACCGGGTCGCCGAGATGCTCCAGGGCCGGCGCGAGCAGTTCGCCACCGAGGTGGCGCTCTCCGAGGGCGTCGGCCCGAAGAAGGCCGCCGCCCTGGTGGACGCGGCGATCGACCGCTGGGTCTGGTACGCGGGCTGGACCGACAAGGTCGCCCAGATCGCGGGCGGCGCCAACCCGGTCGCCGGGCCGTACTTCAACCTCTCCACCCCGGAGCCGACCGGTGTGGTCGGGATCGTCGCCCCGCAGGCCGGCTACGGGCACTCGCTGCTCGGCCTGGTCTCGGTGATCGCCCCGGCCATCGCGACCGGCAACACGGTGGTGGTCGCGGCCGCGGCCGACGCCCCGCTGCCGGCCCTGTCGCTGGGCGAGGTGCTGGCCACCTCGGACGTCCCGGGCGGCGTCGTCAACATCGTCTCGGGCCGGACCGCCGACATCGCGCCCACCCTGGCCTCGCACCAGGACGTCAACGCGGTGGACCTCACCGGGGCGATCGCGGCCGACGGTCCCGGCGCGGCGGGCGCGCTGGAGGCCGCCGCCGCGGATACCCTGAAGAGGGTGGTCCGTCCGGAGCTGGACCCGTTCGCCCAGGACTGGACCAATGCTCCCGGTACCGACCGGCTACTCTCGTTCCTGGAGACGAAGACGGTCTGGCACCCGATGGGGATCTGACCTCCCCGTCGGCCACCGGTAACAACTCCACAAGCTGGCCGTCCCCAGTGCCCTCTCCCCCCCAGGGCCCGGACGGTCATAGGACGGACCCGCGCCTCTCCCCCCCTGGCGCGGGTCCGTCGACTTTCGTCTCCGGACGGTTCCGCCTTTCGGCGCTCCCGGCGCCGGTCCGGGCCGGACAGAATCGTCCGTACCGGAAACGACCGAGGGGGGACGCCGTGGGAGAGATCGTCGGCGAGCTGATAACACTGTTCGCGGACGGGTTCCTGCGCAGGCTGCACGTGGCCCGCACCCGCCGCCGGCTGGCCGCGGGCCGGCCCGTCCGGGTGCCCTGCTCGGCCCGGTCCGACCGGCCCGGCTGGCAGCGCGCGTACGTCAACGGCCGGCTGCACATCACCCCAGGGGCCTCCGTCGCCGGCTTCGGCTCCCGTGTCCTCGGCCACAACGAACTGGCCGCCGGCGGCAGCTTCCACGAGCCCGAACCGGACACCTGGTACAGCCAGGACTGGGCCGCCACCACGTACCGGCCGCCCGGCGGCGGCCCGCCGGTCCACCTCCAGGTCGACAGCCGGTACCTGCCGCTCGTCCAGGCCGCGCTCACCGATCCCCGGTCCGTGCGGAAAGGCTGATCCGACCGGTTTCGGCATCGGGCCCGGATGCGTCAGACTGGTGTCTCGTGAGTGACTCCCCGCTGAACCCTGTGCCGATAGCCCGCGCCCGGGTGGTCCTGCTGTCCGGGCCCTCCGGATCGGGGAAGTCCTCGCTGGCCGAGCGCAGCGGCCTGCCGGTGCTCCAGCTCGACGACTTCTACAAGGACGGGGACGACCCCACCCTGCCGCTGCTGCCCGACGGCGTGGTCGACTGGGACTCCCCGCTCGCCTGGCACCGCGACCAGGCCGTCGCCGCGATCCGCAGCCTGCACGAGACCGGCCGTGCCGACGTCCCGGTGTACTCGATCCCGGACAACGGCCGCGTCTCCACCCGGGTGCTGGACCTGGCCGGCGCCCCCGCGTTCATCGCCGAGGGCATCTTCGCCGCCGAGATCACCTCCGACTGCGCCGCCGAGGGCGTCCTGGGCGATGCGCTCTGCCTGCGCAACGGCGCGCTGACCACCGCCTGGCGCCGGCTGCGCCGGGACGTCCGCGAGGGCCGCAAGTCGCTGCCGGTGCTGCTGCGCCGCGGCTGGCGGCTGATGCGGGCCGAGCGCTCGATCGTCGGCCGCCAGGTGGGCCTGGGCGCCCACCCGTGCACCGGCGCCGAGGCGGACCGGCGGATCCGCGCGGCGGCCTCGCGCGAGCTGTCGGCGGTCTGAGCCGCCGGGACGCACGGACGAACGAACGACGGGCCCGGTGCGTCTCCCCCGCACCGGGCCCGTCGCCTTCCCGGACGGCCGTCGGACTCCCCCGGCGGCGCCGCTCCCCCGAGCCGGCGCCACCAGTCCCGTGACCGTCCTCACCCGTCCCCCGACGGGAGTCCTCATGTGTCGTACGCCGTTACGGCCTGCGGCCGTTACGCGACCAGCTCGCCGAACGCGCGGACGGTGTCGCCCGACTTGTTCAGGTGCTCGTCGTCGCGCAGCCGGCGCAGCGCGCGCCAGATGCTGCTCTTGACCGTGCCGACGCTGATGCCGAGCACGTCGGCGATCTCCGGGTCGGTCTTGCCCTCGTAGTACCGCAGGACCAGCATGGTCCGCTGGTTCTCGGGCAGCTTGGCCAGCGCCTGCCAGAGCACGGCGCGCAGCTCGGTGCCGCCCATCGCGTCGGTGTCGCCGGCCGTCTCCGGCAGCTCCTCGGTCGGGTACTCGCTGACCTTGCGGCGCCGCCAGGCGGAGATGTGCAGGTTGGTCATGGTGCGGCGGAGGTAGCCCCCGACCGCGGCCTTGTCGGTGATCCGGCCCCAGGCCCGGTAGGTGCTGAAGAGCGCGCTCTGCAGCAGGTCCTCGGCCTCGTAGCGGTCACCGGTGAGGTGGTACGCCGTGGCGTACAGGGAGGCGCGGCGCTCGCGCACGTACGCGGTGAACTCCTTGGTGTGGTCCTCCGCGACGGCCGAGTGCTCCCCCTGCGCGCCTCCCTGTCCCGCTTCGGTGGTGCGGGCTGCTGCGGGGTTCAGTCGCAGCAGCGTCGCACCGGCGGCCTCGCGGCCGGCCGACTCCCCCGAGTCGGCCTTCCGCAGGCCGGTCCCCCCGATCCCCCTGGTTCCCCCGTTACCCCCCAGGGCGTCCTTGCCCTCGACGCGGACGGGGAGGATCCCCCGCAGCGTGAGGGTGTTGGCGGAGTCGGCCGCACTCCCCATCCGGCCGATCCCGTACAGCTCCCCCTGCCTGCCGCCGCCGCTCACCCGGCGCGCGGCAGTGTTTCCACCGGTGCCGTGTGCGCACCCCCGTACGGTGACGGCACCGGAGGTCTCATCGGTCCTGACCTCGTACCGGGTCCGGTGGGTGGTCGCTGAGGAACGCGCGGTGCGGTCAGCCGGGTTGGTCCGGGCCTGAAGCATGGCGTTCATCGTGCGCCCCCTTGATCGGTACGAGCGGTTCCTGTTGCCGCCTTCCAGCCGGCCTGTTGGCCCGCTGTCCTGCGGCGACATGGAAAATCCTGCCCGCCGGTTGTGATGGCGCTGTCCGCCGACTGTCACAGGGGTGTCACAGGGGCGGGCCTTTCGTCCCGCACCCCCACCTGCCGTCACGGACGCCGGTGGCGCACATTCCGGTTCCCGCGCGGCCGGGGGCCGACGGGACGGTCCGGGCCGGGGGGTGATTCGGCGCCCCGGGTGGGCCAGAATGAGGCCGTGCCTTTCCTCCTTCTGATCGAGGACGACGACGCCATCCGGACCGGCCTCGAACTCGCCCTCACCCGCCAGGGCCACAAAGTGGCCACCGCCGCCTCCGGCGAGGACGGTCTGAGGCTCTTCAAGGAGCAGCGGCCGGACCTGATCGTGCTGGACGTCATGCTGCCCGGAATCGACGGCTTCGAGGTCTGCCGCCGCATCCGCCGCACCGACCAGCTGCCGATCATCCTGCTCACCGCCCGGTCCGACGACATCGACGTGGTCGTCGGCCTGGAGTCGGGTGCGGACGACTACGTGGTCAAGCCGGTGCAGCCGCGCGTCCTGGACGCCCGGATCCGGGCCGTGCTGCGCCGCGGCGAGCGGGAGAGCTCGGACTCCTCGGCGTACGGCAGCGTGGTGATCGACCGCGCGGCGATGACCGTCACCAAGGACGGAGAGGACCTCCAACTCACCCCGACCGAGCTGCGGCTGCTGCTGGAGCTCAGCCGCCGGCCCGGTCAGGCGCTCTCCCGGCAGCAGCTGCTGCGGCTGGTCTGGGAGCACGACTACCTCGGCGACTCCCGGCTGGTGGACGCGTGCGTGCAGCGGCTGCGGGCCAAGGTCGAGGACGTCCCCTCGGCGCCGACGCTGATCCGCACCGTGCGCGGGGTCGGCTACCGGCTGGACCCGCCGGCGTGACCGCGCCGGCCCGCCGGGTCCTCCCGCTCCCCTCGATATCCCTCTGATCCACCGATCCTCCGGTACGCGACGACAGGCTCCCGTGACTGACCATCAGACGACGACCCGCCGGTTCTCCTCGGGCCCGTGGCGACGGCTGCGCTCCCTCCGGGTGCGGCTGATCGCGGTGTTCGCCGCGGTCGCGCTGCTCACCGCCGTCTCGGCCTCCGGCATCGCCTACTGGCTGAACCGGGACGCGGTGCTCAAGCGCGCCCAGGACACCGCGCTCAACGACTTCCGGGTCTCGCTCAGCCGCAACGTCTCCGAGCTGCCGCTGAACGCCACCTGCGCCGAACTGGCCCAGCTCGCCTCCACCGTCGCCAGCTCCGGGCTCAGTTACGAGGTGGTGGTCACCGACGCCGCCCACCCGGACTGCACCGCCTCCTCGGACCCGTCGCGCTACACGCTCGCCAACGTCCCGGCCAAGCTCCAGGACATCGTCGCCAAGCAGCGCGACGTCACCGAGAGCAACCCGTACGCGTACCACCTGTACTGGCAGCGGCAGAACCTGGAGGGCCGCCCGTACGTCATCGGCGGCACCAAGGTGGTGCCGACCGGCCCGACCGCGTACATGTTCAAGTCGCTGGAGAACGAGCGGGCCGACCTCAACACGCTCGGCTGGTCGCTGGCCATCGCCACCCTGCTGGCGCTGATCGGCTCGGCGCTGCTCGCCCAGGCCGCCTCGGCGACGGTGCTGCGCCCGGTCAAGCGCCTCGGCGACGCCGCCCGGCGGCTCGGCGAGGGCCACCTGGACACCCGCCTGGAGGTCGACGGCTCGGACGAACTCGCCGATCTGGCAAGGACGTTCAACCGCACCGCGGAGTCGCTGCACGAGCAGGTCGAGGAGCTCAGCGCACGCGAGGCACAGAGCCGGCGGTTCGTCGCCGACATGTCGCACGAACTGCGCACGCCGCTCACCGCGATGACCGCCGTCACGGACATCCTGGAGGACGAGGCCGAGTCGCTGGACCCGATGATCGAACCGGCGGTGCGGCTGGTGGTCAGTGAGACCCGGCGCCTGTCCGACCTGGTGGAGAACCTGATGGAGGTGACCCGCTTCGACGCCGGCACCGCCAAGCTGGTCGCCGACGAGGTGGACATCGCCGACCTGATCATGTCCTGCATCGACGGCCGGGCCTGGTACGACGCCGTCGAGCTGGACGCCCCGCGCGGCGTCCGGGCCGTCGTCGACCCGCGCCGGCTGGACGTCGTCTTCGCCAACCTCATCGGCAACGCGCTCAAGCACGGCGGCTCGCCGGTGCGGGTGAAGGTCCGTGAGACCGAGGACGCCATCACGGTGGAGGTCTCGGACAGCGGTCCCGGCATCCCCGAGGACGTGCTGCCGCACGTCTTCGACCGGTTCTACAAGGCGGACAAGGGGCGGGCCCGCTCGGAGGGCAGCGGGCTGGGGCTGTCGATCGCGATGGCCAACGCGCAGATCCACGGGGGGACGATCACGGCCGCCAACGGGGAGGTGGGGGCGGTGTTCACGCTGACGCTGCCGTTGACCCCGCCGTCTCCACCGGCCGCCGCATCCGAGGAGAGTGCGCAGTGAGCGCCCGTTCGTTCCGTCTGCCCGCCGCCTGCGCCACCGGCGCGGTGCTGATGCTCGCGCTCGCCACGGGCTGCGGGATCCGGCCGACCCCCGTCCCGGTGGACGCGGGCGCCCCGGCCAGCCGGACCGCCTGCCCGACGGCGCCGCAGATACCCACCGCGCTGTCCACCCCCTCGCCCACCGGCCCGACGGCCCCCACCGCCCACACCTCGCCGAAGCCGGGCACGAAGCCCTCGCCGTCGCCGGCCGTCGTCTCGCCCAGCGCCCCGGCTGACAACCCGTTCAGCGCGCTGCCGACGCCGTCCGCGGCGGCGTCCGCGACCTGCCGGTGACCGGCGCGGCCGGGCTCGCGGGCGTGCACCGGAATGTTCACTCCTCGCGTGGAACCGCCGTGCCACCGGCTCACGTCCTTCCCCGCGTGCAGCGAGATGGCACCAGGACACGCGACGAGCGTTCCGGCGTGCGGACCGAGACCGGGCCGGCGACGGCCGTCCGCCGTTCCCTCCGCATGGCGGGCCTCGTCGGACTCACCCTCCATCTGGTGCTGGCCGGCTGGCTGGTGCTGCGGCCGGTGCCGGTGGCCTGGGTCTACGACGCCAACCTGACGCCGCTGGCGTCGCTCCGCTTCTCCACCGCCGGACAGCTCCTCGGCGAACTGCTGCTGCTGGCCCCGCTCGGCGTGCTGCTCCCGCTGGCCGGCGGCCGCCTCCGGGCCCCCTGGCTGCCGTCCTTCCTCCGCACCACCGGCGCCTCGGCCCTGCTGGCCACCGCGCTGGAGTTCCTCTCCTCCTGGACCCCGGGGCACGTCCTCGACGTCGACCACATCCTGTTCGCCGTCGTCGGCGTGGCCGCCGCCCACCTGGCCCTGGTCCCCGCCTCCCGTTCGCTGGCCCTCCACGCCGCCCGCCGCCACCCGGCCGCACCGCCGGCGACCCCGCGCCCGGCCCCGGCCGCGCCCGCCGCCGTCTACGCGGAGCCGGTCTCCTCCCCCGTCCGCTGAGGGGGCGGCACCGCTGAGGGGGTGACCGCTCGTCGGTCACGGCTCGTCGGTCACGGCTCGTCGGGCAGTTCCACGAAGTACCCGTCCACCACTCCCCACCGAGGGGGTGTGCGGCTCGCCGGGCAGTAGGAGGCCCACGGGGCCGACGCGTCGCACGGCCCGGGATCGATCAGCGTCCCGTCCTGCGGCGCGTCCCGCCCGCACGAACGGCACCGCGCCGTGGCGTGCGCACCCGCTTCCCGCAGCCGGGCCAGGGCGCCGTCCAGGTCACGCAGGCACCCCGCCCCGACGGTGGCCGGAAGGTCCTCCAGCAGCAGGCTGCTCTGCCAGGGGCCGAGACCGGTGAGGGAGCGGACGACCCGGATCACCTCGATCCGCCGCTCCCCCGCGTCGGTCAGCACGACGATGAACTCGGGCTCCTCCACGCTCCCCCCGCTGTGGCGCTCGATCGGCGGGCCGCGGTGCCACGGCCCCGGGACCGTCAGTTCCGGGACGACCGCGTGGCCCGGCGCCCCGCCACCACCAGGAGGCCCACGCCCATCGCCACCGCGGTGGCACCGGTGATCGCCATCGGCTCCGCCTTCGTCCCGCCGCCGGTCGACGCGAGCTTGGTGGCCTGGGGAGCGGCCGCCACGGCCGCCGGGCCCGCCACCGAGCCGGTGGACCGGGACACCGGGACGACCGCGGCACCCGACGAGGCCGGGGTCTCCGACCGGGCCCCGGCCGGGGCGGCCGGGCCGGCGGCGGGCGGCACCGGGGTGGACGACCTGCCGGGGGCGGCCGCGGCGGCGATGCCGAAGTCGGCCGCCGGGCCCGAGTGACGGACCTCCGTACCACCCGGTGCGAGCGGGATGCTTGAGCCGGTGAACAGCACCTGGGCGGTGCTGTTCGGGACGTCCGCGGTGAAGGAGAGCCGGACGTTCACCGTCCGCGACTCGCCGTCGTGCAGGGCGATGACGGTGAGGTCCCGGCCGCCCGCCCGGAGCGTCAGCCGCAGTTGGCCGGGCTCGCTCTGCCCCTCGTCGGTGGCGGCCAGCCACTCGCCCCCGGGCGTCTGGAAGTCGAGCCGGGTCGTCGCCGCGGTCAGCGCGTCGTTGCCCTGGAACCCGACCTGCGGGAGGAAGCGGATGTCCCTGCCGCTGTGGTTGGCGATCGTCAGCCCGAACGGCTGGGCGGGCGCTCCCCCGGTGAACATGGCCGGCACCCCGTCCATGCCGAGCGTCGGGGCACCGGGCACCGGGACCGGAGCCGGGGGCGGCGTGGTCGGGGTCCCGACGGGGGCGATGGTGAAGGAGCCGAGCGGGCTGATGGCGTAGGACGGCTGCTGCCACGCGGGCAGCCCGGGGTCCGAGACCGTGCTGCGGAAGAGTGCGCTCGCCCTGCCGCCACGGGCGTCGGCGGTCACGGCGAGGCGCAGCCGGTAGGTGACCGAGGCTCCCGCCGGCAGGTGCGGCTCGCCGCCGAACGCCTCCAGGTCCCACATGGCACCGACGTTGGCGCCGGCGTGGAGCCGGGGCGTCCTCCACTCCGTGCTGCCGGGTGCCTGGAACTCCAGCCTGAGCTGGGTCTCCCTGATCCCCGCGTCGACGTCCGCCACGGTGAACCCGCTCTGCGTGGCGACCTCGTGGTCGGCGGAGTTCCTGAGGGTGGCGGTGAACTCGACCGCCGGGGCTCCGGCGGTGAGCGTGCCGGGGAACCCGTCCAGCGTGATCAGTACCGGGTCGTTCTGGTTCTGGGTGGTCCCGACGGCCCGGGTGGCCCCCGGGGTCTGGGTGGATCCGACGGCCTGGGGGGTCCCGGGGGCCTGGGTCGCGCCGGCGGACACCGGGGCCGCGGGCGCGACCTGGGCGGCGGCCAGGCCCGTGCCGGAGGCCACGGCGGTCGCCGCGGCCAGGGCAAGGAATCTGCGGTGCTGAGTACGCAATGGGACCTCACGGAAGAAGACGGGCAGTACCCGGGAGAAGGTGGGTCCCGGGGTGTGAGGGGCCGCCGATCGCCATTTCCCCTGCTGCTGCTTCGCCCCCAAACCCTGAGCAACGACGGCATGTTATCGGACGGTGTGATCCATCCGTGAAGGGGTTTCCGTCCCGGGAGAAGAACGGGAGAGGTCGGGTGGGGGCGGGGCCCGCGCCCGCCCCGGCTATCCGGCCGCGCGGACCCTGCCGCCCACCTCGATCAGGCCCCCGGCCCGCAGCCCCGTGACGATCTGCGAGCCGCGCCCCTGGGTGATCGTCAGGTCGCGGCGCAGCTCGGCGGTCAGCAGCAGGGCGGCGGCACCGGTGGCCTCGTCCTCGTCGATCCCGTCGCCGCGGCCGGGGAAGGCCCGCGCCCGGACGGTGCCGGCCGCCTCGTCCTGCCAGGCCCAGGCGTAGATCCACTCGCCCGGCGGCGGGACGTCCAGGGCCTCCACCTCCGCGGCCGAGCCGTACTGCTTCGTCGTCCGCCCGGGCGCCCACTCCGGGCGCGCCGAGATCCGGGTGAACTCGCCGTCGTGGCGCACACCGACGGCGCCGGCGGCGGTGACCAGCCGGTCCACCCCGAGCAACCAGGCCGCGCCGACGCACGGGTGGCCGGCGAAGGGGAGGCGGACGCTGGGCGTGTAGATGTCGACGGCGCCGCGCACCGCATCGTCCACGAAGACGGTCTCGCTGAAGCCGAGTTCGCGGGCGAGCGCCAACCGGTCCGTCTCGCCGGGGAGGGCGGCACCGTCGCGGACCACGCCGAGTTCGTTGCCGTGCGCACCGTCGGGGCCGCAGAAGACGCGAAGGACCTCATAGTCAGTCATCCGCCCAGCCAACCACGGCCGTGGCACGGACCGGTCATTGATCCGTGATGAAAAGGCGGGGGCGAATGTCGGCGGGCTCCAGTACTGTGCGCACTCGTTCCCCATCAGCAGTCGCTCCTCACCCCCTCTCCCCACAGGAATGCCTCCGTGAATCTCGACTTCAGCGCCGAACCCCTTTTCTCCTGGTATGTCGTCCTGCTGGCGATCAGCGGCATCGCCATGGTCGTCCTCGGCGCCATCAATCTCGGTGGTGGGCTGAGCGGTGGCTGGCGCGCCGTCAACGTGCTCGCCGGCATGGCGTTCGCGGGCTACGCGTACTACCTCGCGTTCGTCTTCGAGGGCGGCGAGTACCGGATGTTCTTCCAGGCGTTCGTCCTGCCGCTGCTGCTGATAGCCAACGCGGTGAAGGCGCTGCTGGCGCGCGGCAACACGCCCGCCCCGCAGCCGGTCCCGGGCGCGGCGCCGTACAACCCGAACGCGCCGTACGACCCGAACGCGCAGTTCGGCCCCGGCGCGGCGTACAACCCGGGTGCTCCGCAGCACCCCGGTGCGCAGTACAACCCGTACGCCCAGTCGGCGCCCGTCCCGCCGCAGGGCGCCCCGGCTGCTCCGGCCCCGGCCCCGGCCCCGGCTCCGGCCTCGCCGCCCGTTCAGCCGCAGGCCCCGCAGCCGCCGGCCGTCTGATCCGCCGGGCCGGAACGGAGAACCCGGACCGGGCGCCGCGCTCCCCCTGGTGACGGACGCGCCCGGCGGGCATCGGGCGCGACCGTACCGCCCGGGGTCCCGGCCGTCCGCCCGTCGCGGATGTGCGACGGGCGGACGGGCCGGTCACGGCGTGAGCCGGTGCAGGTCCCGGGGGAAGAGCGTGGTGCGGCGGACGTTGTCCGCCCCCGTCAGCCGCGCCGTCCACCGTTCCAGCCCGAGGGCGAAGCCGCCGTGCGGGGGCATGCCGTGGGCGAAGGAGCGCAGGTAGGCGGCGTACGGCTCCGGTGACTCGCCCCGGGCGGCGAGCGCGGCGAGGTAGTCCTCGTACCGGTGCAACCGCTGGCCGCCGGTGACCAGCTCCAGTCCGCGGAAGAGCAGGTCGAAGCTGTTGGAGTACTCCGGCCGGCCCGGCTCGGGGTGCGTGTAGAACGGCCGCTTGCGCATCGGGTAGCCGACCACGAAGAGGAACTCGCTGCCGTGCTCGCGCAGCGCCCATTCACCGAGCCACCGCTCGTGCGCGGGTGCGAGGTCCGGCTCGTCGGCGCCCAGCAGCCGCATCGCGTCGGCGAAGTGGATCTGCGGGATCTCCGCCGGGACGACGGGCAGCTCCGCCCCGAGCAGTTCCACGGCGCCGGCGGCCCGGGTCCTCACCGACTCCAGCATCCCGGCGACGGCCTCGCGGACGACGGCCATCACCTCGCGGTGGTCGGTGACGAAGCCGAGTTCGGCGTCGAGGCTGGTGTACTGGGCCAGGTGGCGGGCGGTGTCGTGCGGTTCGGCGCGGAAGACCGGCCCGGTCTCGTAGACGCGCTCGAAGACGCCGACCATGGCCTGCTTGAAGAACTGCGGCGACTGGGCGAGGTACGCGGGCCGGCCGAACCAGTCGAGGCCGAACACGTTGGCACCGGACTCGGTCACCGAGGAGACCACCTTCGGCGTCTGGATCTCGGTGAAGCCGAGGCCGTCGAGCGCCGCGCGGAACCCGGCCACCGAGGCGGCGGAGATCCGGTGCGGGGCGGCGAGCCGCGGGTGCCGCAGCGTGACGGGCGCGCCGTCGAGGATGACGGGAAGGGTGGCCCGGACGTCCGGGCGGTAGAGGCTGAACGGCGGCGCCTCGGCGAGGCTGGACAGCACCTCGACGGTGGGGGCGGTCAGCTCGACGCCGTTCGGCGCCTGGGGGTTGGCGGTCACGGTGCCCCGGACCCGCAGCACCGTCTCCTCGGGGAAGTCGGCCTCCCCCTCGGGGGCGACCACCTGGGCGAGCCCGGAGCGGTCCCGCAGGACGAGGAAGGTGACGGACTTCAGAGCGCGGCGGCGGTGCAGCCAGCCGCAGAGTTCGATGGACTCGCCGATGTGGCCGGGTAGTCCGGCGGCCAGGACACGGGCGGTCGTCGGGTGGATCATCGCGGCCCTCCGGGGGCGTCGTGGTGATCCCTTGGAAGTGCGGGCGAGAAGGGGACTCGCGGTACCACCGCACCTTCGCCACCGCCCGAGGAGGACGGCGACCTCGTTGCTGGCCCGGTGACGGGGGCCGGCCGGCGGGGCATTTCCTCCCCGCACTCAGGAGTGTCTTCCCTCCCGGACGCGAGGCCGCCTTCACAGCTGGTGGCGGCTCTCTCGGCTCGCGGGTCCCGGAGGTACTCGTCTCCCTCGACGCGTTGCAGGGAGAGTAGGCATCGCGTCACCGTCCGCGCAAGGCAAAATGCGGCGCGGGCGGTGACGCGATGCGGCCGCCCGCCCCGTGCGCGGGTCAGCCCGGGAGGAACTGGGCGCAGCGGTCGGCGTAGCCGCGGTCGATCGTCCAGTCGTCGCGGAGGACCTGGATCATCCTGTGCCCGGTCCGGGGTCCGACGACGCCGTCCACCTGGAGCTCGGTCCCGGGGAAGCGCGTGTTGACCGCGGACTGGATCCTGCGGACGGCCCGGTCCGTCTCGCGGCCGAACTTGCCGTCCACCTGGATCAGGGCGCCCTGGCCCTCCTCGATGTAGCGGTTGTAGAACTGCTGGACGCAGACCACCGCCTGCGGGACGTTCGGCTGGCCGTAGCCGATGTTGCGGCCCGTCGAATCGGCGTGGCCGGTGCCGGTCAGCCCGGTCACGGCCGCCAACGCGGTGACCGCCACCACGGCCGACCGCCCACCCCTGCGCTTCATGTTCATCGGTTCCCCCGCTCGTGTGTTCCTGACGGACGATGAGGACTCTAGGACCGCGCCGGACAGGGCCTGAACCACCGCGGCGCCGGTGCATGCGTCTCATCACCGTCCCAGGCGGCCGACCTGGCCATTGGGACGCGGAGCGGGCGTGAAGTGGAGACGAGCGGCCCACCCCGAAGTGGGAAGTCGACCCCTCCGACTTCCTGCTCCGCCCCGCCCCGGGCCTTGCATCCGCGCGTTCCGCCTGGTTGACCCGCGGCGATAACGCTGTTATCAAAGAATAACAGCGTTATCGCCAGGGGGAACACCATGAACAGCAGCGCCACCGGGACCGTCGTCGGACTGACGGTCCTGGACGACCACGCCGAGAGCCGGACCGACGCCCGGCTCCGGGACGCGGCCGACGGCACGGGCCCGCACGTCTGGCTCGCGTTCGCGGACGTCGAACGCACCCTCGGCTTCACGCGCAAGCCGCGGGGCTGGTGCCGGGGCGACCTCTGCATCCCGGCGGCCGCCATCGCGCGGATCGAGGACCCGGACGCCGGAATGCTGGACGTCACCGCCTTCGCCGGGCTGCAGGGCCGGCCGGTGGCACTGGACCCCGACGCGGGCGTGGTGGCGCTCGGCGCGTCGGCCGCCGACCGGTCGGCGGCCCTGATCGGCGGCGTGGCACCCGACTTCGCACTGCCGGACGTCAACGGCGTCACGCACTCCCTGGGCGCACTGCGCGGGCGCAAGGTGGCACTCGTCTTCTGGGCCTCGTGGTGCGGCTGCCGCTACGACCTCCCCGCATGGGAGCGCGAGCACGCCGCTCTGGCCTCCGAGAACTTCTCGGTACTGAGCGTCGCGGTGGACCGCCGGACCGAGGACGCGGCGCCCTGGATCGCCGAGGCCGCGCCTACGCACCCCGCGCTGATCGACATCGGCGGCCGGGTCGCCGACCTGTACCAGCTGCTGAACGTCCCGACGGTGCTCTGGATCGACGAGGAGGGCCGCATCGCCCGCCCGCACGACACCCAGTTCGCGACCGACCTCTTCCGCTCCATGAGCGGCCTCGACTCCGCGAAGGCGCTCGCCGCGCTGCGGCGGTGGGTGACGACCGGCGACCCGGGCCTGGACGCCGGCTCGGTCGCCGGGCTGACCCGGCCGGGCACCCCTGAGCAGCAGCGCGCCCGCACCGAGGCCGCGCTGGCGCTGTGGCTACTGCGAAGCGGCCACGAACAGGCGGCCGGGCGGCACTTCGCGGCGGCGTCCGAGCTCGCACCGGAGGACGTGACGACGTGGCGCAGCGCGATGCCGCTCCTCGGACTGGACCCGATGGGCGACGAGTACTTCGCCCGGCGGGCGGCCCTGGAGGAGGCGGGCGTGCCGGTCTACCGGCCGCTGCCGGACTGGCAGTGACGACCGGCCGGCAGTAACCACCTGAGAGGATCGTTCCCATGCCCGCCAACGCACCCACCGGCGCCTTCGCCCGCGCCCAGGCCCGGGGCGAGGAGGCGCTGCGCGCCGCCATGCTCGACGTCGCCGCCGGCCTGCTGGTCACCGAGGGCCCGGGTGCGCTGAGCATGCGCCGCCTGGCCACCGCCGCCGACTGTTCGACCACCGTCCTCTACCGCCTGTTCGGCGCCAAGGAGGGCATCGCGGCGGCCCTGTACCGGGAAGGCTTCGCCCGGCTGCGCCGCCGCCTCGAAGCCGTGCCGCGCGGCGAGGACCCGGGCGAGTACCTCGCCGCCATCGGCCGCGCCTACCGCGCCAACGCCCTGGAGGAGCCCAACTTCTACCGCGTCATGCACGGCGAGGCCATCCCGGGCTTCGTTCCGGACGAGGCGTCCCGCGCCGCGGCCGCGACCAGCCTGGACGTGCTGCGGGAAGCGGCCCGCGCCGCCGTCGAGGCCGGTGTGCTGCGCGCGGGCTCCGATGTCGACGAGATCACCGACACGCTCTGGGCAGCGAGCCACGGGGTGATCAGCCTGGAGCTCGGCGGCCACTTCCCGGGCGGCCTGGGCGAGCAGCGGTTCCGGACGCTGACCCGGGCGGCGGTGGTGGCGTTCCTCCCCTGACGGCCACCCGCTCCCCGCTCAGGAGGTCGCCGCTCAGGAAGTCGACCCCTCCGACTTCCTGCTCCCCGCACACCCCCGCCACGGCATGTGGCCCGGTTCACTCCCGCGCGTGTCACATCCACCCCCGCCCGCCTGTCCCATGGACGACTCCGGAACGCGGAGCCGAGCACCGGAGGAAAGCGGGAACGGCCATGAAGGTGCTGCTGGCGGGGGCGAGCGGTCTGCTGGGTCGGAAGATCACCCGGGAGCTGCGCGCGGCGGGACACGAGGTCGCCGGGCTCGGCCGCGGCGAGGGCAGCGCCGTCCGCGCGGACCTGCTGGACCGCGAGGCCGTGCTGCGCGCGGTGGACGGGCTCGCCTTCGACGTGGTCGTGCACGCGGCCACCGCCCTGCAGGGCAGGTCGATGATGCGTCACCAGGACATGGCCGGCACCAACCTGCTGCGCACCGACGGCACTCCGAACCCGATCGCCGCCGCCCGGGAGACCGGCGCCCGCCGGATCGTCGTCGAGTCGGTGATGTTCGGCTACGGCTACGGCGACCACGGCGACCGCCCGCTCGACGAGGAGCGCGACGCCTTCGGCCCCGTCCAGGGCAACTCCTGGCTGGAGCGCCACGTCGGCGCGATGCGCACCAAGGAGGAACTCGCCTTCACCTCCGACGGCCTGGAGGCGGTCAGCCTGAGGTTCGGCATGTTCTACGGCGCGGGCGTCACCGAGACCACCGCGCTGCCGGTGCTGCGCAGGCGCGCCCTGCCCGGACTCGCGGACCAGGGCCGGGCGCTGTCCTGGGTGGACGCGGACGACGCGGCCCGCGCCGTCGCCGCCGCGGTCGAGGGCGGCCGGGCCGCCGGGACGAACACCCCGGCGACGTCCGCCACATGCTCGCCCTCCTCCGCCGTCCCCCAGTCCGGGTAGTACACCTCGCGCGAGCCGCCCACCCGGACGTACCCCTGCTCGGCGATCCAGCTGAGCACCGAGTCGTGCAGGGCGGCCATCGTCGCGAAGTCCCGGGGCCTCTTCGCCAGGGCCGTGTACGCCTCGCGGTGCGCGGGCTCGATCCGCACCCCGATCGGCCCCGCGGGCTCGACCGTGTTCGTCGTCGGGACGCAGACCTCGACCGGGCCGTCCGAGTCGTCGGTCACCAGGCCGTGGTACACGGTGAAGACCGGGCCGGACGGGCAGGCGCCGGTCGACCGCATGTGGTCGAAGATCGCCTCGGTGGCCCCGCCGAGGAAGTCCGGCAGACCTCCGGCGGTGACGTGGCGCCGGACGAACAGCACCTTCTGCTCGGGTACGTCGCGCTCGGCCATCTCGTACATGCGCGGAATCCTTCCGGCCAGAACCTCTCGGGCGTAGCCCACCGCCTCCCGGCGGGCCTCGTGCACGGACTGCTCCTTGCGCCAGTAGACGTCGAGCAGCCGGACGGACTCGGCCCCGCCCGGGTCCAGCACCCCGGCGATCAGGGCCAGCGGCATCCCGACGGCGCGCAGCAGCGCGATGCGCCGGGCCCGCTCGACCTGGTCCGGGCCGTAGCGGCGGAACCCGGTCCGCGGGTCGACGTGCGCGGGCGGCAGCAGCCCCCGGTCCCCGTACAGCCGCAGCGCCTTGTGGCTCAGCCCGGTCCTGGCCGCGAGCTCCCCGATGCCGATCAAGTCCTCGTTCACGCCCCCACTCTTGCCTCTGCCCCAGGGGCAGAGGCAAGCGGCTGCGCCTGCGCCTGGAGCGGACGCCGGCCGACCCGGTCTCCCGCCGAACCCGCGCGGTCCGGAAGCGGCGCTCCCACGGCGGCGGTCCTCCGGCGGCGGTCCTCCGGGGCGCCCCTGAGGTGAACCCCGAGAGTCCGTCCGCCTTCCAGGGGACGGAGGTCCGGGACGGGATCGCCATCCAGGCTGAGGATCCGGCGGCCGCCGCGGCGGAGCATGGAAGTACGCCGACCGGAGGGACCGGACCAGGCGCGAAGACCAGGGAGACCGCCATGAGCCGCCTCGCCCGCCCCCGTCACCACCGCGTCATCGCCGGCGTCTGCGCCGGGATCGCCGAGCGCTTCGGCCTGACGCCGTGGACCGTCCGGATCATCTTCCTGGCGTCCTGCCTGCTGCCCGGCCCGCAGTTCCTGATCTACCTGGCGCTCTGGCTGCTGCTCCCCCAGGAGCCGTGACCGCGGGGGCGGCGGGCGCCCCCGCGGAACCGGAGCCCCCGGACCACCGCGAGCCCCGGAACACCGCAGGGCCGCCCACGCCCCGGGATCACCGGGGTGCGGACGGCCCTCCGTGCGACGGTCGGGTCAGCCGCCGAGGCCGGGCAGCGGCAGGGTCTGGGTCAGCCCGCCGAGCGGGGTGCTGCTCAGGCCGGGAACGCTCGGGACGGCGGCACGGGGTGCGGCATCGGCCGCCGGGGCGACGGCCTGGCCGGCGCTCGGGGTGAGGGTGCCGAGGGTGCCGGCCACCTTGTCACCGCCGGGCAGCTTGCCGGCGGTGTCGACGACGGCACCGGTGACGGCCGGGTTGGTCACCGCACCGGTGGGAAGCCCGAGGCCACCGGCCGCAGCGGGGTCGGCGGACGCGCTGCCGGCGCCGACCGCCGCAATGGCGATGCCGAGCACGGCGGTACCGGCGGCCTTGAGAGTGGCCTGCTTCATGTTCGTCCCCTTGGATCCTCGTCGGTGGCCGACATTCACGGCAGGCAGCGGGTTCCGCCGCCACGGCCGGTCGGCGTTGACTGGCACACCGTAGTGATTGGATCGCACGAGGATCAAAGGCGGTTAACCCACACGAGTGGGTAGTCAGATGAACGCCAACACCCTTACGGGACAAAGGCGTTCATCCGACCACGCCGCCGCCCTCAGGAGCCGGCGCTGAACAGCCACTCCGCCTTGAGCTCGGCGTAGCCCGGCTTGATCACGTCGCTGATCATCGCCAGCCGCTCGTCGAACGGCAGGAACGCCGACTTCATCGCGTTCACCGTGAACCACTCCATGTCGCCCAGCGTGTAGCCGAACGCCTCCACCAGGTGCTCGAACTCGCGGCTCATGCTGGTGCCGCTCATCAGGCGGTTGTCGGTGTTGACCGTCACCCGGAACTTCAGTCGGCTGAGCAGCCCGATCGGGTGCTCGGCGTACGAAGTGGCCGCCGCCGTCTGGAGGTTGGAGGTCGGGCACATCTCCAGCGGGATGCGCTTGTCGCGCACGTACGCGGCCAGCCGGCCGAGCTCGACGCTGCCGTCCTCGTTCACCGTGATGTCGTCGACGATGCGGACGCCGTGGCCGAGCCGGTCGGCGCCGCAGCACTGCAGGGCCTCCCAGATCGACGGCAGGCCGAAGGCCTCGCCCGCGTGGATGGTGAAGTGGTTGTTCTCGCCCTTGAGGTAGTCGAAGGCGGCCTGGTGGCGGGTGGGGGGGTACCCGGCCTCGGCGCCGGCGATGTCGAAGCCGACGACGCCCGAGTCGCGGTGGCGGTTGGCCAGCTCGGCGATCTCGGAGGAGCGGGCGGCGTGGCGCATCGCGGTGATCAGGGTGCCGATGCGGATGCGGTGGCCGGCGGCGCGGGCGTTCGCCTCGCCGAGGCGGAAGCCCTCCTGGACGGCCTCGACGACCTCGTCGAGGGTCAGGCCGCCCTCCAGGTGCTGCTCGGGGGCGTAGCGGACCTCGGCGTAGACGACGCCGTCGGCGGCCAGGTCCTCGGCGCAGTCGGCGGCGACCTTGATCAGCGCCTCGCGGGTCTGCATCACGGCGCAGGTGTGCGCGAAGGTCTCCAGGTAGCGGACCAGCGAGCCGGAGTCGGCGGCCTCGCGGAACCACTCGCCGAGTGCCTTCGGGTCCTTGGTGGGGAGGCCCTCGTAGCCGACCGCGGCGGCCAGCTCGACGATGGTCTCCGGGCGCAGCCCGCCGTCGAGGTGGTCGTGCAGGAGCACCTTGGGGGCGCGGGCGATCTGGTCGGGGGTGGGAATCCGGGGGCCGGTGCCCGCGGTGGTGACAGGGATCTGGTTCTCCATTGCGGGAGTGTAGCTCCTACGCGCGTAGACAGGCCACACCCCACACTCCGGTTCGGCCGATGTGCACCTGGAATTCCACCGACTGGACGATCCGCGGCCCCCGGGAGGCCTCAGTCGTGCTGCAACAACCGCCCCCGCCGCGACAGCACGAAGTCCCGGAACGCCGCCACCGGCGGGGTCAGCGGCCGGCCCGCCGCCCACGCCAGCCCGATCGCCCGCCTGGTCCGCGGCGCCGCCACCTCCAGCTCCACCACCCCCGGCCGCGGCACCAGCGCGGGCGGCAGCAGCGCCACCCCCAGCCCGGCCGCGACCAGGCCGCGCAGCGTCTCCGCCTCCTCCCCCTCGAACGCGATCCGGGGCACGAAGCCGGCCTCCGCGCAGAACCCGTCGGTGATCGCGCGCAGCCCGTAGCCGCGCTCCAGCCCGACGAACGGGTCCTCGGCGACCTCGGCCAGCCGGATCCGGCGCCGCCCGGCGAGCCGGTGGTCGGCCGGGACGACCAGGTTCAGCCGCTGCTCGTCCAGCCGCCGCGCCACCAGCGCCGGGTCGTCGTCGGGCACCGGGGCGACCAGGCAGAGGTCCAGCTCGCCGGCGCGCAGCCGCTCCAGCATCGCGCCGACGTAGTCCTGCACCAGCTGGAAGCGCACCTGCGGGTGCGCCGCCCGGAAACCCCGCAGGAGCGCCGGGACGGCGTCCGTCCCCATGGTGTGGAGGAAGCCGAACGCGACCCGCCCGGCCGCCGGGTCCGCCTCCGCCCGGGCCGCCTCGGCGCCGCGCTCGACCTCGGCCAGGGCTCGCTCCACCGAGGCCAGCAGCAGCCGCCCGGCCCGGGTCAGCCGGACCGTCCGGCCCTGACGGGCCAGCAGGTCCACGCCCAGCTCCGCCTCCAGCCGGGCCACCGCCCGGGACAGCGTCGGCTGCGGCACGCCCAGCAGCGCGGCCGCCTGCGTCACGTGCTCCAGCCGGGCCACCGCCGCGAACTGGGCCAGCCGGGGCGCCAGCAGGGCGGCCGGCTCCTCCGGCCCCAACTCGGCGAGCCGGTGCGGCAGCCCGGGGTCCGCCATGCCGTCCGTCACCTCTGCGCCACCTTCACCACGACGACCTCGACTCATGCTCTGACGTATGGATTATCGGCTGATCATGCATTGGACGCATCAGCTGGGGCGGGCCTAACGTCGACGTCATGCAGCCCTCCAGTACCGGGGCATCCGTGGCCACTCCGGATGCCCTCGCCCAGCCGTCCCTCCGCACCGCAACCGCGGACGACCGCCACCGCCCGGGGCAGCGCGCCTTCCGACGCGCCAACCTCGCCCTCTTCGCCGCCGGTGTCGCGACCTTCGTCCTGCTCTACTCGACCCAGGGCCTGCTGCCGGTCCTCTCGGCCGACCTCGACCTCACCCCCGGCCAGGCCAGCTGGACGGCGTCCGCCGCCACCCTCGGCCTCGCCCTCGCCCTACTCCCGGCCAGCGCGCTCTCCGACCGGTACGGGCGCACCGCGGTGATGACGGCCTCCACCCTGGCCGCCTCCACCCTCGCCCTCGCCCTGCCGTTCGCCCCGGACCTCACCACCCTGGTCGTCCTGCGCGTCCTCCAGGGCGCCGCCCTCGCCGGACTGCCCGCCACCGCGATGGCCTACCTCGCCGAGGAGGTCCACCCCAGCGCCCTCGCCTCCGCGATGGGCCTGTACGTGGCCGGCAACAGCATCGGCGGCATGGGTGGCCGGCTGCTCTCCGGCTGGGTCGCGGCCGGCTTCGGCTGGCGCTGGGGCCTGGCCGCCTCCGCCGCCCTCGCACTGCTCGCGGCGCTCGCCTTCCGGCTGCTGATCCCCGCCGCCCGCCACTTCACCCCGGCCCCGGTGGACGCCCGCGCCCTCGCCCGCACCGTCGGCCGGCACCTGCGCAACCCGCTGCTGGCCCGGCTGTACGCGCTCGGGCTGCTCTTCATGGCCGTGTTCGGCGCGGTCTACAACACCGTCGGCTACCGCCTGGTCTCCGCGCCGTTCCACCTGCCGGAGTCGGTCGCCGCCTCGATCTTCGTGGTCTACCTGGTCGGCACCGGCACCTCGGCCGCCGCCGGACGCCTCTCCGGCCGCCTCGGCCGCCGCGGCGCCCTCTACGTCGCCATCGGCGTGACCGCCGCCGGCCTGCTGCTCTCCCTCGCCGGCTCGCTGGTCTGCGCCCTGCTCGGCCTGGTCCTGATCACCGCCGGCTTCTTCGCCGGCCACGCCACCGCCTCCTCGGCCGTCGGCCGCACCGCCACCGAGGGCCGCGCCCAGGCCTCCGCGCTCTACCTGATCGCCTACTACCTGGGCAACAGCCTCGGCGGCACCGTCGGCGCCGACGCCTACCACTCCACCGGCTGGTCCGGCGCCGCCGCCGTCGGCCTCACCGCCATGACCCTCGCCGCCGCCGTCACCCTCTACGCCACCCGCCAGGCCCACACCGCCCGCCGCGGCGTCCGGGCCGCCCACTGACCGCACCTCACGGCGGATACCTGACGCAGGGTGTCAGGTATCCGCCATAGCGTTCCCCTCGTCCCGCCGGCCCGACCAGAGGAAAGCACCATGGCGACCTTCGTTCTCATCCCCGGCATGCTGCACGGCGCCTGGTGGTACCGGCCGCTCACCGACGGCCTGCGGGCCGCCGGGCACGAGGTGTACCCGCTGACGCTGACCGGGGTGAGCGAGCGCGGGCACCTGAACAACGCGGCGGTCAACCTGGACACGCACATCCAGGACGTGCTGGGGACGCTGGAGGCCGAGCAGCTCACCGACGTCGTACTGGTCGGGCACAGCTACGGAGGGATGGTCGCCTCCGGGGTGGCCGACCGGGCGCCGGAGCGGATCGGGGCGCTGGTCTACGCCGACGCCTTCGTCCCGCGTGACGGCGAGTCGGCCTACCAGATCGTCAACGAGGTCTGGAAGCAGCGCTACCTGGCCGGCGCCGCCGCGGGCGACGGCTCCACCGTGGTCGGCCTCAGCCCGTTCCTCGACCCGCGCGCCACCGTCCACCCGCTGGCCAGCCTGTTCCAGCCGGTCACCCTCACCGGTGCGGCCGACGCCGTCACCCGCCGCACCTACATCCACGCCGAGCGCTTCCCGGACACCCCGTTCCTGGAGACGGTCGCCCGCGTCCGCAACGACCCCGCCTGGACCGTCCACACCCTCCCCGTCGGCCACGACCTGGTCCGCGAGGCGCCGGACGAGTTCCTCAAGATCACCCTCGCCGCCGCCGGGTGACGAACGCCCCGGCTGTCGGCGGCCGCCGGTACGCTCCGGGCCGTGAGCATCGACCCTGCCGCGTACGCCCGGTTGCGCGAGATCGCGGACCGGCTTCCACAGGTACCGGGGATCGGGAAGGTCGAGATCGCCGACGGCGCGATCGTGGTGACGGCGTCGCCGGTCAAGCGGCACGAGCTCGCCGTCATCCGCATCGCCCGGCAGCTGAACGCCCAGCTCCCGCAGACGCATCCCGGCCACATCGCTCACGGTGGTGCCGACCTGGAGGACGCCGGGCTCGGCCGACTGCGGAATCCCGACCTGATGGTGTTCTCCGAGAAGGTCCTCGAAGGCGACCAGCCCGCGCTCCTGCCGCACGAGGTCCTGCTGGTCGTCGAGATCGTCTCGAAGTCCAATCCCGAGAACGACTACCGCAACAAGGTCCGCGACTACGCGGCCATGGGCATCCCGTTCTACCTGATCGTCGACCCCCGGACCGGCACCGGCATCGTGCACTCGGAGCCCGGCTACACCTCGCGCAAGGAGTTCGCCTTCGGCGACACCGTCACCGTCGGCCCGTGGACCCTCGACACCAGCGGTCTGCTCACGTACGCCTGATCAGGCGTACGTGAGCAGACGTGCGGCTCACGCAATACGGTCCAGCACGATCGGGTTCGGGGTGAACGGCGTGCCGGCCGGGGCGACCTCGATGCCGCCGGCGAGCGCCTCGACGGCGTAGTCGTAGCGCTCGGGGGTGTCGGTGTGCAGGGTCAGCAGGGGCTGGCCGGCCACCACGGTGTCGCCGGGCTTGGCGTGCATCTCGACGCCGGCGCCGGCCTGCACCGGGTCCTCCTTGCGGGCGCGGCCCGCGCCGAGGCGCCAGGCGCAGACGCCGACGGCGTACGCGTCCAGCGTGGTGAGGACGCCCGAGGCCGGGGCGGTGATGACGTGCTGCTCGCGGGCGACGGGCAGCGGGGCGTCGACGTCGCCGCCCTGGGCGGCGATCATGCGGCGCCAGTGGTCCATCGCGGAGCCGTCGCGCAGCGCGTCGGCCGGGTCCTTGCCGTGCACGCCGGCCGCGGCGAGCATCTCGCGGGCCAGCGCGATGGTCAGCTCGACGACGTCGGCGGGGCCGCCGCCGGCCAGCACCTCGACCGACTCGCGGACCTCCAGCGCGTTGCCCGCGGTGAGGCCGAGCGGGGTGGACATGTCGGTGAGCAGGGCGACGGTGTTGACGCCGGCCGAGGTGCCGAGGCCGACCATGGTGCGGGCCAGCTCACGGGCGTCGTCGAGGTTCTTCATGAAGGCGCCGGAGCCGACCTTGACGTCCAGCACCAGGGCGCCGGTGCCCTCGGCGATCTTCTTGGACATGATCGAGGAGGCGATCAGCGGGATCGCCTCGACGGTGCCGGTGACGTCGCGCAGGGCGTACAGCTTCTTGTCGGCGGGGGCGAGGCCGTCGCCGGCCGCACAGATCACCGCGCCGGCGTCGCGCAGCACCTGGAGCATCTCCTCGTTGGAGAGCAGGGCGCGCCAGCCGGGGATGGACTCCAGCTTGTCGAGGGTCCCGCCGGTGTGGCCGAGGCCGCGGCCGGAGAGCTGCGGGACGGCGGCGCCGCAGGCGGCGACCAGCGGGGCGAGCGGCAGGGTGATCTTGTCGCCGACACCGCCGGTGGAGTGCTTGTCGCTGGTCGGCTGCGCCAGCGAGGAGAAGTCCATCCGGACGCCGGAGCGGATCATCGCGTCGGTCCAGCGGCTGATCTCCCGCAGGTTCATGCCGTTGAGCAGGATGGCCATGGCGAGGGCGGACATCTGCTCGTCGGCGACGTCGCCGCGGGTGTAGGCGTCGATGACCCAGTCGATCTGAGCGTCGCTCAGCTCTCCGCGGTCGCGCTTGGTCCTGATGACGGAGATGGCGTCCATGGCTGCTCCATTGCTACCGGAGGGGTTCGAAAGCTGTGATTCGAAAGGCTGTGAAAAGCGAAGAGTGTCGCGAGGTGGCCGGATTGCGGCCCACTCGCGACACTCTACGCGCGTAACAAAGGCAAAGACTAGAGCCGCTCCGGCCCGAACGCGTCGGGCAGGACGTCACTCATCGGCTTCACGCCGGACGGCAGCTCGATCAGCATTTCCGGACCGCCGTGCTCGTACAGCAGCTGGCGGCAACGACCGCACGGCATCAGCAGCCGACCGTCCCCGTCCACACAGGTGAACGCGGTCAGCCGGCCGCCGCCGCTCGCGTACAGCGCGGAGACCAGGCCGCACTCGGCGCAGAGGCCGAGCCCGTACGAGGCGTTCTCCACGTTGCAGCCGGTGACCAGCCGCCCGTCGTCCACCAGCGCCGCCGCGCCGACCGGGAACTTGCTGTACGGGGCGTAGGCGTGGCCCATCGCCTCGCGCGCGGCCGCGCGCAGCGCCTCCCAGTCGACCACCGGGGCGGGCGTCACTTGCCCTCGCCCTTGCGGTAGATCTGGCCGTCGGCCTTCGGCGGACGCAGCCGCTGCGAGGCCAGCGAGAGCACCACCAGGGTGATCACGTACGGCGTGGCGACGATCAGCGGACGCTGCACCTCGTCGGTGGTCGCGTACCAGGCGAACAGGCCGCCGGAGACCACGAAGGTGATCACCGCGCTGGTCATCTTGCGGCGGTAGACGTGCCAGAGCGCCAGCAGGAACATCGCGATCGCGACCGTCAGGATCAGCACGTGCACCGACTCCGGGTCACGGAGCTGGAGGCTGTCGGTGAAGCCGAACAGGCCGGCGCCCATGGCGAGGCCGCCCGGCAGCCAGTTGCCGAAGATCATCGCCGCGAGGCCGATGAAGCCCCGGCCGAGGGTCTGGCCGTCCTTGTAGAAGTGCGCGGCGACCAGCGAGAGGTACGCACCGCCGAGGCCCGCGAAGGCACCGGAAGCGACGACCGCGTAGTACTTGTACTTGTAGACGTTGACGCCCAGCGACTCGGCCGCGGTCGGGTTCTCGCCGCAGGAGCGCAGGCGCAGGCCGAACACCGTGCGCCAGAGGATGAAGTAGGTGGCCACGATCAGCGCACCGGCCAGCGGCACCACCACGGAGATGTTGGTGACCAGGCCGCCGAGCACGCCCGCGACGTCCGACACCAGGAACCAGTGGTTGGTCTCGATGTCCTTCAGCCACGAGGAGAGGCCGGGGATGGTGATGTACGGCAGCGGATCGGCCGGCGGGGACTGGTTCGCACCGGCGCCGACGGAGATGTAGTCCTTGTAGTAGATCCGGTTGACGTACGCACAGATGCCGGGGATCAGCAGGTTGATGCCGACGCCGGAGACGATGTGGTCGACGCCGAAGGTGACGGTGATGACGGCGTGCAGCAGGCCGCCGAGCGCGCCGCCGAGCATGCCGGCCAGCAGACCGACCCACGGGTTGTACAGGTAACCGGCCCAGGCGCCGCAGAAGGTGCCGGCGACCATCATGCCTTCGAGGCCGATGTTGACCACGCCGGCCCGCTCGGACCAGAGACCGCCCAGACCGGCCATGCCGATCGGCACGGCGGCGCTCAGCGCGGCGGTGACCTGACCGGAGGAGGTCAGCGAGTGGTTGCCGGTGGCCATGCCCACGGCGGAGAAGAGGACCAGGGCGCCGGCGATCAGCAGCAGCACCACGGGCCAGGACATCTTGCGCTTCTTGGCGGGGGCGCCCGGCGCCTTCGCACGGGCAGCGGTGGCGGTACTCATGCCGACACCTCCTTCTTCTCGTTGGCGGCGGCCTGGGCGGCGAGTTCGGCGCCGACCTTCTGCTGCTGGCGCTTGAGGCCGTAACGACGCACCAGCTCGTACGCGACGACGACGCAGATGACGATGGTGCCCTGCATGACCGGGACGATCTCCTGCGGGAACCCGCCCTGGTTCGGCAGCAGCGCGCCGGTGGTGTCCAGGAAGGAGAAGAGCAGCGCCGAGAACGCCATGCCGATCGGGCTGTTGCGGCCCAGCAGCGCGACCGAGATGCCCAGGAAGCCGAGGCCGGGCTGGAAGCTCTGGCCGAAGTAGTACGAGTTCTGCAGCAGCTCGGGCAGGCCGATCAGACCGGCCAGCGCACCGGAGACCAGCATCGAGATGACGATCATGCGCTTGACGTTCACGCCGGACGCGGTGGCCGCGGACTCCGAGCGGCCGGTGGCCCGCAGGTCGAAGCCGAAGCGGGTGCGGGTCAGGGTGAACTGGAACGCCACGCCGACCAGGATCGCGATGAAGAGGAAGCCGTAGAGCGGGCCGCCGTTGGTGTCCAGCGCGAAGAAGTGGCTGGACTGCGAGACCGGGGCGGTCTGGATCGCGTTGGTGGTGCCGCCCTTCTCCGGCGCGAAGATGCCGGGGACGAGCAGCAGACCGACGATGGCGATCGCGATCGCGTTCAGCATGATGGTCGAGATGACCTCGCTGACGCCGCGGAAGACCTTCAGCAGACCGGCGATGCTCGCGTACAGGCCGCCGACCAGCATGGCGGTGATCAGCAGCAGCGGGATCTGGATGAACGACGGCAGGTCGAGCCGGCTGCCGACGTACGCCGCGAACAGCGCCGCGACCTTGTACTGGCCCTCGACACCGATGTTGAAGAGGTTCATCCGGAAGCCGAACGCGGCGGCCGCGGCGGCCAGGTAGTACGTGGTGGCCCGGTTCAGGATCAGCACCTGGCCGTCGGCCTTGGTGCCGAACGTGACCATCACGTCCCAGGCGTCGAACGGGTTCTTGCCCGAGGTCGCCAGCAGGACCGAGCAGATCGCCACCGACAGCACGACGGCGAGCACCGGCGCCGCGAGGGCGAGCACGATCTTCTCGACGCTGAACCGCTGCGCCAGCGAGCTCTTGGCCGCGGGGGCGGCGGGGTTGGGACTGGTCATGTGGCTACTCCCCCGCCTGCGGGTCGGCGGTGTCGGTGGGGGTCTCGGACGGGGCGTCGTCCCCTGCGGCGGCCTCGGTGCCCTCGGCCTGGGTCGCGTGGAACTCCTCCACGGCGTCCGCCTCGGACTCGATGTGGCCGCGGGCCGCACCGGTCATGGCGGTACCCAGGTCCTCGGCGGTGACCGTGGCCGGGTCGGCGTCGGCGACCAGACGGCCGCGGTAGATCACCCGGATGGTGTCGGAGAGGCCGATCAGCTCGTCCAGGTCGGCGGAGATCAGCAGCACCGCGAGGCCGGCCCGCTGGGCGGTGCGGATGTGCTCCCAGATCTGCGCCTGCGCGCCGACGTCCACACCGCGGGTGGGGTGGGCGGCGATCAGCAGCTTGGGCCGGTGGCTCATCTCGCGGCCGATGATCAGCTTCTGCTGGTTGCCGCCGGAGAGGGAGGCCGCGGTGACCTCGATGCCGGGGGTGCGGACGTCGTACTCGTCGACGATCCGCTGGGTGTCCCTGCGGGCGGCGGCCGGGTCGAGCAGCACGCCCCTGGAGTTCGGGCTCTCGGTGACGTGGCCGAGGATCCGGTTCTCCCAGAGCGGGGCCTCCAGCAGCAGGCCGTGCCGGTGGCGGTCCTCGGGGATGTACCCGATGCCGGCCTCGCGGCGGGAGCGGGTGAGCGAGCCGGAGAGGTCCTTGCCGTCCAGGGTGACCGTCCCGCCGTCCAGCGGGAGCATGCCCATGATGGCCTCGACCAGTTCGGCCTGGCCGTTGCCCTCGACGCCGGCGATGCCGAGGATCTCGCCCTTGTGGATGCGCAGCGAGATGTCGTCCAGCACCACGCGCTCGATGCCCTCGGCGTCGGTCTTGGCGATCCGCAGGCCCTGGACGTCGAGCATCTCGTTGGTGGTGACGGTCGACTCGCGGCTCTCCGGGGAGGGCAGCTCGGCGCCGACCATCAGCTCGGCGAGCTGGCGCGCCGTGACGGTGCGCGGGTCGGCGTCGCCGACCGTGGTGCCGCGCCGGATGACGCTGATCGCGTCCGCCACCGCCAGCACCTCGTGCAGCTTGTGCGAGATGAAGATGACGGTGACGCCCTCGGCCTTGAGCTCGCGCAGGTTGTCGAAGAGCGCGTCGACCTCCTGCGGGACGAGCACCGCGGTGGGCTCGTCGAGGATGAGGATCTTGGCGCCGCGGTAGAGCACCTTGAGGATCTCGACCCGCTGGCGGTCGGCCACGCCGAGGTCCTCGAGCAGGGCGTCCGGGCGCACGCCCAGCCCGTACTGGTCGGAGATCTCCTTGATCTTCGCCTTGGCCTTGGCGCCGATGCCGTAGAGCTTCTCGCCGCCGAGGACGACGTTCTCCCAGACGGTCAGGTTGTCGGCGAGCATGAAGTGCTGGTGCACCATGCCGATGCCGCGCGCGATGGCCTCGCCCGGGGTGTTGAACTCGCACAGCTCGCCGTTGATGGCGATGGTGCCCTCGTCCGGCTTCTGCATGCCGTAGAGGATCTTCATCAGCGTCGACTTGCCGGCGCCGTTCTCACCCATGAGGGCGTGCACGGTGCCGGTGCGGACGGTGAGGTTGATGTCGTGGTTGGCCACGACGCCGGGGAAGCGCTTGGTGATGCCGCGCAGTTCGACGGCCGGTGTCGCCGTCCCCGCGCTGGGGGTACCGCCCTTGCTGAGGGCGGGGTCGGATGCGGTGATGGCGATCTCCTGGTGGTCTGGAGGCGCGTCGTTGCGCTGGAGGGCCAAGAAAAAACGATGAGGTACAGGAGGGGCCCGGGGGTGCGCACTGAGCGCACCCTGCCGGGCCCCTCCCTGATGCCGTGTCAATCATTGCGCTGCCGGGCAGGTGGCAGCGGCAGCGACGTCCCGCCGCGTCCTTACTTGGACGGGTCGGTGGGGACGGTGGTGGCGCCGCTCTTGATGGCGGTGGCGGCGTCGTTGAGCTTGCCCTGGATGTCGTCGATCTTGCCGCCGGTGGTGGCGAGCGAGACGCCGTCGGCCTTCAGGTCGAAGTTCTTCACGCCGGTGAAGGGGGAGCCCTTCTTGGCGGACTCGATGTAGGCGTAGACGGCCTTGTCGACGTTCTTCACCATCGAGGTGAGGATGCTGTTCTTGTACTTCGCCAGGGCCGGCTGGGCGGCCTGGTCGGAGTCGACGCCGATGGCCAGCTTGCCGGCGTTGGCGACGGCCTCGATGGAGCCGTTGCCGGAGGAGCCGGCCGCGGAGTAGATGACGTCCGCGCCCTTGTCCAGCTGGCCCTGCGCGGCCTCCTTGCCCTTGTCGGGCGAGTTGAAGCCGGAGAAGTCCGGGGGCGTGGTGAGGTA
The DNA here is from genome assembly GCF_017813315.1 of Kitasatospora sp. RG8. NCBI lineage: Bacteria > Bacillati > Actinomycetota > Actinomycetes > Kitasatosporales > Streptomycetaceae > Kitasatospora > Kitasatospora sp. RG8. The sequence goes on from NZ_JAGIYX010000038.1 coordinate 44,896, forward strand.
GGTGGTCTCGATCGCGATGTCCGGGGTGACGGACTTCGCGCCGGCCTTGTAGCCCGCCTCGAACTTCTTGATCAGCTCGGACTGCACGCCGCCGATGAAGCCGATGTGCTTGGTCTTGCTCTTCAGGGCGGCGGCCACGCCGGCCAGGTACGAGCCCTCCTGCTCCGAGAACGTCAGCGAGGTGACGTTGCTCGGCTGGGTGTCGGAGGCCGAGTCGATGATCGCGAACTTGGTGTTCGGGTTCTCCTTGGCGACCTTCTCGACCGCGGCCTGGTACACGAAGCCGACCGCGATGATCGGGTTGTACCCGGAGGTGACCAGGTTCTTGAGACGGGTCTCCTTGTCGGCCTCGGCCTCGCCGGTCTTGGCGTCGGCCTCGGTGACGGAGACGCCGAGGTCGGCCTTGGCCTTGTCGAGGCCACGGGCGGCGGAGTCGTTGAACGACTGGTCGCCACGGCCGCCGATGTCGTAGGCCATGCCGACCTTCAGGCCGCCCTCGGAGGAGCCCGAGGAAGCGTTGGTGTCGTTGCTCTTTGCGCCGCAAGCGGCGAGCGAGGCAATGCCCAGGGAACCCGAGAGCACAACCGCGGCGAGCTTAGTTGAACGGCGCAAGGGAATATCTCCTTCTCACACGCACCCGATTAGCGTGGTCGGACGCCACCGTAACGCGCGTAGAACACGGTTGTGTTACGGGCCGCCGGAGCATTCGGGTTGTTATCAAACCGTGGTCTGACAACCATCCCGGCTCTCCTCTCCCCTGGCGGACGGTGGCTGGAACTGGCTCGGCCCAGTTTACGTAACCGGACATAAAGCCTGAATTCACGCAAACCGGACCGCCGCGAGCCCTACGCCCCGTCCACCTGCCGCCCGTCGGGCCCCCCGTCCAGCGCCAGCGTCGCGAACAGCTCCACGCCGATCCCGATCGCCCGCTCGTCCACGTCGAAACGGCCCTGGTGCAGGTCGCGCACGGTGGTGTCGCCGGGGGCGCGGACGCCCAGCCGGGCCAGCGCACCCGGGGCGTGCTCCAGGTACCAGGAGAAGTCCTCGCCGCCGAGGCTCTGCTCGGTGTCCTCCACCACCTGGCGGCCGTCCTGGCCGAACCGGGCCGTCATGGCGGCCTCCAGCAGACCCACCGAGACCGCCTCGTTGACCACCGGCGGCACCCCGCGGTGGTAGTCGAGCGTCCACTTCGCCCGGTAGGTCTCGGCCAGCTTGGCGATCAGCTCGTGCAGCTGGTCCGGCGCCTCGCGCCAGCCGGCCAGGTCCAGGCAGCGGACGGTGCCCTCCAGCTCGGCGTGCTGCGGGATCACGTTGGGCGCTGAGCCGGAGGCGATCCGGCCCCAGACCAGGCTGACGCCCCAGCGCGGGTCCATCCGGCGGCCCAGTGCGGCCGGCAGGTCGGCGGCCATCCGGGCGATCGCCGTCACCAGGTCGGTGGTCAGGTGCGGGCGGGCGGTGTGGCCGCCCGGGCCGTCCAGGTGCAGCACCAGCCGGTCGCAGGCCGAGGTGATCGCCCCGGTGCGCAGCCCGATCCGCCCGGCCTCCACCTTGGGGTCGCAGTGCACCGCGAAGATCCGGCCGACGCCGTCCATCCCGCCGGCGTTGATCACGTCCAGCGCCCCGCCCGGCATGACCTCCTCGGCCGGCTGGAAGACCAGCCGGACGGGCCGGCGCAGCTCGCCGGTGCGGGCGGCCTCCGCCAGCACCAGGGCGGTACCCAGCACCACGGAGGTGTGCACGTCGTGGCCGCAGGCGTGGGCCCGGCCGGGGACGGTCGAGCGGTACGGGACGTCCGTCTTGGCGTCGTCGATCGGCAGCGCGTCGATGTCGGCGCGGAACGCCAGGAACTCGGCGCCGCGCGGGGTCCCGTCCGGGACGATGTCGACGGTCATCCCGGTGCCGCCGGGCAGCACCCGGGGGGCCAGGCCCGCCGCCGCCAGCCGGTCGCGCAGCAGGCCGGTGGTGCGGAACTCCTGGCGTCCCAGCTCCGGGTGCCGGTGCAGGTCGCGGCGGAAGGCGATCAGCTCCGGCTCCAGCGCCCTGACCCGGCCGCGCAGGTCTGCGGAGGGGCGGGCAGCGGTGAGCGTGACGGCCGACTGGGCGGACTCAGGACGGTTCATCTCAACAAGAGTAGGCCTGTTGGGGGGATTTGGCCCGACTTCCCCGAAAGTAGTCCCCGGATGGGCGCATACCGGCCGAGCAGGTGGGTATGACATCTCGTTTTAGCCGCCTTCCCCGGGTTGCGTGTCCTGTGCAACGACCGCCCGCGCCGGCGGTCACGGCCCCCGTGCCGCGGCGGTGTGACGATCCTTCAGAACCGCTCGTCCGGCGTGTACGTCCCCCACACCTCGCGCAGCGCGTCGCAGACCTCGCCGAGCGTGGCCCGGGCGGCCAGCGCCTCCTTCATCGGGTACAGCACGTTGTCCCGTCCCCCGGCCGCGCGGCGCAGCGCGCCGAGCGAGCGGGCGACCGCCGAGGAGTCCCGCCCGGCCCGCAACCGGGCCAGCCGCCCGGCCTGCTGCTCCTCGATCGCGGGGTCCACCCGCAGCGGCTGGTACGGCTCCTCGGCGTCCAGCCGGAAGCGGTTGACGCCGACCACCGTCCGCTCGCCCGAGTCGGTCTCCTGCTGGACGCGGTAGGCCGTGCGCTCGATCTCGGCCTTCTGGTAGCCGGCCTCGATCGCGGCCACCGCGCCGCCCAGCTCCTCGACCCGGGCCATCAGGGCGAGGGCGGCGGCCTCCACCTCGTCGGTCAGCGACTCGACCACGTACGAGCCCGCGAAGGGGTCGACGGTGGCGGTGACGTCGGTCTCGTGGGCGAGTACCTGCTGGGTGCGCAGCGCCAGCCGGGCGGACTTCTCGGTGGGCAGCGCGATCGCCTCGTCGAAGCCGTTGGTGTGCAGCGACTGGGTGCCGCCGAGCACCGCCGCCAGCGCCTGGACCGCGACCCGGACGAGGTTGACCTCGGGCTGCTGCGCCGTCAGCTGCACCCCAGCGGTCTGGGTGTGGAAGCGGAGCATCTGCGAGCGCGGGTTCTGCGCGCCGAACTCCTCGCGCATGACGCGGGCCCAGATCCGGCGGGCGGCACGGAACTTGGCCACCTCCTCCAGCAGGGTGGTGCGGGCGACGAAGAAGAAGGAGAGCCGGGGCGCGAAGTCGTCGACCGCCATGCCGGCCGCGACGGCGGTGCGCACGTACGCGATGCCGTTGGCGAGGGTGAAGGCGATCTCCTGCGCGGGGCCCGCCCCGGCCTCGGCCATGTGGTAGCCCGAGATCGAGATGGTGTTCCAGCGGGGGATCTCGGCCCGGCAGTACCGGAACACGTCCGCGGCCAGCCGCAGCGAGGGCTTCGGCGGGAAGATGTAGGTGCCGCGGGCGATGTACTCCTTCAGCACGTCGTTCTGCACGGTGCCGGTCAGCCGGTCCGGTGCGACGCCCTGGGCCTCGCCGACCAGCTGGTACAGGAGCAGCAGCAGGCCGGCGGGCGCGTTGATGGTCATCGAGGTGGAGACCTCGCCCAGCGGGATGCCGTCGAACAGGACGCCCATGTCCTCGACGCTGTCGATCGCCACCCCGACCTTGCCGACCTCGCCGGCCGCGATCCGGGCGTCCGAGTCGTAGCCCATCTGGGTGGGCAGGTCGAAGGCGACCGAGAGGCCGGTGCCGCCCCCGGCGATCAGCTGGCGGTAGCGGGCGTTGGACTCGGCGGCGGTGCCGAAGCCGGCGTACTGGCGCATCGTCCACGGCCGGCCGGTGTACATCGTCGGGTGGACGCCCCGGGTGTACGGGTACTCCCCCGGGTTTCCGAGGCGTTCCCGCGGATCCCAGCCGGCCAGGTCCCCGGGGCCGTAGAGCGGTGCGAACGGGAAGCCCGACTCGGTGCGGCGCGGCTCGGCTGCCATGGTGTCCTCCGCGGGGTCGGCGGGACGGTGCACTCGTCCCTTCGAATCTAGGCGGTGACGGGCGGCGCCGACACCGTTGAGATGATCGGGTGAGCGACCGAATCGCTTCCGACCCCACGCTTCCGAGGAGTGGCAATGACCGAACAGAAGGTGGCCGTGGTCACCGGTGCGAGCAGCGGGATCGGCGCCGCGACCGCCCGCCGGCTCGCCGCCGAGGGCTTCGACGTGGTGCTGACCGCCCGCCGGACCGACCGGATCGAGGCCCTGGCCAAGGAGACCGGCGGCCGTGCCTACACCCTGGACGTCACCGACCGGGCGGCCGTGGACGCCTTCGCGGCCGCGATCGGCCGGGTGGACGTGCTGGTCAACAACGCCGGCGGGGCGATCGGCGCCGAGTCGGTGGAGGCCGGCGACCCGGCCGACTGGCTGGCGATGTACGAGGTCAACGTGCTCGGCGTGCTGCACATGACGCAGGCCATGCTGCCGGCGCTGCGGGCGAGCGGCGACGGCACCGTCCTCGTCCTCTCCTCCACCGCCGCGCTGGCCGCCTACGAGGGCGGCGGCGGCTACGTGGCGGCCAAGCACGCGGCGCACACCATCGCGGCGACGCTGCGGCTGGAGCTGTGCGGCGAGCCGATCCGGGTGATCGAGATCGCGCCCGGCATGGTGAAGTCCGAGGGCTTCGCGGTGACCCGGTTCCGGGGTGACGAGGACAAGGCGGCGGCCGTGTACGCGGGCGTCGCCGAGCCGCTGACCTCGGAGGACGTCGCGGACACCGTCGCCTGGGCGGTCACCCGGCCCCCGCACGTCAACATCGACCTGCTGGTGGTCCGCCCGCGCGCCCAGGCCGCCAACCACAAGGTGCACCGGGCCTGACGCGGGACGGGCGGGCAGCCCGGGGGGTAGTGATCGGACGTGTCACCCCAGAGTGGTACATACGTGCGATGAAATCTCTCCGGGCCTCCCGCCCGCGGGTTCTGCTGACCGCACTCGCGGCCGGCACCCTGCTCCTCAGCTCCGCCTGCAACGACAGCACCAAGCCCGCCCAGGACCAGGCCGCCGGGGCCCCCTCCACGGCCGCCGCCACCCCGACGGCGACCCCGACCCCGACGCCGAAGCCCACCGGGGCGGACGACCCGGCGCTCAAGCCCTTCTACGGCCAGCAGATCGCCTGGGCCGCCTGCCCCGCCGACCCCCAGGCCGAGCAGGCCAAGATCGACATATCCGGGATGCTCTGCGGCAAGCTGCACGTCCCGCTCGACTACACCCACCCCGCCGCCGACGCCCTCGACCTCGCGATGATCAAGCTGCCGGCCGCCAAGCCGGACCAGAAGGTCGGCTCGCTGATGGTCAACCCGGGCGGCCCGGGCGCCTCGGGCATCGAGATGGTCAAGTACGGCGCCAAGGACTTCGACGGCGGCCTGCACAACCGCTTCGACGTGATCGGCTTCGACCCCCGCGGCACCGGCGACAGCTCGCCGGTCGTCTGCTTCGACGACAAGCAGAAGGACGCCCGCAACGAGGCCGACGACCCGCTCGACCCGGCGGTCCGCAAGGCCGAGCACGTCAAGAACGCCACCGAGCACGCCGCGGCCTGCCAGGCCAAGTCCGGCAAGCTGCTGCCCTTCGTCGGCACCCGCAACACCGCCCGGGACCTGGACGTGCTGCGCGCGGCCGTCGGCGACAAGAAGCTGAACTACCTCGGCGTCTCCTACGGCACCTACCTCGGCGCGGTCTACGCCGAGGAGTTCCCGAAGAACGCCGGCCGGCTCATCCTGGACGGCGCCGTCGACCCCGCCCAGGACCAGCTGGACCACGGCATCGACCAGCAGGTCGGCTTCGAGAAGTCCTTCGAGCGCTTCGCCGCCGACTGCGTGCAGAACCACGCCGCCGAGTGCCCGCTCGGCAAGGACCCGGCCAAGGCCGCCAAGAAGGCCGCCGACTTCCTCGACGGCCTGCACGACCACCCGATGACCGCCAAGGACGGCCGAAAGCTCGGCCGGGACCTCGCCTGGACCGGCACCACCCAGCTGCTGTACGGCGACGAGAAGACGACCTGGCAGTACCTGCGCAACGCGCTCGGCTGGGCCATGGTCGGCAACAAGCCCGACCCCCTGCTGGCGTTCGCGGACGAGTACAACGGCCGTGACGCGAAGGGCCACTACAACGCGATGGAGGAGGCGAACGGCGCGATCAGGTGCGCCGACAACGCCGCCCCGGCCCCGACCCCCGAGAAGGCCCAGCAGGCCGTGGCCAGGCTCCAGGCCGAGGCCCCGCTGTTCTCCAAGGGCGTCACGGTGGACGACTACAGCGAGCCGGGCTGCGCGTACTGGCCGTTCAAGACCCCGGAGAAGGCGCACACGATCCGCGCCGAGGGCGCCGACCCGATCCTGGTCGTCGGCTCCACCGGCGACCCGGCCACCCCGTACGCCTCCGCCGAGGCGCTGGCCAAGGGCTTCGCCGCCGCCACCCTGCTGACCCGGGTGGGCGAGGGCCACGGCGCGTTCGGCAAGGGGAACACCTGCATCGACTCCGCACTGGAGGCCTACCTGGTCGACGGCAAGCTGCCGGCGGCCGGGACGCGTTGTTCCTGAGATGCCGGCGTTATTAGCAGATGAGGATGGGGAGGGCGCTGACACCGAGGTGTCAACGTCACAACTTGATAGCTCGATCGGATGAATTCCGCGTGCGCCCTCCCCAACTGATGACTGCTCAACTACCGTTGAGTCACTGCCCGGCGGGCGCTGGACGCCGCCCCGCAGTCCGATACTTCACCTGCTCCACCTCCCCTTTCACCGGCACCTTCCCGCCCTCACGAGGAGGACCCGCTGGCCAGCGACATCCCGCCGCAGCGGCTCGATCCCAGCTCCGAGCCGACCCTCCTCGGACTGCACCGCTTCAACGAGGCCGACGCCGGCGCCGCCGAGGAGGCCCTCCTGGCCTGCTGCGGCAGCCACCGCTGGGCCCTGCGCCTCACCGCACACCGGCCCTACCCCGACATAGAGTCCCTGCTGGCCGCCGCCAGCGAGGCCTCCTACGACCTGCGCCCGGCGGACCTCGCCGAGGCACTGGCGGACGAGAGCTGGATGCCGCAGCCGCTCCTCGGCATGCGCGCCCCCGGCAGCCAGGCCGCGCACACCGCGCTGCGGGCGGCCCACGCCGCGTACGAGGCGCGCTTCGGGCACGTCTTCGTGGTCTGCCTGGAGGGCGTCGCCCCCGAGGAGATGCTCGACACCGTGCTCACCTCCATCCGCACCCGGCTGGCCAACGACCCGGACGAGGAGCGACTGATCGCCTCGGACGAACTGCGCCGGATCGCCCTGACCCGGCTGGAGCACCTGGTCGCGACCCACTCGGAGGCCGGCGCGCGCTGAACCCGCCTCACCTCTTCGCCTGCGCGGCGCGGAGCTTCGCCACCTGCTGCCGGACGATCCGCTCGTCCGGCGCCGTGGCCGGCTCCGCGCCGACGCCCACCGTGCTGAAGACCGCCAGTGCCGGGCCGACCCGGACCAGGACCGCACGCTGGGAGAGCACCACCGAACCCGATTCATTCGTCAGGGTGAACCCGGTCACCGCGTCGGCTCCCCCTGGCGTGGGCGTGTCGTCCCGGCTCAACCGGTGCCTGGTCCGCACGCCCTTCCGCGCCTTGTCCACCGGCGGCGGCGCGGTGGAGGTGAACGAGGCGCACGGGCCGAACAGCTTCTCCAGCTCCGCCTGGAGCTGCGCCGCCCGCCCGGTGCGGTAGCCGAGCAGCCCCCCGTACACACCGCCCTGCGGGTCGGCCGCGCGCGCCACCCCCAGGTCGGTCTCGGCGTACGGGGCCCCCGGCCCGGGCGAGGCCGAGGCGGCGCCCGGCGGAGCGGCCGGGGCCACCGCGTCCAGCAGCGGCTGGCAGGCCGGCAGGTCGGAGACCTCCCGCGCACCGCCCGACCCGGTCTCGCCGTGCCCCGGCGTCATCACCGTCACCGTGTAGCCGGGCCCCAGGTCCGCGTCGGCCACCGCGGCCGCCCGCAGCTCGGCGGCGGACAGCTCGCGCCCCGGCCCGGCCTGGTCGGCGGAGCCGCCGACCGTGGTGCAGCCCGCCGCGAGCAGCAGGGCGCAGACGACGACGGGGGCGGACGGGCGGGGCTGGCGGAGCGGCACGGCGGCCTCGGCAGGGTGTCGGCGCGGGAGGGGCCGCCACCGTAGCGCAACCGGACGGTCACCCTGGGTCCCCGAACGGGGCGGAGTTCCCGCCCGACTAGGCCAGTCGTGCCTGATTGATCACACCTCGGGCCCCCGGAGGCGGTTACCGAGACGGCGTCGATAGGATGCTCGCGGCCGGTGGACCGTACCCGGCCGGGCTGACCGACACCGAAGCCGGCCGAGCCCCCAATCGCTTCCGGAGGGTTTTTCCGTGCCGGCTGGAACGTTGTACCGCGGCCGGGAAGGCATGTGGAGCTGGGTGGCTCATCGAGTCACCGGCGTCCTCATCTTCTTCTTCCTGTTCGCTCATGTCCTGGACACCGCGCTGGTGCGAGTGTCGCCCGAGGCGTACGACTCCGTCATTCAGACGTACAAGACGCCACTGGTGAACCTGATGGAGTACGGCCTGGTGGCCGCCATCCTGTTCCACGCTCTCAACGGCCTGCGGGTCGTCGCCGTCGACTTCTGGTCGAAGGGCCCGAAGTACCAGAAGCAGATGCTCTGGACCGTGGTCGGGGTGTGGGTCGTCCTGCTGGCCGGCTCCTTCTACAACATCCTCGAACACACCCTGCTCACCTGGTTCGGGAAGTGATCTGAGACATGTCCACGGAAATCTCCGACGCCCTGGTGGTCCCCTCCGCCCAGGCGCACACCGGCAAGGGTCTCGGCACCGGCAACCCGGCGGACGAGTTCGTCATCGAGCCGGCCCGCCAGCGGACCAAGAAGACCCCGCGCCGCACTCGCACCAACTTCGAGATGCTGGCCTGGCTCTTCATGCGCCTGTCCGGCATCGTCCTCGTGGTGCTGATCCTCGGCCACCTGCTGATCATGCTGGTGCTCGACGGCGGCGTCTCGAAGATCGGCTTCGCCTTCGTGGCCGGCCGCTGGGCCTCGCCGTTCTGGCAGGGCTGGGACCTCCTGATGCTCTGGCTCGCCATGCTGCACGGCGCCAACGGCATGCGGACGGTCATCAACGACTACGCCGAGAAGGACTCCACCCGGCTCTGGCTGAAGGGCCTCATGGGCGCCGCCACGGTCTTCACCGTGCTGCTCGGCACCCTGGTGATCTTCACCTTCGACCCCAACATCTGACGACTCAGCATTTAATCGGCAATCGGCAGAGGCCAGAGGCGAGTTAACCCCCCATGCAGATTCACCAGTACGACACCGTCATCGTCGGCGCCGGCGGCGCCGGCATGCGCGCGGCCATCGAGTCGACCCAGCGCAGCCGCACCGCGGTGCTGACCAAGCTCTACCCCACCCGGTCCCACACCGGCGCGGCCCAGGGCGGCATGTGCGCCGCCCTCGCCAACGTCGAGGAGGACAACTGGGAGTGGCACACCTTCGACACGGTCAAGGGTGGTGACTACCTGGTCGACCAGGACGCCGCCGAGATCATGTGCAAGGAGGCCATCGACGCCGTCCTCGACCTGGAGAAGATGGGCCTGCCCTTCTCCCGCACCGAGCAGGGCCGGATCGACCAGCGCCGCTTCGGCGGCCACTCCCGCAACCACGGCGAGGCCCCGGTCCGCCGTTCCTGCTACGCGGCCGACCGCACCGGTCACATGATCCTCCAGACGCTGTTCCAGAACTGCGTCAAGCACGGTGTCGAGTTCTTCAACGAGTTCTACGTCCTCGACCTGCTGATCAACGAGGGCAAGACGGCCGGCGTCGTCGCCTACGAGCTGGCCACCGGCGAGATCCACGTCTTCCAGGCCAAGTCGGTCGTGTTCGCCTCCGGCGGCACCGGCAAGTTCTTCAAGGTCTCCTCCAACGCCCACACCCTCACCGGTGACGGCCAGGCCCTGGTCTACCGCCGGGGCCTGCCGCTGGAGGACATGGAGTTCTTCCAGTTCCACCCGACGGGCATCTGGCGCATGGGCATCCTGCTCACCGAGGGCGCCCGCGGCGAGGGCGGCATCCTGCGCAACAAGGACGGCGAGCGCTTCATGGAGCGCTACGCCCCCGTCATGAAGGACCTCGCGTCCCGTGACGTCTGCTCCCGCGCGATCTACACCGAGATCCGCGAAGGCCGCGGCTGCGGTCCGGACGGCGACCACGTCTACCTGGACCTCACCCACCTGCCGCCGGAGCAGCTGGACGCCAAGCTCCCGGACATCACCGAGTTCGCGCGCACCTACCTCGGCATCGAGCCCTACACGGACCCGATCCCGATCCAGCCCACCGCGCACTACGCCATGGGCGGCATCCCGACCAACGTCGAGGGTGAGGTCCTGCGCAACAACACCGACATCGTCCCGGGCCTGTACGCGGCCGGCGAGGTCGCCTGCGTGTCCGTGCACGGCGCCAACCGCCTGGGCACCAACTCGCTGCTGGACATCAACGTCTTCGGCAAGCGGGCCGGCATCGCCGCCGCCGACTACGCGCAGACGGTGGACTTCACCGAGCTGCCCGAGAACCCGGCCGAGAAGGTGCAGGCGCTGGTCGACGGCCTGCGCGAGTCCACCGGCACCGAGTCCGTGGCGCAGATCCGCAAGGAGCTGCAGGAGACCATGGACACCAACGCCATGGTCTACCGCACCGGCGCCACGCTGAAGCAGGCGGTCGAGGACATCGCCGCGCTGCGTGAGCGGTACAAGAACGTCGCCATCCAGGACAAGGGCTTCCGTTACAACACGGACCTGCTGGAGGCCGTCGAGCTGGGCAACCTGCTCGACCTGGCCGAGGTGCTGGCGGTCTCCGCGCTGGCCCGCGAGGAGTCGCGCGGCGGCCACTACCGCGAGGACTTCCCGACCCGTGACGACGTGAAGTTCATGCAGCACACCATGGCGTACCAGGAGGTTGCCGAGGACGGCACCACCTCCATCCGCCTCGACTACAAGCCGGTCGTCACGACCCGCTACCAGCCGATGGAGCGTAAGTACTGATGAGCACTCCGACTGTGGAGAAGCACTCGGCCGCTCTGGACGCGGCCGAGGCGGGCGGTGTCGAGCTGATCACCGTCACCTTCCGGATCCGCCGGTTCAACCCGGAGGAGCACCCGGACCCGGTGTGGGTCGACTACCAGCTGACCCTGGACCCGAAGGAGCGCGTCCTGGACGCGCTCAACAAGATCAAGTGGGAGCAGGACGGCACCCTCACCTACCGCCGTTCCTGCGCGCACGGCATCTGCGGCTCCGACGCGATGCGGATCAACGGCCGCAACCGGCTGGCGTGCAAGACCCTGATCAAGGACGTCAACCCGGAGAAGCCGATCACGATCGAGGCCATCAAGGGCCTCACGGTCCTCAAGGACCTGGTCGTGGACATGGACCCGTTCTTCCAGGCGTACAAGGACGTCATGCCGTTCCTCATCACCAAGGGGAACGACCCGACGCGTGAGCGCCTGCAGTCCGCCGAGGACCGCGAGCGCTTCGACGACACCACCAAGTGCATCCTGTGCGCCGCGTGCACGTCGTCCTGCCCGGTCTTCTGGAACGACGGCCAGTACTTCGGCCCGGCCGCGATCGTCAACGCGCACCGCTTCATCTTCGACTCGCGCGACGAGGGTGCCGAGCAGCGGCTGGAGATCCTCAACGACCGTGAGGGCGTCTGGCGCTGCCGGACCACCTTCAACTGCTCCGAGGCCTGCCCGCGTGGCATCGAGGTCACCAAGGCGATCCAGGAAGTGAAGCGGGCGCTGGTCACCCGCCGCTTCTGATCCACCGCCGAACACCGAGGGCCCGTCCGATCCTGTGATCGGACGGGCCCTCGGTCGTTCCCGGCGGCCGGCGTCAGCCGGCGGCCGGCTCGCGGCGGGTTGCGCGCAGGCCGCGGACACCGACGGCACCGACGGCGACGCCGAGGACGAAGGAGGTCACGGCGAGCAGGAGGTGGATCCAGAAGAAGGCGGTGGGCTGGGAGTGGTCGCCGTTGGTGAAGGCCTGGCCGCCGGAGTCCTTCCAGAGGTTCTTGACGAAGGTGGTCCAGATGATCATGGACCAGACGCCGAAGGCGGTCAGGAACCAGGAGGTGCGGCGGCTGAGCTTCATGGGGGTCCTCAACGGGCGGTGGCGTGAAGAAGGTGTGCCCTCCCAGTATGCGCAGGCGTCCGTTCGGCGTACGGTGACCCCCTCCTGCGGATTACCGGCCCGGAGGGGCGGACGACGGGGGCCCTGACTGGGTACGGTCTGCTGGTGCCCAAACGCCCTAAGCTCGCACACCTGCTCGCCGCCTACGCCGCGGCCCTCCCGCTCCTCGCCGCCCCGGCGGCCGTCGCGGCCCCGCACGAGCCGCCGCCCCCGGCGGTGGCGATCGGCGGCGAGCGGCTGGGACTCTCCGGTGTCCAGGTCGCACCCCAGGCAGGCGCCCCGGCACTGCCGGCGGGACTCACCGGACAGTCCTGGGTGGTCGCCGACGCCACGTCAGGGGAGGTGCTGGCGGCCAGCAACCCGCACAAGCGGCTCGCACCGGCCAGCACGTTGAAGATCCTCTTCGCGGACACCGTGCTGCCCAAGTTCGACCGCAACCTGGTGCACAAGGTCGCGGACGCCGAGATCCAGGGGATCGGCGCCGGCAGCAGCCTCGTCGGCATCAAGGAGGACCTGGAGTACAAGGTCGAGGACCTCTGGCGCGGGGTGTTCCTCAGCTCGGGCAACGACGCGGTGCACGTCCTGTCGCACATGAACGGCGGGGTCCCGCAGACCGTCGCCGAGATGCAGGCCCGTGCGGACGCGCTCCAGGCCAAGGACACCAAGGTGGTGTCGCCGGACGGCTACGACATGGACGGCCAGCTCTCCTCGGCGTACGACCTGACGCTGTTCGCCCGGGCCGGGCTGCGCAACCCCGACTTCCGGATGTACTGCGCCACCCGGGACGCCCTGTTCCCCGGCGCGGTGGACAAGAACACGGGCCAGCGCGGCAGCTTCGGGATCGCCAACACCGACCGGCTGCTGGGCAAGTACCCGGGCCTGATCGGCGTGAAGAACGGTTTCACCACCGAGGCCGGCTCGACCTTCGTCGGAGCCGCCGAACGGGACGGCCGCACCCTGCTGGTGACGGTGATGCACCCGTCGACGTATCAGAAGGTGTACGACGAGACGGCTGCGCTGCTCGACTGGGGGTTCGCGGCCGCCGACAAGGTCACCCCGGTCGGACGGCTGGTGGACGAGGCCCCCGCCGGGGGCGCCGAGCCGGCGCCGACCGGGCAGGCGGGCGGCACCGCCGGGGTGCCCGCTCCGCCGCCGCACCCGTCACCCGCCGCCACGACCGCACCGCCGACCGCGGCGGCCGCCACGACCGCCGCCGACACCGGTGACGACGGGCTGCTCGGCCCGGCCGGCTGGACGGCCGTGGCGCTCGCCCTGGCCGCGGGCGGCGCCGGCGCGCTGTTCCTGCGGCGGCGACGCCGCCCGTCGTCCGGCTGACGGACGCCGCGTCAGGCCCGGTCTCACTCCTGGGGCCGGGCCTGCGGCTTGCCCGCCTCCGCCGGCGTCCCCGTCTGCGCCGCCGCCTCCTCCTCGTCGGCCGCGGCCACCATCGCCCGGGCGCGTTCGCGGGCCCGGGCGCGGGCGGCGGCCGGGTCGGCGGTGGCCGTCCAGGCGACGCAGTACATCAGCAGCCGGCAGACGAAGTTGATCCAGAGCAGCAGGGCCACCGGCACGCCGAAGGCGCCGTAGATGCTCTTCCCGGCCACCGAGCCGAGGTAGGAGGCGAGCAGGATCTTCAGCAGCTCGAAGCCGACCCCGCCGATCAGGGCCCCCTGGAGCACGTCCCGCCGCCGCTGGCCGCCGATCCCGGGGAAGGGCGCCAGCAGGTAGGCGAAGAGCACCATGTCGGAGGCGACCGCGATCAGCAGGCCGACGCCGGTCAGCAGGTAGCCGCCGGGCCCGCCGGTGCCCAGCCCGATCCACTCGGCGATCCGGCCGGCGAGGGTCGTCCCGGCGGTGGACGCGGCCAGCGAGAAGAGCGAGACCAGGCCCAGCCCGAAGAGCACCAGGCAGTCCAGGGCCTTGCGCAGCACGGCGTTGGTGTCGCTCTCCGGCAACTGCCAGACGTCCCGGATCGAGGTGCGCATGGTGTCCACCCAGCCGAGGCCGGAGATCAGCAGCAGCACGCCGCTGACCAGCCCGACCGCGCCCGCGTTGGCCACCAGCGAGGGCAGGTTGAGCGCGTCGGAGATGCCCGGCAGCTGGTCGGAGATGCGCTTCTGCAGCTCGGCGACCCGGGTGTCGCTGAAGGTCGCGACCGCGATCGCCAGCGCCACGGTGAGCAGCGGGAAGAGCGCGAGGAAGCCGAAGAAGGTGATCGCGCCGGCCAACCGGTTGCCGCGGGCGGTGGCGAAGTGCTGGTACACGCGGTAGGGGCGGCTGCGCAGCACCCGCGCCACGAACGGGCCGATCACCGGGAGGCGGGTCAGGAAGTCCACGCGACCGGTTATACCGGCCGTTCGCCCGAACGGCCGTCAGGCTCCCCGCGTCCCTGCGGGGTTCGGCGGGTCAGCGCCTGACCAGCCGGCGGGCGCGGGCCAGTGCGCGGACGGCCTGGTAGGCGCCGTAGCGGCCGTGGCTGAGCAGTTCGGTGCGCACGCCGTCGACTCCGGCCGGCGGCCGGTAGCCGGCCGGGCGCAGCCGGGCGCAGTGCGCGGCGGCACGGCGGAAGTACTCGCGGCGGTCGCCGGGCGGGACGCGGCCGGCCTTGGAGACGACGGTGTTGAGGTGGTGCAGCATCCGGCCGTAGACCACCGGGCGCCAGCGGTCGAGGTCGGGGCGGCCGTCCAGGAAGGCGAAGACCAGGTCGTACTGGGCGAAGACGTCGAAGTGCTTGCGGCTGGCGGTGGCCAGGATGTTGCCGCCCTCCTGGCGCTGGCGGTAGTGCACGCCGACCTGGTCGAGCAGGGTGATGCTCTCCGCGGCGAGCAGCGCCGGGTACGTCCAGGGGGTGTCCTCGTAGTAGCCCGCGGGGAAGACGAGGCCCTGCCCGGTGATGAAGTCGCGGCGGTAGGCCTTGTTCCAGACCACCTGGAGCAGGTCGAGCAGGTCGGGCCGGCGGTCGAGGTCGAAGACGTCCGGGGAGTCGGCGCCGAAGACGTGCGCCGAGGCGGCGCGGGTGATCCGGCCGTCGACGTAGGTGCGGGCGTAGTCGTAGACCAGGACGTCCGGGTCGCCGCCGGCCGCGAGCCGGTCGTCGACGGCCTTGAGCAGACCGGGGGTCAGCGTGTCGTCGCTGTCCAGGAAGATCACGTACTCGCCGGTGGCGACCTCCAGGCCGGCGTTGCGGGCCCGGCCGAGGCCGACGTTCTCCGGCAGGTGCAGCACCCGCACCCGGGGGTCGGCGGCGGCGGCCTCGTCGAGGATCGCGCCGCAGCCGTCCGGCGAGCGGTCGTCCACCGCGATCAGCTCGAAGTCCGGGCCGCCCTGGCCGAGCACCGAGTCGAGGCACTCGGGGAGGTACTCCTGGACCCGGTGGACGGGGACGATGACGCTGAAGCGGGGCATGGGCACAGAGTAGTGGCCGCCCGCCCGGCCGGTCCCACCCCGCCCGGTCCGCCGCGGGGCCGGTAGGGTGCGGGGCCGCGGCTCCGGACCTGCCCGGCGGCCCTCGGCGGCCCCGGAGGGCCTCCGGGGCCGGAAGGTAGGATCGCTGGGCACGTACGCACCGGTTCCAAGTGCGGCCAGGCCCCGAACGGGCTGCCACGCTCCTTCCCCAAGAAAGGCCTGCGTAGCCGATGGCTCCCCGCCTCTCCATCGTCGTCCCGATCTACAACGTCGAGCGCTACCTCGTGGAATGCCTCGACTCGATCGCCGCCCAGACGTTCACGGACTTCGAGTGCGTCATGGTCGACGACGGTTCGAAGGACGACAGCGCGGCGCTCGCCGAGGCGTACGCCGCCAAGGACTCCCGGTTCCGGCTGGTCCGCCAGGTGAACAAGGGCCTCGGCGCGGCCCGGAACACCGGCATCCGGCACATCGACCCGGACGCCGAGTTCCTCTGCTTCGTCGACAGCGACGACTCGATGCCGCCGAGCGCGTACGAGCTCATGATCAACACGCTGGCCGAGACCGGCTCCGACTTCGTCACCGGCAACGTGCTGCGCTTCCGCGCGGTGGGCTACTACCAGTCCGGCGGGCACGTGAAGCCCTTCAAGGAGACCAGGCTCAAGACCCACATCACCGAGATCCCCGCGCTGGTCACCGACCGCACGGCGTGGAACAAGGTGTACCGCCGGTCCTTCTTCGACGCGGCCGGCCTGCTCTACCCCGAGGGCATCCTGTACGAGGACGCCCCGGTCAGCGTGCCGCACCACTACCTCGCCAAGAGCGTGGACGTGCTCTCCGAGCCGATCTACCACTGGCGCGAGCGCGAGGTCGGCGAGATGTCGATCACGCAGATGCGGACCAACCCCAAGGGCCTGGTCGACCGGGTCGCCTCGGTGGAGCTGGTCCGCGGCTGGCTGAAGAAGCAGACCGACCCGCGTTTCGCCGAGTACCTGCGCTCCTACGACGAGAACACCCTCGTCGAGGAGATCCCGATGTTCTTCTGGTCCGTCGTGGACGGCGACAAGGAGTACCGGGACGCCTACCTCAAGAACGTCGGCCGGCTGCTCCGGGCGATCGGCCCCGAGCAGGTCCGCAAGCTGCGCGCGCCGCTGCGGCTGAAGTACCACCTGACCCTGTCGGGCCGGATCGACGAGTTCGTCGAGCAGATCAAGTACGAGGGCGAGAGCAACGGCGGTGTCGCCGCCCGCGGCCTGCTGCGCCCGTACGCGGACTACCCGTTCCTGCGCGGCGGGCGCAAGAGCGTGCCGGCCTCCGTGCTCAAGCTGGACAACTCGCTGGTGATGCGCAGCCGGCTGTACGAGTCCGCCTGGGTCGGCGGCAAGCTGGAGCTGACCGGGCACGCCTACCCGGAGCAGCTGGGCGCCGCCAACAAGCTCGACATGGTCCGCACGCTGGTGCTGCGCGAGACCAAGGGCCGCCGGGTGCTCGCCGTGCCGATGAAGACCCTGTACAGCCCCGAGGCCACCGCCAGCTCCAAGCACGACCTGTACAACTGCGACTGGGCCGGCTTCAGCGTCGCCCTCGACCCCAAGAAGCTCAAGCAGCGGGGCCAGTGGAAGGACGGCAACTGGCGCGTCCTGGTGGCCGGCGCCGGCAAGGGCGGCGTCTACAAGGGCCGGATCTCGGCCGGCTGGAGCGACACCGCCGCGTACCTCCCCGCGCAGTGGGTCGATGCGGACGTGCGGGTCGTGCCGTGGGTCCGGGACGGCCACGTGTACCTGCGGGTGGAGACCGTCCGGGCGCGCGCGACCGGCCTGGCCGCCCACGGCGGCCGGGTGGAGGTGTCCGGCGCGGCCCGCTCCGGCCCGGACCTCGCCGGGGCCCGCCTCAAGCTCACCCACGTCGAGTCCGACCGCGAGCTGCTCTACCCGCTGGAGCTCGGCGCCCCGGTCGGCACGCTCCAGCCGTTCTCCACGTCCGTCCCGCTGGACGAGCTGACCGCCGTCCGCCGGGCCTGGGCCGAGCTCGACCCGGTCGCCAACGAGCGCAGCCGCGACCGCTGGGACACCGCCCTGCTGCTCGCCGACGGCCGCACCGTGCCGGTGGCGCTGGACGACCGCAACGCGCCCGAACAGCTGCACGTCGCGCTGAACCCGGACGCCCCGGCCGAGGAGCGCCGCGCGCTCTACTCCAAGCCCTCCCCCGGCGGCTACCTCCAGTTCTCCGACCAGCTGCTCCAGCCGGTGGTGGACGAGGTCGCCTCCCGCGGCGCCGACGGCTTCCTGTTCAGCGGGTCCTTCCCGCTGCCCGGCAACCACCGCTGGGAGCTCGTCGTGCGGCACAACTGGCGCGAGGAGGAGCACGTCTACCCGGTGGAGATCGCGGACGGCCGGTTCCGGGCCGCGCTGCCGCCGGTGCCGACGGCCTCCTTCGCCGGCCGGGTGCCGCTCGCCCAGGGCACCTGGGACGTCTTCTTCCGCCCGGTCGGCGAGCCGGCCGGCACGGTCCTGGTCCGGCACGCGCTGATCTCGCCCGACTGCTTCACCTCCCTGCCGCTGGAGGTCGAGTCGCGCGGCAAGCGGATCGTGCTGGAGCGCCGCTACTACGACGGCCTCTCGCTGGAGTCGCACTCGGCGCTGCTGCCCGAGGAGCGCAGCGGCTACCGCCAGCGCCAGCTGCGCACCGTCGACTACCCGACGGCCCGCCGGCTCCCGGTGCGCGACACCGTGCTCTACAACGTCGCGCTCGGCGGCCTCTACGCGGACTCGCCGCGGGCGATCCACGAGGAGCTGGTCCGCCGCGGCCTGCCGCTGGAGCACCTGTGGGGCAGCGACGACCTCCAGGCCGAGCTGCCGCAGACGGCGAACGCCATCCGGCTCTGGAGCCCCGAGTGGTTCGAGGCGCTGGCCACCGCCAAGTACATCGTCACCAGCGCGCACCTGCCGGACTTCTTCGTCCGCCGCCCCGGCCAGGTGGTCGTGCAGACCTGGCACGGCACCCCGCTGAAGCAGATCGGGTACGACTTCGAGAAGGTCTGGTTCACCGACGCCAACTACCTGAAGGGCCTCGCCGCCGAGGTTCCGAACTGGTCGGTGCTGGTGGCCGGGAACAGCTGGGCGGCGCCGGTGCTGCGCCGTGCGTTCGATTTCAAGGGCGAGATTCTGGAGAGCGGTTCGCCCCGGAACGACCTGCTGTTCGCCTCCGACCGGGAGAAGACCGCCGAGCAGGTCCGCGAGCGGCTCGGCCTGCCCGAGGGCAAGAAGGTCGTGCTCTACGCGCCGACCTTCCGCGAGGACCGGCGGCGCCCGAACGGCGGCTACCAGATCGACCTGCGGATCGACCTGGAGGCGGCGAAGGCCGCACTGGGCGACGACCAGGTCCTGCTGGTCCGCCGGCACAGCGTGATGTGCGGCCAGATCCCCGGCGCCGGCAACGGCTACATCTGGGACGTCGGCAGCTACCCCGACATGGCCGAGCTGCTGCTGATCGCCGACGTACTGGTCACCGACTACTCGGCCACGCTGTTCGACTTCGCCGCGACCGGTAAGCCGGTGCTGTTCTTCACGCACGACCTGGAGCACTACCGCGACAACCTGCGCGGCTTCAGCCTCGACTACGAGTCGGAGGCGCCCGGCCCGCTGCTGGCCACCTCGGAGGAGCTGGTCTCCGCGCTCGGCCGGGTCGACGAGCTGACCGCGGAGTACGCCGACAAGTACACGGCCTTCCGCGAGGCCTACTGCGACCTCGACGACGGCCACGCCGCGGCCCGCGTGGTGGACGGGATGCTCCGCCAGCAGTAGTCCGCCGACACCGCCCGGAGGCGCCCGACGCGTGGTTCGCGTCGGGCGCCTCCGGGCTTTCTGGGAGTTACCTGGGCGGTACCTGTCCTTTACGACCACATTGCCGTCGAACTCACGTTTCGCAAGCGAATCTCTCAGCAAATCCGCCGGACCGTACAGTTGACCCCACATGTCCTTTCGGTATGGGATATCGATTCGGCCCCCGTCCGATCTCCGGCTCGGTACGAGGGCCTCCCGGACCACCGCCATGGACCGGGACCCCGTCCCGAAGGGCCACTGCATGCCAGTCCTCACCCGGCTCGTCCTGCCGCACGCCGACCCCCGCGCGAGCGACGGCCTGCCCCCGGGCGACGAGGACGCCGAGTTCGGCCTGCTGCGCGCCCGCTGGACCGCCCGCGGGCTCGAACTCACCGGCTTCGCCCGCCCCGACGACCTGGACACCGCCCGCCCCGGCTCCGCCTGGACCTGGCTCACCCTGCACCGCGGCGAGGACGAGCCGCCCGTCCACCTCCGGTCCAGACCCCGGCGGCTGCCCGAGGTGACCGACGACAGCGCGCAGCCCGACCACAACCACGACTGGTCCGGCTTCACCGCCCTGATCGAGCTGCGCCGGCTGCGCCGCGGCGAGGAGTGGCTGCTCGGCGACTGGCAGATCGAGACCACCCTCTTCACCCGCCCCCGGCCCACCCGGCTGCGCCGCCAGTACGGCGCCCTCGGCCCGCACTGGTGCGGCTCCGGGGAGTACCCGCCCGCCCGCTGGGTCGACCACGACGTCCGGCTCCAGCCGTTCTTCGCCGACGGCCGGCTGCGGCTGCGGCTCGAACGCCCCGGCGTCCGGCTCACCCGCGCCGTCCCCGACGCCGACGGCCTCGACCTGCGCGGAACCGCCGACCACTGCCCGGCCGGGACCGTCCTGCGGCTGCGCCACCGGGAGAGCGACGCCGTCCTCGAACGACCGGTCGCCCGCACCGGCAACACCTTCGCCGTCCACCTTCCGTACCGGCCGTTCACCGCCGACGGGCGCGGCGCCGCCGACCTGGAGCACTGGGACGCCGAGCTGCTGGGCCCGGACGGCTCCGCCGAGCAGCTCACCCTGGACGAGCGCGGCGGTCCGGTGGCCGGTCAGCACCCGCTGCCCGGCCGGCAGGACCGGGCGCTCTACCTCAAGCACCTGGCCGACGGCCGGCTCCAGTTCTGCGTCCAGCCCGCCGCCGGCTACGTCGAACGGATAGCGGTCCGGGCGGAGGGCTTCGAACTCACCGGCCACTGCCCCTGCGACGGCCCGCTCGAACTGGTCCTGCGCCACAGCGGCACCGCCGGCGAGGTCCGCCACCCGGTGGAACACGGCGACGACGGCCGGTTCCGGATCCGGCTCCCCGCCACCCGCACCGGCTCCGACGGCACCACCCTGCCGCTGCGCAAGGGCGTCTGGGAGGCCTCGCTGCGGCCGGCCGGCCACCACGGCCCGAAGCGGCCGCTCATCGCCGCCCCCGCCGTCCTGCCGGCCCTGCCCGCCACCACCCGGGCCGGCGGCAAGCGGGTCCTGCTCCAGCGCCGCTGGCACGACACCCTGCTGGTGGACTCCACGCCGGTGCTCACCGCCACCGAGCGCAGCGCCTGGACCCAGGCCCGCCAGCGCACCGACGGCTACCCCGCCGCCCGCCGCGAGCCGCTGTGCGAGGCCGTGCTGTACGACGTGTTCGGCGGCCGCGGCTACTCCGACTCACCGCGCGCCGTGCACGCCGAACTCGCCCGGCGCGACGCCCCGCTGGAGCACCTCTGGGTGGTCGACGACGCCCAGGCCGAGCTGCCCGCCGGGGTCCGCGCGGTACGGATCTGGAGCCCGGAGTGGTACCGGGCGCTGGCCACCAGCCGCTACCTGGTCGGCAACACGCACTTCCCGGACTTCCTGGAGCGCCGCCCCGGCCAGGTGGTCGTGCAGACCTGGCACGGCTCCCTGCTCAAGCGGATCGCCCACGACGTCGACAACCCCTGGCTGGCCGACCACGGCTATCTGGAGGCGCTGGACCGGGAGACCCCGCAGTGGAGCCTGCTGCTCTCCCCCAGCGCGTTCGCCACCCCGATCCTGCGCCGGGCCTTCCGCTACGACGGCGAGATCCTGGAGGCCGGCTACCCGCGCGGCGACGTGCTGGCCCGGCCGGACGCCGGGCACGCCGCGACCGTCCGGCGCCGGCTCGGCATCCCCGAGGGCAAGCGGGTCGTGCTGTACGCCCCGACCTGGCGCGAGGACCAGCAGCGCGGCGACGGCGACGGCTTCCGGCTGGACCTGCGGATCGACCTCGACCACGCCCGGCGCGCCCTCGGCGGCGACCACGTGCTGCTGGTCCGCCCGCACGTGCACGTCCGCGAGCCGCTGCCCGGCGCCGGCGACGGCTTCCTGTACGACTGCGGTGACTACCCCGACGTGCAGGAGCTGCTGCTGATCGCGGACGTGCTGGTCACCGACTACTCGTCGATCATGTTCGACTTCGTGATCACCGGCCGCCCGGTGCTCTTCTTCACCTACGACCTGGAGCACTACCGGGACACCCTGCGCGGCTTCTACTTCGACTTCGAGCCGCAGGCCCCCGGACCGCTCGTCCCCACCTCGGCCGGGCTGCTCGCCGAGCTGCGCGCACTCGCCGACGGCGGCGGCGCCCTGCCCGCCGGGTACGAGGAGCGCTACCGCCGTTTCCGGGACACGCACTGCGGGCTGGACGACGGCGCCGCCGCCCGCCGCGTGGTCGACCGGATGCTCGAACTCGGGCGCGGGGACTGAACGCGCGTCAGGAGAACGGGTAGGACCGCCAGGGCCGCCAGACCTCGTCGGCGTCGAACCGGGAGAGGCTGAAGCCCGGGACCGTGAAGGCCGCCCGGAAGCCCCGGGCCTGCTCGTACGCCTGGTCCAGGACGTCCTCCGGCAGACCGTGCGCCACCGTGACGTGCGGGTGGTACGGGAACGCCAGCTCCCGGGCCAGCGGGCCGGAGCGGATGTCGGCCTCCAGCAGCCGGCACTCCTGCGCGCCCTCCTCGACCCGGACGAAGACCACCGGGGAGACCGGGCGGAAGGTGCCGCCGCCCTGCAGCAGCATCCGGAACGGCCGGTGCCCGCCGGCGACCTCCGCCAGGTGCTCCTCGATCTTCGGCAGGTCCGCGGCCGCCACCTCGGTCGGCGGCAGCAGGGTGACGTGCGTGGGTATCGACCGGGCCTGCGGGTCGCCGTGCCCGGCCCGCGCGTCCTGGATCGCCGAGCCGAACGGGTCCGGGACGCTCACGGACACGCCGATGGTGAGCAGCTCGGGGAGCCGCTCACCATCGGGCAGTCTCGTCAGCGGAGTCACCGCTTGGCGGCCGGAAGGAAGCCGATCCGGTCGTAGACCGCCTCCAGCGTCTGCGACGCCACCTCGCGGGCCTTCTCGGCGCCGATCGCCAGCACCCGGTCCAGCTCGGCCGGGTCGTCCAGGAAGGTGCGGGTGCGCTCCTGGAAGGGGGTGACCCACTCGGTGAACAGCTCGGCCAGCTCGGTCTTCAGGGCGCCGTACATCTTGCCCTCGAAGTGCTCGACCAGCTGGTCGATGGACTGGCCGCTGAGCGCGGAGTGGATGCGCAGCAGGTTGGAGACGCCGGGCTTCTCCGCCTCGTCGTAGGAGACGACGGTGCCGGTGTCGGTGACGGCGCTCTTGAACTTCTTGGCGCTCTTCTTCGGGTCGTCCAGCAGGTTGACCAGGCCCTTGTCCGAGGCGGCGGACTTGCTCATCTTGGCGCCCGGGTCCTGGAGGTCCTGGATCTTCGCCGTCTCCTTGAGGATGTACGGCTTCGGCACCGTGAAGGTCGGGCTGTAGCGGGTGTTGAAGCGCTCGGCGAGGTCCCGGGTGAGCTCCAGGTGCTGGCGCTGGTCCTCGCCGACCGGGACGGCGTCGGCCTGGTAGAGCAGGACGTCCGCGACCATGAGGACCGGGTAGGTGAAGAGGCCGACCGTGGTGCTGTCGGCACCGTGCCGGCTGGACTTGTCCTTGAACTGGGTCATCCGGGAGGCCTCGCCGAAGCCGGTGAGGCAGTTCATCACCCAGCCGAGCTGCGCGTGCTCGGGCACGTGCGACTGGATGAAGAGGGTGCAGTGGTCCGGGTCCAGGCCGGCGCCGAGCAGCTGGGCGGCGGAGATCCGGGTGTTCTCGCGCAGCTCCTTCGGGTCCTGCGAGACGGTGATCGCGTGCAGGTCGACCACCATGTAGAAGGCGTCGTTCTCCTTCTGCAGGTCGACCCACTGGCGCACCGCGCCCAGGTAGTTGCCGAGGTGGAACGAGCCGGAGGTGGGCTGGATGCCGGAGAGCACCCGGGGACGGTCCTTGACCGGACCGGTGACCGCTGCGTTGACCATGCGGGCCATTGTTCCAGTTACACCGGTCGCTCAGGAAACGTCCGCCCCTGGAGGTTCCGCCAGTGTGACCGCACTCACCCTGACCCGGGCGATCCGCCGGCCCTCCAACTTGGCCACCGTCAGGCGCACCTCCTCGTCGCCGACCGGGATCCTGACCTGGTCGCCGTCGGCGGGCAGCCGGCCCAGCGCGGCGACCAGGCAGCCGGCCACCGTCTCGTACGGCCCCTCGGGCAGGGTGACGCCGGTCTCCTCGGTGAAGTCGCCGAGGTTCAGCAGGCCGTCGAGCTCCATGCCGCCGCCGGCCAGCCGGCGGGTGGCGGCGGTCTCCGGCCGGTCGTACTCGTCCCGGATCTCGCCGATCACCTCCTCGACCAGGTCCTCCAGGGTGACGATGCCGGCGGTGCCGCCGTACTCGTCGACCACGATGGCCAGGTGGTGGCCCTCCCGGCGCATCTCGCCCATCGCCTCCAGCACCCGCTTGGTGCCGGGCAGCAGCTTGACCGGGCGGGCCAGGTCGCGGACCTTCGCGGCCTGCTCGCCACGGGCCCCGTACAGGTCGCGGACGTGGACGAAGCCGGTCACGGCGTCGTAGCTGCCCTCGACCACCGGGTAGCGGGAGTGCGGCGAGGAGCTCGCCTGTTCGCGGACCTCGGCGAGCGGGCGCTCGGCGTCCAGGAAGGTCACCTCGGTGCGCGGGACCATCACCTCGCGCAGCTGGCGCTCCCCCGCGGAGAACACGTCGGCGATCAACGCCCTTTCGTCGCTGCCGAGTTCGGTGTTGGCGGCGACCAGGCCGCGCAGTTCCTCGGAGCTCATCGACCCGCGCCCGGCGGCCGGGTCGCCGCCGAACAGGCGGACCATCAGGTTGGTGGAGTGACCCAGCAGCCAGATCACCGGGCGCAGCACCACCGACATCACGTCCACCACCGGGGCGGCCAGCAGCGCGATGGAGTCGGCGCGCTGGAGGCCGATCCGCTTCGGGGTGAGCTCGCCGAGCACCAGCGAGACGTAGCTGATCACCAGGGTCAGGCCGACCAGCGAGACCGCGTCGGCGACGCCCTCGGAGAGGCCGGCCCGGACGAACACCGGGGCCAGCTTGCCCGCCAGGGTGTCCGCACCGAAGGCCGCGGACAGGAAGCCCATGCAGGTCACTCCGACCTGGACGGCGGCCAGGAAGCGGTTCGGGTCGGCCGCCAGGTGCGCGGCCCGGGCGGCGCGACGGGTGCCGCGCGCCTCCAGCGACCGGATCTGGCCCTCCCGCAGGGAGATCAGCGAGATCTCGGCGACGTTGAAGAGGCCGCCCAGCATGATGAAGACGAGAACGAGCGCCGCGTCCTCAATGGTTTCACTCACGGGGGGTCAGTGTAGAGCGACGGCCCGCCGCCTCCCGGGAGGGAGACGGCGGGCCGTGCGTGGCTCGGTGCTACCGCGCTCAGATCAGGCCGAGGGCCTGGACCGCGTCGCGCTCCTCGACCAGCTCGTTGACCGAGGCGTCGATGCGGCCGCGGGAGAAGTCGGAGATCTCCAGGCCCTGGACGATCTCGAACTTGCCGTCCTTGGTGGTGACCGGGAAGGAGGAGATCAGGCCGGCCGGGACGCCGTAGGAGCCGTCGGAGACGACACCCATGGAGGTCCAGTCGCCCTCGGCCGTGCCGTTGACCCAGGTGTGCACGTGGTCGATGGCGGCGTTGGCGGCCGAGGCGGCCGAGGAGGCGCCGCGGGCGTCGATGATGGCCGCGCCACGCTTGGCCACGGTCGGGATGAAGTCGCCCTCCAGCCAGGCCTGGTCGCCGCCGACGGCCTCGAAGGCCGGCTTGCCGGCGATCTCGGCGTGGAAGATGTCCGGGTACTGGGTGGCGGAGTGGTTGCCCCAGATGGTGACCTTCTTGATGTCGGCGACGCCGGCACCGGTCTTCTGGGCCAGCTGGCCGAGGGCCCGGTTGTGGTCCAGGCGGGTCATCGCGGTGAAGCGCTCGGCCGGGACGTCCGGGGCGTTGCGCTGGGCGATCAGGGCGTTGGTGTTGGCCGGGTTGCCGACGACCAGGACCTTGATGTCGTCCGCGGCGTTGTCGTTGATGGCCTTGCCCTGCGGGCCGAAGATGCCGCCGTTGGCCTGGAGCAGGTCGCCGCGCTCCATGCCCGCGGTGCGCGGACGGGCGCCGACCAGCAGCGCGACGTTGGCGCCGTCGAAGGCCTCGTTGGCGTCGGCGGTGATCTTGATGTCGCGCAGCAGCGGGAACGCGCAGTCGACGAGCTCCATCGCGGTGCCCTCGGCGGCCTTGAGGCCCTGCGGGATCTCCAGGAGGCGCAGGTTCACCGGCACGTCGGCGCCGAGCAGGTGGCCCGAGGCGATGCGGAAGAGCAGCGCGTAGCCGATCTGGCCGGCCGCTCCGGTGATGGTGACGTTGACGGGGGTGCGGGTCATTTCTACCTTCTCCAGCAAATCGCCAGGTGCCCCAGGCACACCGGCGCACTGGAGCCGAGGATGGTCTCTCGACATCGAGAGACCCGCGTCAGGTTATCGCAAAGCGAAGCGTACGCCGCGTGTGCGGGCGTGGCTGATACGTCACAGCGGACCACCCCGGTCCGGCCGGGACGGGACGGGCCCCGGAGGCATTGCCTCCGGGGCCCGCCGGGACCGGGCGACGCCCCGTCAGCCGAAGTAGCCGAGGAGGTCGACGATCACCTGCGTGGAGCCCCCGCTGCGGTTGGCGAACTCCACCTTGCCGTCGGCACCCACCGGGACGGTCACCAGGTTGGCCACGGTCCTGCCCTGCGTCCAGTTGAGGTTGGACGCGTCCGGGCGCGCGGTGCCCGACGGCCAGACCGTCAGGTGCCCGGCCTCCGTCGGCTCCGTCACCGTCACGTTCAGCACCACGGCCTTGGCGTGGGCGAGGTCGCGGCTGCCGGACAGGTCGAGCGTGGTGCTCGCGCCCGGCCCGACCGCGCCGGTGGTCCGGGTGTCGAACATCCGCTTGGGTCCGGCGCTGTGGAAGGTGGCGGCGGCCGGGTCGTCGGAGTAGTAGCCGAAGACGTCGGCGATCAGGTGGGTCGTGTCCCCCGCGGCGTTGAACAGCTTCACCCTGCCGTCCGCGCCCACCGGCACCACCACGTGGTTCGGGACGGTGAGCCCGGCGGTCCAGTTGAGGTTGGACGAGTCGGGACGCGCACCGCCCGAGGGCCACACCGTCAGGTGGCCGTCGGCCTTCGGCTCGGTCACCGTCACGTTCAGCACCACGGCCCTCACCCCGGTCTGCGGCACACCCGCACGACCGGCGACCTGCAGCGTCACCTCGTCGAAGGCCGGCACCGGATCCGTGCCCGGACGCCCCACCGCCGCCCGCGTGTCCAGCAGCCGGGACGGCGCGACCGCGGTGAAGGCTGCGCCGGAGGGCTCCGCGGAGTAGTAGCCGAAGACGTCGGCGATCAGGTGCGCCGTGTCCCCGGACGAGTTGTAGAGCTTGACCCTGCCGTCGTCGCCCACCGGCACCACCACCTGGTTGGGCACGGTCCGGCCGACGGTCCAGTTGAGGTTGGACGAGCCGGGACGCTCACCGCCCGAGGGCCAGACCCGGAGGTGGCCGTCGGCCTTCGGCTCGGTCACCGTCACGTTCAGCACCACGGCCCTCACCCCGGTCTGCGGCACACCCGCACGACCGGCGACCTGCAGCGTCACCTCACTGAAGGCCGGCACCGGATCCGTGCCCGGACGCC
The DNA here is from genome assembly GCF_017813315.1 of Kitasatospora sp. RG8. Lineage (NCBI taxonomy): Bacteria > Bacillati > Actinomycetota > Actinomycetes > Kitasatosporales > Streptomycetaceae > Kitasatospora > Kitasatospora sp. RG8. Next base: position 72,313 of record NZ_JAGIYX010000038.1, read on the forward strand.
CCACCGCCGCCCGCGTGTCCAGCAACCGGGACGGCGCGACCGCGGTGAAGCGGTCGCCCGCGGGCGGGGTCGGGATCCCGTTGTTCGCCACGTGGACGCGCTGGTTGTCGGGGTCGGTCCAGACGACGTTCGAACCGGTCCGGTCCACCGCCCAGGCCTTGTGCGGCTTGCGCACCGTCTTCCAGTAGTCGCCCGCGGCGAGGGTGCGGACCGCGACGGTGCCCTCGCCGCCCGAGGAGCGGATGCCGTCGTGGAAGTCGACCAGCAGCAGCCTGCCGTTGGCGAGGTCCTGGCGGACCAGGTAACCGTCGCCCAGCAGCGTCTCCCGGCCCGACCAGTCGTAGCCCCAGTTCGTGGCCTGCACGGGGACGGAGAGGGTCTGACGGGTCGCCGTGTCGAACACGCCGGTGGTGCGCAGCGTGCCCTGGCTGTCCTGGCAGCCCCAGGAGACGAAGCGCCCGACGGCCTCCAGCTGGGTGACCGGGCAGGGTGCGGTGAAGGAGTCGCGCACGGAGTCGCCCCGGACGTCGGTGGCCTTCACGGTGTTGGTGCCCTGCTTCGCGCTCCACAGCGTGTCGCCCTGCACGGCGGCGGCGGTCAGCTCCGTCTGCTGCAGCCGGTCACCCGTGTCCAGGTCGCCGACGATCATCGTCCGGTTGACCTGCCAGTTGGACGTCGCCTGTGCGACGACGACGTACCGGCCCGCGGTGTCCTCGGTCCTCAGGCTGTACAGACCGCCGGTGGCGACGGTGCCGGCCTGATCCTGGGTGCCGGCCTTCCGGACGGCCACTTTGTCGCCGGACGCCGGGTCCCCTTGCAGGTAGCGCGCGTCACCGGTCGACCACAGCTCGGTGCACGCGGCGTTGTGGCTGTAGCAGTCGGAGATGTTGTGCGAGCCGTCCAGGGTCTCCGAGAGCTTCACCGGGGTGGCGTCGCCCGACACCCGGTAGCTGCGGAAGGAGCCGGTGGTCATGGCCGGCTGGAAGCCGACGGTGTCCGAGGCCGTGGTCAGCACGCCGCCGCCGATCGAGAGCCCGAACACGGTGGCGGGCGCCGCCGGGACGTCGGTCAGCGCGGCGACGGCCGGCTTGGCGCCGGCCTGCGCGGCGAGCCGGTAGACCTTCGTGTCGCGTTGCTGCCCGTAGGCGGGCAGGTGTTCGGTGCCCACCACGATCAGGGATCCGTCCGGAGCGGGCAGCAGCTGGGCGTCCGCGCTCTCCAGGACCATCTCCGCGGAGCCGTCGGTCGAGCCGGCGGCCGAGGCGAACACCGGCCGTCCGCGGTTGTCCCCGGAGCTGTGCGTGACGGACTCGGTGCGTACCAGCCGGTCGCCGACCAGCCGCAGCTCGCCGCCGATGCCGCTGACGTACGTCGTCCTCAGCACGGTCTGCGGCTGCGCCCGGTCGAGGTGGTCGACGTCCCCGTTGGAGCCGTGTGCCCGCAGCACGACCCCCTTGCCCAGCCGGAAGTCGTACGAGAAGTCGAACTGCTGCTCGTCCGGCAGCGCGAGGAGCGCCCCCGTCACGACGTCCACCAGGACGGAGTGGGAGAGGTCGTCCTGGCGGTAGCGCAGGATCACCGAGTTCTGGTCGCCGTCGTGCACCGAGGTCGCGAGCGTGGCGCCCGCCGGCAGGGCCACCTTGGTGTGGGAGACGGAGCCGCCGTCCAGCCGGTGCAGGAACCAGCCGGTGACCGCGGACGGTGTGCCCTCGTACGCCAGTACCGTCCGGCCGTAGGTGCCGTAGTAGGTCTGCCCGGCGGGGAGCTCCACCGAGCCCAGCGCGGTCGGCCGGCCGGCTGCCAGGTCGTACAGGTCGACCTTGGCCGGAGTCTGCCCGGTGGCGGCCACCGGGACGGCCACGGTGTCCGAGCCGGTGCCGTAGCGGTTGTCCGGCTTGCCGCGGTAGAAGCCCGACGGCCGGCCCTCGTCGAGGCCCGCCGGGACCGGGGCGGGCAGCCGGAGGCCGGTGTCGGTGGTGGCGCCGGTGTCGTACCTGGTCCACAGCAGCTGATCGCTGCCCTCGCGGGCGTGCAGCAGGCCGGTGTCCCCGGCCACGAAGAGCTGGTCGCGGGCCGGGATGCCGCGCGGCGCGGCCGGCAGCACCAGTTCCGCGGACGGCTCGCCGGCGGGTGCCGCGACGGCGGCCTGCGGAAGAGCCAGCGTCAGTGACGCTGCGCCGGTGGCCAGGGCCAGTGCGACGGCACTGAGGCCCCGGCACAGGCGCGTTGACCGGCTTCCGGACGGGTCCAAGGGATGCTCCCTCGTTGTGTGAGCGCAGGAGGGGGAACACGCGCAGCCGGACGCGGCCGCCACCCGCAGCGGGTCCGGCGCCGTCCCGTCCTGACTCGATCCCCCCGAGAACGGCCGGAGCATACCAACGGATGATCTCCTGGTGCGCCGGGATTTCCCGGGCACGGGAACGGCCCCCGCCCGGAGCTCCGGGCGGGGGCCGTCGAGGGCCGGGCGCGTCAGTGGCGCGGACGGCCGATCAGATTGCCGATGTTGTCCAGCAGCCGGATCTCCAGCCACGGGTTGGGCTGGGCCACCAGGGTCAGCAGCACGATCGACAGACCCAGGAAGGACAGCACGATCACGTCGGTGAACCGGCTGCGCACCGCCAGCATGCCGACCTCGGGCAGGACCAGCCGTAGGACGGCTCCGAGCAGCACGCCGCCGCCGAGGATCAGCAGCCCGTACTTGAAGCCCTCCTTGAAGTCGGCGAACCAGGTCACGGCGAGCCCGGCACCGACCACCAGCAGGACCAGCGTTATCGGCCACTGGCGCACCGGCAGCGCGTGCTCGCGCCCCAGCGCCGCGGCCGAGCCCTCGGGGGGCAGGGTCCCGGTGGTCTTGACCGGCCTGCGCCGGGACCTCACCGGTCGCTCACTCATCCGCGCCGTCCCTCCGGTGTCAGATGCCGGCGCGGCGCTCGGCCGCCTCGACGATGTTGTTCAGCAGCATGGCGCGGGTCATCGGGCCGACACCGCCGGGGTTCGGGGAGATCCAGCCGGCCACCTCGGCCACGCCCGGGTGCACGTCGCCGACGATCCTGCCCTCGCTGCGGCTGACGCCGACGTCCAGCACGGCCGCGCCGGCCTTGACGTCCTCCGGCTTGACCAGGTGCGGCACGCCCGCGGCGGCCACGACGATGTCGGCCTTGCGCAGGTGGTAGGCGAGGTCACGGGTGCCGGTGTGGCAGAGGGTGACGGTGGCGTTCTCGCTGCGCCGGGTGAGCAGCAGGCCGATCGAGCGGCCGACGGTGACGCCGCGGCCGATCACGACCACCTCGGCGCCGTCGATCTCGACGTCGTGGCGGCGCAGCAGCTCGACGATGCCGAGCGGGGTGCACGGCAGCGGGCCCTGGATGCCCAGCGCGAGGCGGCCGAGCGAGGTGGGGTGCAGGCCGTCGGCGTCCTTGTCCGGGTCCATCAGCTCCAGGACCGGGTTCTGGTCGAGGCCCTTGGGCAGCGGGAGCTGGACGATGTAGCCGGTGCAGGCGGGGTCGGCGTTGAGCTCGCGGACGACGTTCTCGACGTCCTCCTGGGTGGCGGTGGCGGGCAGCTCGCGCTGGATCGAGGCGATGCCGACCTCGGCGCAGTCCTTGTGCTTGCCGTTGACGTACCAGCGGCTGCCCGGGTCGTCGCCGACCAGGACGGTGCCGAGGCCGGGCGTGACGCCCTTCGCCTTGAGGGCCGCCACGCGGGCGGCGAGTTCGGACTTGATCGCGGCCGCGGTGGCCTTGCCATCGAGAATCTGGGCAGTCATGACCCCATTCTCCCGGATCCCGGCAACCGGCCGCGCCAGCCCCGGCACCACCTCGTCCTCCCGCACCGGGGCGGCCACGGTCCGGAGCGGAACGTGCGGGCCACGTTGCGGTTGCGCCACAGTCCGGTCCGGTGCGCGGGAGCGGCTGGACAGCGACGGGCCGTCCGGTTGACGATGAGCGGGCATTCCCTGCCGCCTCCGGCCCGGTGACGGGCCGACGGACACACCGGCGGGGCGTACCCGGGGGAAGAACAGAGTGAGCCGACCACAGCACGCCGTGCCGCCAGAGCGCCACGGCCGCACGTTGCCAGGACCGCAGCCGTCGATGCTCCTGTTCGTACCGTCGTCACGACTCCCACGGTCCCCACGGTCCTGAGCCGCGACGGCGGGTGCCGGTTCCCACGCGCCCCCGATGTCACCGCGCTCCGTTATCGTCCCATCCGCCCGGCTGCTCGTCCCGCCGGTCCGGTCCGGGTCCTCCGCTGTCCCGTCCCCTGTCCCCATCCTGCCCGGAGGCATCGATGAGTTACCCGCCCGACCCGAACAACCCGTACGGCCAGCCGCAGCAGCCCGGCTACGGCTACCCGCAGCAGGCCCCGCCGGCCGCGGGCTACGGCTACCCCCAGCAGCCGCCGGCCGCGGGCTACGGCGTGCCGCAGCAGCCGGCGTACGGGTACGCGCCGATGCCGGGCACCATCCAGGCGAACAACGGCTACATCAACATCGCCCAGCTGGGCACGGTGAAGATCGCCACCATGGGGCAGCGGTTCGCCGCCCGGCTGATCGACGGCCTGTTCTTCGGCGCGCTCTACGCGCTCTTCGCGGTGTTCGGCGTCCTCGGCGCGATGGGCGTCGCCAAGGACCAGCAGGACTGCAGCTCGAAGCTCGACTACAGCGGCTCCTCCTACGGCGGCACCAACTCCGCCTACTACGACTGCGTGCACCAGAACACGCAGGCGGCGACCGGCTGGTTCGCCACCGTGATGGTGATGTTCGGCCTGTTCATGGCCGTCGGCCTGCTCTACGAGTGGCTGCTGGTGGCCTTTACCGGCGCGACGCTGGGCAAGTTCGCCATGGGCCTGCGGGTCGTGAAGGAGAACTCCGGCCAGAACCCCGGCGTGGGCGGCGGCTTCATCCGCTTCATCATCCCGAGCGTCGGCGCCCTGCTGTGCGGCCTCGGCCAGACCCTCGTCTACCTGTCCCCGTTCTTCGACAACACCGGGAAGCTGCAGGGCTGGCACGACCGTGCCGCCGGCACCGTGGTGATCAAGAAGTAGCGCGTACCGGTACGACGCGACGGCCCGGCTCCCCTCGCGGGGGCCGGGCCGTCGCGTCCGTCACACCGTCACCGGCGGAGCCGCCGGGACCGGTGTGACCGGTGGGATCAGTGGAAGAAGTGGCGGGTACCGGTGAGGTACATCGTCACACCGGCCTCGGCGGCGGCGGCGATCACCTCTTCGTCGCGGATCGAACCACCGGGCTGGACGATGGCCCTGACGCCGGCCGCGATCAGGATCGCCGGGCCGTCCGCGAAGGGGAAGAACGCGTCGGAGGCCGCGTACGCGCCCTTGGCCCGCTCGCCGGCCCGCTCGACCGCGAGCTTGCAGGAGTCGACCCGGTTGACCTGGCCCATGCCGACGCCGACCGAGGCGCCGTCCTTGGCCAGCAGGATCGCGTTGGACTTGACGGCCCGGCAGGCCCGCCAGGCGAAGGCCAGCTCGGCCAGCTCGGCCTCGGTGAGCGCCTCGCCGGTGGCCAGCGTCCAGGTCGACGGGTCGTCGCCCTCGGCGTGCACCCGGTCGGCCTCCTGGAGCAGCACGCCGCCGGAGATCGGGCGCACCTCCTGGCGGTTGACCGGGGCCTCCGGGGCGAGCAGCACGCGCAGGTTCTTCTTGCGGGCGAGCACCTCGACGGCGCCCTCCTCGTAACCCGGGGCCACCACGACCTCGGTGAAGATCGGGGCGATCTGCTCGGCCAGCTCGACGGTGACCGGGCGGTTGACCGCGATCACGCCGCCGTACGCGGAGACCGGGTCGCACTCGTGCGCCTTGCGGTGCGCCTCGGCGACGTCCGCGCCGGTCGCGATGCCGCACGGGTTGGCGTGCTTGATGATCGCGACGGCCGGGCCGGCGTGGTCGTACGCGGCGCGGCGGGCGGCGTCGGTGTCGACGTAGTTGTTGTACGACATCTCCTTGCCGTGCAGCTGCTCGGCGCCCGCCAGGCCGCCGGTGCCGTCCACGTAGAGCGCGGCGCCCTGGTGCGGGTTCTCGCCGTAGCGCAGCACGTTCTGCCGCTCGTAGGTGGCGCCCAGGAACTCCGGGAAGCGCTCGTCGCTCGGCGCGTAGCCGGCCTCGAACCAGGAGGCGACGGCGACGTCGTACGCGGCGGTGTGCGCGAACGCGGCACCGGCCAGGCGCTTGCGGGTGGCCAGGTCGAAGCCGCCCTCCTGAGCGGCCTTCAGCACGTCGCCGTAGCGGGCCGGGTCGACCACGACGGCGACCGAGGGGTGGTTCTTGGCGGCGGCGCGGACCATGCTCGGGCCGCCGATGTCGATCTGCTCGACGCACTCGTCGGGGGTGGCGCCGGAGGCGACGGTGGCCTTGAACGGGTAGAGGTTCACGACGACCAGGTCGAAGGGCTCGACGCCCAGCTCGGCCAGCTGCGCGCGGTGCGACTCCAGGCGCAGGTCGGCGAGCACACCGGCGTGCACGCGGGGGTGCAGCGTCTTCACGCGCCCGTCCAGGCACTCCGGGAACCCGGTCAGCTCGGAGACCTCGGTCACCGGCACGCCGGCGGCGGCGATCCGGCCGGCGGTGGAGCCGGTGGAGACGATGGCGACCCCGGCGGCGTGCAGGCCCTGGGCCAGCTCCTCCAGACCGGTCTTGTCGTACACGCTGATCAGCGCGCGACGGAGCGGACGGACGTTCTCGGAGACAGGGGGGGTGGCGGAGCTGGCACTCATGCCGGGATCCATACCTTTCGGTCCTCGATGCGGTGACCCTCGCGGGCCAGCCGGCCCACGACGTCGACGAGCAGCTTGCGCTCGACAGTCTTGATGCGCTCGTGCAGCGCTTCGCCGCCATCGGCGTGATCGGCGTCGGCGACCTCGACGACGCCCTGCGCGATGATCGGCCCGGTGTCCACGCCGGCGTCGACCAGGTGGACGGTGCAGCCGGTGACCTTCACCCCGTACGCGAGGGCGTCGGTGACGCCGTGGGCGCCGGGGAAGGCGGGCAGCAGTGCGGGGTGGGTGTTGACGATCCGCCCGGCGAAGGCCTCGATGAAGCCGGCGCCGAGGATCTTCATGAAACCGGCCGTGACCACGAGGTCCGGCTCGTACGCGGTGGTGGAGGCGGTCAGCGCGGCGTCCCAGGCGGCCCGGTCGGGGAAGTCCTTCACCCGGTGGACGAAGACCGGCAGGCCCACGCGCTCGGCGCGCTCCAGGCCGGCGATCCCGTCACGGTCCGCACCGACGGCGACGATCTCGGCGCCGAAGGCCGGGTCGGCGGCGGCGTCGATGAGCGCCTGCAGGTTGGTGCCGGAGCCGGAGACCAGCACCACCAGACGGGCCGGGCCGGGCGTGCGGGGCGGGAAGAGCTGAGCGGGGGCGGCGGTCACTGCGCGTTTCTCCGTAGGTCGGGCGCCGCCCGCTGGTACGTCCACCGGCGGTGGGGCCACTACGAACGGCAGGTCGAGCAAGGGGGAACATCAGGAGAACCCGCCGCGACGCGGGCCCCGGGAACCTCTGTGAGCTGCTGACCGTCACCACGATAACGGCTGGTCGGACGGCCTCCGAAACGGCCGGGCGTCGCTACGCGCGTAGTTGAGACGGGGATCTCCCCGGCCCGCGGGCGGGGGCACCGGGCCGGACGCCCGCGCCGGGCGGAAGGCCGCAGGACTGCCCGCGGGCGGCTGCGGGATCATAGGGTGGCGCGGGCGTCCGCCCAACCGACCGAGAAGGAATGGCTGAACCATGAGCAGCGGTGACGACACCGGCGAGCGCAACCCCTTCGCGCCGCCGCCGGCGGATGCCCCGGACCAGCCGTGGCGGCCGCGCAACCCCGGGCCCGCCGAGGGCCAGCACGCACCCGACGGCGACGAGGGCCAGGACGAACGCCCGCTGGTGCCGCCGCCGCACCCGTGGAGCCCCGGCTACCAGGGCGGCGGCTGGCACCCCCGGCCGCCCGCCCCGCAGCCGCCCAAGCTCGACCCGAACGACCCGGCCCAGCGCAAGGCCCGCAACGCGGCGCTGGCCGGCATGGCCTCGCTGGTCTGCGCGTTCGCCGCGCTGCACTACGTCGCCCTGTTCGTCGGCGCGCTCGCCGTCGCCTGGGGCATCGGCGCGATGCGCACCCCCAAGCCGGCCACCGACCGGCCGGCCGGGACCACGGCCGGGACCACGGCCGGCGCGGTGCCCGCCGGCGCGACCGGGTCCGCCGCGCCCAACCCGCTCACCCCGGCCGCGCTCGCCGGGGTGCTCACCGGCGCGATGACCGTGGTCTTCGTGTCCTCGGTGATCGGGCTCAGCCTGTACTACAACGACTACGTCACCTGCGTCCGGGACTCGCTCACCGCCACCGGTGCGGACAACTGCGAGCGGCTCGCGCCCAAGTGGTACGTGGACATCACGACCAAGGGCGAGTAGCCCGGGAAACTCTCCCCCGGGAGAACGGGCAGCGGCGCCGCCGGCATCGGAACAGCGGGACAGCGGGCCGTCGGGACAGCCGACCGCCCGAGAACGGGCCCCCGGGGAGCGGGCCGCCGGAGAGCCGGCGCCGGGTGGGCCGGTCGTCGCCCTCGGCCGGCGGGGTGGCGAGGTGGTCAGTCCTCGTCGGGGGAGGCGGAGACGGTACCGTCCGCGCCGTCCGCGCCGTCCGTTCCGCCCACCCCGTCCACGGGCGGGCCCAGCCGCAGCACCAGCGCGTACGCACGGGCGCGCAGCAACAGTGCGCTCCGGCGCGCGTGGCCGGCGAGCGCACTGCCGGCACTGACACCGGCAGCCAAGGCCCCTCCACCCTCCGCGGTGACGCCCCGACAGGTGTCCCGGCCCGGCGCACGGCCCGCCGCCTTGTCCGGCGCACGGCCCGCCGCCCTGCCCAGCGCCCGGGCCCGCACCAGCAGCGCTCCCGGCACCGCCACCGCGGCGAACCACCCCGCCGCCGCCAGGCCCGTCCGCCACGGCGCCGGGCCCAGCTGCGCCATCCGGCCGCCCGCCAGCGCACCGCCGGAGAGCCGGCCGAGCACCTCGCCCGCCACCCCGGTCAGCAGCGCCGCCGCCAGCGCGGCGACGGCCGTCGCCGCCGGGTGCCACGGGGTCGCCGCCCCGGCCGGCCGGTCCGCCCCGGCCCGGACGTCCGTACGCTCCGCGCCGTCAGCCGCCGCCCGGCCCAGCAGCAGGGCCGGCGCCACCCCGGCCAGGGCCGGCAGCAGACAGGCCGCCGACCGCCAGCCGCCCCCGCCCGGCTCCGCCACCAGCGCGAACAGCGGGAACTCCGGCAACGGCCCCAGGACCGCCCCGCCCGGCGCCACCACCGTGCCCGCCCCCACCGCGAACCCCGGGCCCAGCGCGTAGGCCGTGCCCCAGAGCACCGCGTTCGGCAGCAGCAGCACGCTCAGCAGCAGCAGCCCGGCCACCGCGGCCGGGCCGTGGGCGAGCACCGCCGCCGCCCGGCCTGTGCCGGCCACCGCGTCCAGCACGGCCGCCACGGCCAGCACCGCCGCTCCCGCCGCCACCAGCCCCGCCCCGGCCGCCAGCGCCGCCGTCCGGATCACCGCCGCTCCCCCGGCCGGCCGGGCCCAGTCCGGCACCCGTTCCAGCGCCCGCTCCAGCGCCCGCTCCAGCGCCCGCCACCGGAGCACCGGCCCGCCCGCGCCGGGCGGCGCGCCCTCCGCGCGGCGCGCCCTCCTGGCACCGGCCGCCATCGCGGCCGCGGCCAGCAGCGTCACCACGAGCACGTCCGGCAGCACCCGCGCGCGGAACGGCCCGGCGCCCGAACAGTGCGCCACCACCGCCGCGGCCACCGCGCAGTAGCCGCACCACACCGCCGGCGGGCCGCTCCACCGCGGCCGCGGACCGCGCCGCGCCGCCGCCCGGGCACCCGCCCGGTACAACTGCCCCACCACCAGCAGGCCGAGCAGCAGCGGAGTGACGGTCAGCGGGGCGTCCGCGCCGCCCCGCAGCACCGGCGCGCCGTGCCCGAGCAGCCAGAGCGCGCCCGCCAGCCGGACGGCGCCGGCCGCGTCGTCGTCCGCGTACGGGGTCACCACCCAGAGCCCGAGTACCGGCACCGCGACCCCCGCGAGACCGAGCAGCGCCGTCCGCACCCCGGTGAGCACGTCCGCCAGGACGGGCCTGGTGCCCAGCTCCCCCGGCACCTGAACGATCGGACGGCCCATCAGCTGCGTCATGCGCCTCATGGTGCCAAGGCGACTCGCCATGCTCCGTGAAGAGGCAAACCGCCGTCGTGTCCCAGATTATTGGCTTATGCGCATTTTCAGACCCTGCCCTCTCGCCGCCCCCACTCCGGCCCGGAGCGTCTGATGTCCACGCCGCCGACCGCCGAGCGCCCCACCGGCGCCCCCACGACCGACGGACCCGCACCCCAGGGCCGTTCTTCGGAAAAGGGCCGGGCCGGACGCGGCCGGGCCGCCAAGAACACCAAGGCGACGCGCGCCAAGGCGGTCGGCGGCCCCACCACCGGGCCCGCCGCCGGCCGCACCGCCGGGCCCTCCGTCGGCCAGGAGGAGGCGGCCCGGCTGCTCCGGCAGCTGACACCCCGTGAAGCCGAGGCCCTCGCCCACCTCGCCGCCGGCCGGAACCTCGCCGAGACCGCGGCCGCGCTCGGGGTCGCCCCGGCCACCGCGCGCAGCTACCAGCACCGGGCCATGCGCAAGCTCGGCACCCGGACCCGCGGCGAGATCGACGCCTTCGCCGCTCTGCTGAGCCCCGCTCAGTCCGCACCCGCGGCAGGCCGAACGGCGCCCGGGACCACCGCCGGCGGGCGGACCGCGGCTGCGGGGCGCGCGGCCGGGCCCGCGCGGAGCGGGAGGCCGGGCCCCCGGCCGGACGCCGCCGAGGCCCCGGCACCGGCGCCCTCGCCCTCGCCCCCGCCGGCC